>CAYNUE010000003.1:0-59705 GCA_964400325.1 uncultured Sangeribacter sp. | reverse complement strand
TTATCCCAGATATTGTCAATGGCATTTATATAAGCTGAGTCGCCTGTAAGGGCAGCTACATCGGCCATACCGGCATACATGTAAGCGGCACGTACAGCATGGCCCACGGCTTCGTTCTGCTCTATCACAGGTTTATGAGCCTGGCTGTATTCGTCAGTGCGCTGCGTGTAACCGCGCTTATCGAGGAAGAACTTTGCCTGGTCAAGATATTTCTTATCTCCTGTCACTAAGTAGAGCTTGGCAAGAGCCATTTCGGCTATCTGATGACCCGGTACACGCACCACTTGTCCCGGTCCATCTCCTATCTCTCGGCATACGCAGTCTGCGTATTTTATAGCTATGTCGAGGAAGTTGCGTTTACCTGTAGCCTGATAGTGAGCTATCGCACCTTCTACCATGTGTCCTAAATTATAGAACTCATGGCTGAGGTCTTCGACACATTCCCATCGCTTTGAGCCTGCCCATTCGTGCGGGTGTTTAGGGTTCATGGTGCGGCTGGTGTAGAGATAACCGTCAGGTTCCTGCGCGGCAGCAACTATTACAAGCACACTATCGATATAGGCTTCGAGATTCTTGTCAGGGTAAGTCTGGAGTAGGTAACTGGCACCTTCGATGGTTTTGTAGACGTCGGTATCATCGAATGCAAGACCACCGACTTCGTAGTCATCACTTGGATGAGCAGCTTTGACGAAGTTTTCGTAGCGACCTGTCTCCTCACATTTGCTGAAGGCAAGCGGAATGGTGACTTCGCGACTGGCTTTGAGGCGCTGGCCCCAGAAGTCATCGGTCACTTTGACCGAGGTGAAAGGCACCGGGTTGATGGGATAGCCGTGTGATGGGGCTTTGCTCTTCGGGGCACCGAAGGCACCAGCACAGGTGGCGGCAATAAGAGAGGCGGTTAAGAGTTTTTTCATGATTTATGGTTGTGGAAGTTATCATATGCAGCAGAGCTGCGGCGGAAACCAGCTTCGCGAGGGTAGATGGGAGGAGAGAGAGGGTGAGGGAGAGCGGAAAGGGCGGGGAGAGGGAGGTCACTTCTTGGGGAGGTATTCGTCCCAGAGAGTGAGGGAGGAGATGTAGCCGGTGAAGGGCCATTCGCGCTCGGCGTTGCGTCCGAGAGTGACATACTGTGAAGGCTTGATGAGAAGCTGTATGTCCTTTTCGCTTACGAGGTTGTCGTTGATATAGACACGTTCCATGCGACCGTCGAAGCAGACGTAGATGTGTTGCCATTTACCTTCAAGGTCTTTGATATCTTTCCAGCCTGCATCTTCATACCAACCGTAGTGGTTCATAACTCCGCAACGCGGTTCGGTACCGTTAACGGCCATGATTTTCTCCAATTCGTCATGCGAAGTGGTGAAGTCAGCAAAACATTCATTCTCTGCAATCTCAGGGTTAAGTATCCAGGCTTCGAGCGTATAGGGAGCATTGTGTGTAAGCGTGGCAGGTAGGCCAAACGATGACTGCATTACTTGGATACCATCAAAACGGAATCCTTTGCGTCCCTCTATTTCCTCAACGATTACCGGTTCAGTCAGTGTCTCGAAATAACCGTCTATACCAAAGTTGGGGATATAAGCTACCGTATCACCCTGAGTAAACATATCAGCTTTGATGTCCACCACCTTACCGATACGTTCACGTGAGGCTACAGGCATACGCCGCATTACGGTTGTAGCATCATACTGCTTCTCAGCATCTGTCAGTTGCCAATTATAGAAATGTATGTCACCTAATACGAGAGGCTCTGCGCCACTTGCTATAGTAAGGGTACCTTTATCAAGGTTAGGAGTGAGGTCAGTGAGTTGCCATTTGCCATCACGATAGACCTGTGCAGTAAAGGTATAAGGCAGTCCCGAATGTAAAGCAGCATTTGAAAAACTCAGTACTGAATTCGGAGCAAGAGTAATGGCATCACGACCCTCGACACGGTCTGTCGAAGCATGACCTTGTGTCAAGGTGAAAGCACCACCGAGTTGACCATGACGATTATGCCACTCGCGTCCATCCCAGTCATAGGGAGAGAGACCAACCCACTGTTGTGGGCACTCATCACGCACATCACCGAATACCTTGATATTCCAAAGAGCTCCATTAAAGCTGGGTTTTTCGCCTCCGGTTGAGGTAATGCGCACATAGCGTGCTTTAGCATTACCGAAATCCACCATAGGACTTCCGGCAAGGCGATTATTACGTTTATCTGCGAATATATCCCATGTCTTACCGTCAGATGAGGTTTCTATAAGGTATTGATAAAACTGAGTGGCATATTCCCATTGTGTCCAGATGCTACCTATATCCTCATTACGGCCAAGGTCTATTTCAATCCATTCCTGACCCATACCAGCCGGACGCCATAGAGTGCCATTATTATCATCTACCGCATACTCAGCCTTAAAATTATCATCATATACTGAAGAGGTACTTACAGGCTTACGATAAGCCAGATTATCCTTATGGTCAGGCATTTTCCCCAGCGTACCTATACCTGTATGTGTAGGAGTAACAGGACGTATCGAGCCATCTTTATCAAACTCCAGTTTGTCGATACACAGCTGACGGTGAAACCCGCGATTGGAATGAGGGTTGTCATGCCGGTGATAGACTATATAATAATTACCGTTCTCCTCTATGACACTGTGATGACCAGGGCCGTGTACAGTGCCATCGGCGTTAGTCTCAAGTATACACCCACGGTAGGTATAAGGCCCAAGAGGTTTATCAGCAGTAGCGTACTGTACACGATAAGTATGGTCATGACAAGACCCAGAGGAATACATGAAATAATAAACCCCATCTTTTTTGAGAACGAATGGAGCCTCAAAGAAATCAGTAGCTTCTGTATTTGGGATAAGACGTGTTTCGGTAAATGATTTCATATCCGATGTCAATTTACCGGCACCGCAACCGAACCCATCGTATATTCCCCATGTGCCCCAATACATATAAATCGAACCGTCATCATCAACAAATGTTTGGCCGTCAAGAGTTATGGCATTTTTGACAAAACGGTCGGGTACGAGCACAGCCTCGCTTTCACCAAGAATGTTGGTCCACGGACCACGCGGAGTCTCAGAAACTCCGACATGAATCTGACAAGGCTGACAATAGACATAATAATACTTACCGTCCGTCTTATTGAGCATGACATCAGGTGCCCATATCCAGTGACTATCAGGCCAGTTCATAGGCATCATGGTCCAGTTGACAAGGTCTTTGCTCTGCCACAGTTGAGCTGGACCGAACCCGGCGCCGCTACCGTCAGTAGTAGCATACATATAATAGGTATCGCCGAACTTTTTAAGTGTCGGGTCAGCAAAATAGCCAGGTATCACCGGATTCATTGCACCCGGCGCATCGAAAGCAATATCCGCCTGTGCCAGGGACGAGCCTGTCATCAGAGCTATAAGGAATAAGGTATGTCTCATCTGAATTTCAACGGTCTGTATTATTAAGGGTTACATTATTAGTAATTGGGTCAAGACGCAGGGCGAAACCACCGCCAGGCGCCATGTCGAGTTGCAAGGTAGAAGTATTGTCTACAGTCTGTACAAAACGGCGGTAGTCACGAGCTGTCTTTGAGGCATTTACACCGTCGGCCATGACTGTAGCGCGATAACTATAACCTTCGGGAAGGAAAGATAGAGAGAGCGTATAGTCACGAGGCGTCCACGAAGTCATGCCACCCACGAAATAGCTACCGTTTGCCTCGCGCATAGTGACTATATATTCACCCATACGCCCGTCGAGAATTTCAGTACTGTCGAATACTGTTGGCAATCCAGCTATAAACTCCACACACTCGTCTTCGCCACGATAAGACGAAGGTGAATCTGCCAGCATAGTAAAAGGTGAGTCATGTACTATATAAGTGGCAAGCTGGTGAGCACGTGTACCTTGACTCATGGGATATGAATACACGGCACGCCAGTCAGTTTTTGTAGCGTTACGCATAGCACCAGGAGTGTAATCCACTGGCCCAGACATCATACGCAGATAGGGGAAAGTGACATCATATAATGGCATATCGACTGAAGGGTCTGACCATTTCATCTCCTCCATGCCGAACACAGCCTCAAAATTTATGATGTTAGGATAGGTACGGTTAAGTCCAGTAGGCTTGTAGAAGCCATGATAATCAAGTATAAGTCGGTGACGTGCGCAGGCGTCAGCTATACGATAAGTCATATCAACGGCCTGTTGGTCGTCACGGTCTAGGAAATCCACTTTAAAACCCGCAATCCCCATATCTGCATACTTGCTACATGCTTCTTCGAGTTGGTCATCAAGTACATTGAATACAGTCCAAAGCACGATGTCCACACCTCGCTGTTTTCCGTAATCAATGAGTTCCTGTAAATCTATTTCCGGAATGACAGTCAGCATGTCGCCCGAAGCTGGAACATACCAACCTTCGTCAAGCACAATATATTCCAACCCATGCTGTGAAGCAAAATCTATGAAATGCTTATAAGTTTCGGTATTAATACCTGCTTTAAAATCAACACCGTCAAGAGCCCAGTCGTTCCACCAGTCCCAGGCTACCTTACCGGGACGTATCCATGAAATATCGTTCACACGCGAATGAGAAGCAAGCGTATAGACAAGATTATTGACAGGCATTTGACGGTCGTCAGTAGTTACAGCCAGTATTCGCCATGGGAAATCACGAGGTCCTTTCACATCTGCTATATAGTCAGCAGTTGAAGTGACATAAAGCTGATGTCGCCAGGGATAATAATCGGTTTCGACAGGAACTTTGGCAAACATCGCTTTCAGACTGCCTGATACTGAATCAGCACTTATAAACATGCCAGGATAGGATTCGAGGTCAGATTCAAGCACAGTAAGACGTAGGCCGGGCTCGATTTCAGCTGATACCGGTAGAAAAGCAGGCAACGGAGCAGCTGAACTGATAGGCCTCACTGTATAGGTGTTCTGAAAAGCCATAGCAAAAGGCTTTTCCGGATTAGTAGAATGAGCTAACCACACATCTGCACCTTCGGGAAGCTGTAAATCGGCCTGTTCTGCTTTCACACGGTCAGCACCCTTACGTGTGGTTGAAAATCGGTAAGCTATCCCATCATCTGCTGCACGTACTGTAAGACGTACACCGTCCGAAAGATTTATGACCGCCTCATTATAACGGGCGGTGAAACTTTTCTGTCGGTAAAAAGGCGCTTCGATATGCTCCTCTATATTATAGCGTGTGTGTGACGAACGTATGGTGAGCGGCTTCGATACCGACTCCAGATTAATACCAATAGGCGAAGGAAGCAACAATGGAGTGATGCCACGTGTCACTCCGAGAAGCAAGTGGCCGTCGTCATCGGTGACTTCGGCTGTGACTAGACCTGTTGGAGATGTCACCGCTACCGAACGTGCGTATGCCGGAGTCACGGTACACGCAGCCATAATTAAGGCCGGTGCGAGATTGAGTTTCATGAGCAAGGTAGACTTAAAGTATGTAAGGAATGTTGCAAAAAACTTACAGCTGCAAAATAAGTGAAAGCATACGAATCAGAATGTAAAAATCGTGCGAAAATGATGTAAAAAACGTCCAAACAAGCAAAAAATATTAGTTTTGGACGATTTTAACAGCATATTTGGACGATTTTAATATCGAGTTTGGAAATCTTACCGTACATTTGCGGCATAATCTAACTACCATGTGTTCGGATATACGAATGTTGAAATATCGTATACACATAAATAAACCGGCACGATACAAATAACCTGACAAATCTATATGAAACTCATCACGACACTGACCATGGGCCTGACGACCATATTGGTGCTTACGGGTTGCTCAAGCGAAAAAGCTTATGAGCGGCCGGTAGCTCCCGTCAGGGAAGTGCCCTTCACGCAGGTGCACATTGACGACTCCTTCTGGGGCCCACGCATTGAAACTAACCGTACTGTATCTATTCCCTCTGCCTTTAAAGAATGTGAGAGAAACGGACGCTTTGACAACTTCGCCATAGCCGGAGGTCTTAAGAAAGGGGAACATCGGGGCGACTTCTCATTTGACGATACTGATCCATATAAAATAATAGAAGGTGCATCATACTCCTTAGCTGTAAAATATGACGAGAAACTCGATGCCTATCTCGACAGTGTCATCAATCTTATAGCTGCTGCACAGGAGCCAGATGGTTATCTCACCACTTGTGTCACCAATAAATGTGACCGTCTGTCAGGCTGGTGGGGCAGTCATCGTTGGGAAAAAATAAACAGTCATGAGCTTTATAACTGCGGTCACCTCTACGAAGCTGCTGTAGCTCACTATTTGGCTACAGGCAAACGCAGTCTTCTCAATGTAGCTATAAAGAACGCTGACCTTGTGTGTCAAGTGTTCGGACCAGAAGAAGGTCAAAAACATGTGCCGTCCGGTCATCCAATAGTAGAAATGGCACTTGCCAAACTCTACAAGGTGACAGGAGATAAAAAATATCTTGACACGGCTCGCTATTTTGTCGAAGAGACAGGACGTGGCACCGATGGCCACCGTCTTAGCGAATACTCACAAGACCATAAACCCATACTCGAACAGGACGAGATAGTAGGTCACGCTGTACGTGCCGGCTATCTCTATTCTGGCGTGGCTGATGTAGCCGCACTGACAAACGACACAGCCTATTTCAACGCTCTGACCCGTATATGGGATAACATGGCTTCGCGTAAGCTTTATATAACAGGCGGTATCGGTAGCCGAGCTCAGGGTGAAGGTTTCGGACCTGATTATGAGCTTAACAACCACACAGCTTACTGTGAGACATGTGCTGCCATAGCCAATGTCTACTGGAATCATCGCATGTTCCTTGCTACAGGCGACTCGAAGTATGCCGATGTTTACGAACGTGCCCTCTATAATGGTGTCCCCTCAGGTGTATCACTATCCGGTGATAAATTCTTCTACGACAATCCACTCGAATCGATGGGACAGCATGAACGCGCTCCGTGGTTCGGCTGCGCTTGCTGTCCGGGCAATGTGACTCGTTTCATGGCCAGTGTTCCGAATTATATGTATGCCACACAGGGTGATGATATCTTCGTCAATCTCTACATACAGAGCGATGCTGACATAACCACTGAGAACAACAAAGTCAAAATACGTCAGGAGACTGAATATCCTTGGCAGGGAAAAGTGAAGATGACTCTCACTCCCGCACAGGAAGGTGAGTTTGCCGTACGTGTACGTATCCCCGGGTGGGCGCAAGAAGCACCGGTACCTACTGACCTTTACTCGTTCACACGCAAGGCAGCTGATAAATATACTCTGACTGTCAACGGCTCAAAAGCTGATGTGCTCAAAGGTGACGGTTATGCTACTGTGAAACGCACATGGAAGCCTGGTGACGTAATAGAACTGACACTGCCTATGGAGACACGCCGTGTGCGTGCCAATGACAATGTGGCTGATGACGAGGGCAAACTGGCTATACAACGTGGGCCGATTATGTATTGTCTTGAAGGTCGTGACCAAAATGACAGTACAGTATTTGACAAATATATCCCCGAAGACACACGTTTTGAAGAATCTTATCGCGCTGATATGCTCAATGGAGTCATGACACTCAGTGGTAAAGCCCGTAAAGTGACACGTGATGGTGGCGAGCAAGAAGTAGACTTCACAGCAATACCTTATTGTACATGGAATAATCGTGGTAACGACCACATGGCTGTATGGATTCCTGCTTCGGCTGACCGTGCTGTAGCTGTACCCGAACCTACCAAAGCAAGTCGCGCCGAGATGTACTCAGAGCCTACACAACTTACCTCAGACGCACCTGCAGCCACCTCTAATCTGAATTGGGCATGGGGTTATAATGACCAGTGGGAACCTGTGTCAAGTGCCGATACATCGAAACCTTACCACTATTGGTGGTTGCGTCAAGGCACACAGGAGAATCTCTGCTATCGTTGGAATGAACCTCAGGAAGTCAGTAGTGTTGATGTGTACTGGCTTGACTTTGACCATTATGATGGCAACTATCGTGTGCCAGAGAAATGGAGTCTACAGTATATGACCCCAGATAAGAAGTGGGCCGATGTAGAAACATCATCTACTTTCGGCACTGCCAAAGATACCTATAACCATGTCGACTTTACACCAGTCACCACCACGGCACTACGCCTCACAGCCAAGCTACAGGACGGCAACAGTGGCGGTGTCATAGAATGGAAAGTAGACTAAGGTCAACCAAAGCAAGTTAACTGAAAAAAATAATACTAACTAACTACTCTTTACAAAATGATGAAACCAGATGTCAAACTAACCAATGTGCGCCACAGGTTGCTGGGCTTTGCCTCGCTCCTTGCGTTCACCGTGGTGAGTCCGCTGGCGATCTACTCCGTACCGCAAGCCCAACATGCACAGCAGGCTGCTACGGTGACAGGTCAGGTGCTTGACGTGAAAGGCGAGCCGATTATCGGCGCCAGCGTGCTGGTACGCGGTACCACCACAGGTACGGCTACCGATATAGATGGCCGCTTCAGCATCAAGGCTGCTCCGGGTCAGGAACTCAACATCTCGGGCTTCGGCTACCTTCCTGCCACTGTAGTTGTAGGAAAGGAGAAGAACTACGAGATAGTGCTTGAGGAATCGTCGGTATCGCTCGACGATGTGGTAGTCATCGGTTACGGCACCCAGCGCAAAGGTGACATCACGTCGGCTGTGTCGTCGGTCAAGGCCGAGGACTTCAAAGTCGGCAATAACAACAATGCCGGTGACCTTATCAAAGGTAAGGTAGCTGGTCTGACCATTACGAAATCGTCTGGTGACCCGGGAGCAAATTCGGAGATAAGCCTGCGTGGTATCGTAACAGTATCTGGTAACGCTACGCCGCTCGTACTTATAGATGGTGTGCCGGGTGACCTCAAGAGTGTCGCTCCTGAAAACATTGAGAGTATCGATGTTTTGAAGGACGCCTCGGCAGCGGCTATCTACGGTACACGTGGTGCTGCCGGTGTCATACTTATCACTACAAAAGGTGGACAGCGCAACTCCAATACTACTGTCAGCTATTCAGGTTACGTGTCGTGGTCACGCTGGTCGAAGAAGATGGACTTCATGGACGCTTCCGACATACGCGCCGGTAAGACTAACTATAAAGATGAGGGTTACGACACCGATTGGCTTGACGCCATAAGTCGCACGGGTGTTACAAACAACCACTCAGTGTCAATCTCAGGCGGTAATTCAAATACTGCATATTACGGCAACTTCACTTATCGTAATGCCGAAGGTGTTATGAAGAAGACCGGCAACGAGACATTCTCGATGAACTTCGACATGAGCCACTGGATGCTCAACGACATGTTGAAGATTAATCTTAACGGTGTAGCCGAAGCCTATAAATATCAAGTAAACGACGCTGTCGCCATATATCGTCAGGCAGTGATACGTAACCCGACTTCACCGATATGGAACGAAGACGGTTCGTATAACGAAGGAACCCTGTTGCAATACTATAACCCTGTATCAATGCAGAATGAGCAAGATGGTGTTGGTCGTTCGAATACTATACGTCTGACCGGTAACATCACCTTCGAGCCTATCAAGGGTTGGCAGACAAACCTTATGCTTGCCACACACCGTGGTCAAGGCACAGAGAAGAGTTATAAGAGCAGTCTGCATGTTCTCAATGAATTGGACGGTTTTGAAGGTACAGCTTCAATAGGAGAGAATCAATACATTGACAATTATCTTGAGGTAACTTCAAAGTATAACGCCAACTGGAACGGTGTACACCGTTTCGAAGGTCTGGTCGGTTATAGCTACTCTGACAATACATGGGAAAATTCAGGCATGTGGAATGCTAATTTCCCCAATGATTATTTCCAGTGGAACTCCATCGGTATTGGTTCTTATCTTTCAGACGGTAAGGCATCTATGTCTTCCGATAAGGGTTCGAGCAAACTGATAGGTTGGTTCGCACGTGTAAGCTATGGTTATGATAACCGTTACAATATCCTCGCTTCAATACGTTACGAAGGTAGCTCGAAGTTCGGTGCCAATCATAAGTGGGGTGCTTTCCCGTCAGTGTCTGCTGGCTGGAACATCAATAATGAAGCCTTCATGGAGCATACACGCTCTTATCTAAACACACTTAAACTACGTGCAGGCTTCGGTATCACCGGTGTTGTACCTTATGACGAGTACATATCTCTCGCTAAATACAGTTATGATGGTGCTTACTATTACCGTAACGGCCAATGGCAGCATGGTCTTGTAGCTGGCTCTAATCCTAATCCTGATTTGAAATGGGAAAAGGCTCGTGAGTTTAACGTAGGTATAGATTACGGCTTCTTTGACAACCGCCTATCGGGTAGTGTAGACTGGTACATAAAGAATACTTCGGATATGCTGTTCGATTATACAGTGCCCTCACCCCCGAATCTTTATCCGAACACTACCGCTAACGTTGGTAAGATGCGCAATACCGGTGTGGAATTATTGATACGCGGTATTCCTGTACAGACTCATGATTTCCACTGGGAAACATCATTTACTCTTCAGACCAACGCCAATAAGCTTGTAAGTCTGTCGAATGACCTTTATCAGACAGAGAATATCCTCTGGCAGTGGGGTATAGGTGACCCTGTATCTCAGTACACCCACAAAGTTGAGGTAGGCAAACCTTTAGGTGAAATATGGAGTCTTAAGGCAGTAGGTGTCGACGAAAATAGTGGTATGTTTCTTATAGAACAGCCCGGTACAGGACTGGTAGCAGAATTCTATCAGGACATGCGTAACGATACAGACGGCTGGTATCAGCGTATCGGTAATGGTATACCAAAGGTAAACATCGGCTGGAGCAATACACTCGAATATCGTGGTTTTGACCTTTCGATGCAGTTTACTGGTGCTTTCGGTTTCAAGATTGTCAACAACCAGCGTGTATTCTATGCCAACAACGCCCATGCTTACAATAAACTGCGTGAGGCAGCCGAGCCGGTAGCCGGTATTCGTCCGCTTGCAGCCGGACAGAGCCAGGCTGTGACCAGCTACTATATAGAAAACGGTGACTACTTCAAGATGTCGAATCTGATGCTCGGTTATACCATACCGCTGAAGAACGACAAGTGGATGAAACAGATACGTATTTACGGTGCTGTCGACAACCTCTTTACCATCACCAAGTATAAGGGTATTGACCCCGAAATCAACATTGAGAACTTCTGGACTGCCGGTGTCGATGACCGTGACAAGTATCCAACCATACGTTCGTTCTCAGTAGGTGTCAACCTTACATTCTAACCATCTGTAAAAACGACCATCATGAAATTCTTCAATATACGAAACGGTCTGCTTGCCGGTCTGACTGTAGCCTCTATTGCACTTACAGGCTGCACCAATCTTGACGAGACCATATATAGCAACCTGCCCGGTGACGGGTCATACGAATTTTCGGAAAAGGATATACAGTCGCAATATGGTCCGATATACGACCGTCTGCGTGACATGTATGACGGCTGGGAAGGCTATATGGACATCAGCCAGGAATGTGGCGATATACTTATGACACCTTTCCGTTACGAAACTTCCGGTTGGGGCGCTCAGTATATACCTCTGCATACCCATGAGTTTAACTCGACCATCAATCACCTTTACCGTCCGTGGTATTCATGTTATCAAGGTATAAGCGCTTGTAATACTCTTCTCGATACTGAGTCAATAGCCGCTAATGAGACTGCTGTAGCTGAGTTGCGTACATTCCGTGCTTTGTTTTACTACGTTCTGTTCGATCTGTGGCGTAACATACCGGTGACAACCACCAATAACGTTCCCGCTGGCTTTATGCCCGAACAGGAGACCCCGGAGTTCACATTCAACTTCATAGTAAGCGAGCTTAACGACTCCAAACCTCTTCTGACTAAGACTAAAGAAGTAGGTCAGCTCAACTACTACGTGGCCTGTATGATTCTGGCCAAGATGTATCTGAATCATGACGCATGGTTCCCTGATGCACAAGACAGCAAGTATTACGGCATGGCTATCGACGAAGTGAATGAAGTTATCAATTCAGGTTTATACAACCTTGCTTCTACTTATCGTGCACCGTTCGCGTCCAACAACTCGGAGTGCGAAGAGATAATCTTTGCTCTCATGTACAGTAACAAGTATGCAGGCCACGGCACCAACCACTTCTGCAAATGGTTCATGGCCGGTTCTCAGGGCATGTTCGGTGTTACGTTCGACCCATGGAATGGTTCTGCATGTATACCTCAGTTCCTCGCAACATACGATCGTGACGATAGCCGTAAGGCCGACACATGGAAATGGGGTGAGCAGAACGACATAAACGGCAACCCAATCTATATCGACGGTGTACGTCTGAATTACACTCCTGAAGTGTACTCAATCGAAAGCCCGGGTGCAGCCGGTATGCAGGGCGCACGTCTGTGGCTCTATGAGATAGAACCGGGCAACATCGGTACCAGCAACTGTAATGTGCCTTTCTTCCGTCTGGCTGACGCCATGATGATAAAAGCCGAGTGTCTGTTGCGTCTTGGTGGTTATAAGGGTGAGACCGAACAGGTAGCTGCTGACCTTGTATCACAGGTTCGTCAGCGTGCTTTCGCTTCGAATCCGGCTAAAGCCGTACGTACAGTCGCTCAGCTTAAAGGTGGGTCGGTATATGACTATGGTCGTCGCTCCACTCACGGTGAAATTGACAATGCAACTGGCGAACTTAACGTGACTGAGGTGTTTGAGACACACGAAGGTGGCGATGACATCATACTTGGCGGTCTGCTTGACGACCTCGCATGGGAATTCCCTTACGAACACCACCGCCGTCAGGACCTCATACGTTTCAAACTGACCAACGGTTGCAACGTATTCAACGGCAAGAGCTGGTTTGACAAACTGCCGAACACTAACCCGACCGATCATCATCTTGATATTTTCCCAATTCTTCGCGATAACCTGCAGGGTAATCCTAACCTGAAGCAGAATCCCGGATACGCATACTAATATAAAAGCTACAGACCAATGAATAAGCATATAACACTCTGCGTATTAGCCGCCGGCGTATTGCTTACAGGTACTACCTCGTGCGAGCATGATTACGCTGACTCGTCTAAGATACATGTCTATGGCCCTGACGAGAACCCACCGGTTAAAGCTGACCCTGCTGTCACAGCCACTCGCAGCTATGAAATGCAGGCTGGTGATGACACCCCCGTAACTCTCGATGTTTATGACTACGAGGAAATGATACAGGCTGCCTTCGGTGTACCAGCCCAGGAAGTAATTTCCAAACTCGGTAGTGAGTACGTGGTATATCCCATTAATCCCAACCGTAATGTATGGGTAAAAGCTGACTCTAACACCGGTGATAAATACGGCTGGTATCTTAACAAGAATGCCAACGTATGCGAGAGCGATGACGCAAATATCTACGGACGCCTGGTGTTCAACGCCGAGCAACATCGTTTTGAGTTTTATCTTGATCCCAACGGTGGTGGTAATGTACCTATGGAGATGGGATTTGCCAAAGTCGGTCCTAACTATAACACACACGTACGCTTCGTTATGTCGGTGACAGCCTACGATAAGAGCTACGTGTTCCGCGATATAACGATACCTCCAGGTGACTATGCCGCATACGAATGGGATTGGTCAGATTTTGCTGAGAACATCGAATATGTATTTGGCATGAACGTGGCTCAGTTCCAGGCCGCTATCGAAGATGGCACTATGGGCACCTTCATGATAGACCATGCTACCAACGCCTTTATATGGGACGGCCAGTCGACAGCCAACAACGGTGGTTACTGGTGTGGTGGCGACGGCTCTATAATGGGTTGGGGTGACGGTTGTGTCTACTACATAGAACCCTGGTTTGACCCCGAATATGATGAACACTGCTATGGTATAGGCCGTTACCCTGGCATACCTTCCGGTGCTCAGTATGTAATCAAGTTTGGTGCCGCTCTTCAGGCTGATCATAGCAAGGCACTGTCTTACATACTCAACGCTACATTCGAGTAATCAATAATACAGAAATTACCTGACAGCAATGAAATCAACACATAATTATATACTGAAAGGTATGGGCTGCCTGATGCTGGGCGCTCTGGCAGCCGCAGCTACAGGTTGCTCGGACGACGACATGAGCAAGCGCCATGCCGACTTTGACCCTCGCTATAAGGGTGAGATAGTACCCGGTGAGGCTGACTTTACCGTCACAGCTGATGCCACGAGCATTGACATACCTTTCTCAGCCGACATGGACTGGACAGCTGTAGTGCTTGATGAGGCCGGTGAGACTTGTACATGGGCTACTGTTTCACCAGCCCAGGGTGAGGCCGGTGCAGATTTGCATCTTACACTGACTGTGCAGCCTAATGAGGACATACACAACAGCCGTATAGCGCAGGTGACCATCTCAACTATCAAGGGTGAGACTATAGTTATCAGCGTCGAACAGGATTACAAGGTGCTCTTACTTGACCCCGCAGACATCAAGGACTACGACAAATATCTCTGCCCAGCTGCTTGGAATCCTCATTTCGAGAACGGTCCTGAATACATGCTGCGTCATGACGCATACTATTCATGGCATCGTATGAAGCAGTCAGAACACTTCTTCGTGTTCTGGTCGCCTGAATTTGGTGATAATCCTAATGCCGAAAGTGTACCGGCAGCTATGCGTGTCGATATAGATGACCTGTTGGCTAAGGCCGAACAGTTCTTCGACACCAATATCAATAAGCTCCAGATGGCTACGTTGGGTGAGAACAAGTCGATGCTTGATAACTATAAGATGGAAATATATCTTATCTATCAGGACGAATGGCTCGCTACCGGTTCGGGTTACGACGACAGCATTGGTGCTCTGTGGGTAAATCCTTCCACTTGTCAGCCTGTAGGTTCGACTATCGCGCATGAGATAGGCCACTCGTTCCAGTATCAGGTATATGCCGACAAGGTCAACAAGCAAGGATTTGAGAACAATTATGACCATGGTTTCCGTTACGGTTTCGTCAATCGTGACTCTGGTTGTGGCTATTGGGAACAGTGCGCACAATGGCAGGCACAGCGTGACTATCCGGAAGAACAGCTTGACAGCTATCACTTCCAGGTATGGCTTGATAACTGCCACCGTCACTTCCACAATGAATGGATGCGTTACGCTTCTTACTACCTCCAGACTTATTGGGTGAACCGTAGTGGTCTCGACGCTTACGGACGTATCTGGAAAGAATCTGTATATCCCGAAGATGCTATCATGACTTATACCCGTCTCTACAATGGCAACGATTACAGTCAGACACGCGAACAGCTGTTCGACTATGCCATGAAGATGGCTACGTTTGACATTGACGGTGTTAAGGAATATGCACGCGAAGATCATCAGGACCGTTACGACACCAAGATGTATTTCAACTACGTGACAGGCCATTATCAGATAAGCTACAAGCAGTGTCCGGGTGCTACAGGCTTCAATGTAATACCGCTTGAGGTACCCAACGGTGGTGGTGAAGTAACTGTTGATTTCGAAGGTTTGGCTGCCGGTAGTGCTCTTCATGCTAAAGATAAGGGTACTATGGTTGACGGCGACGGTAAGGCTGTAGGCAACACATCTAACTACAACAATACAGTAGCTGACGGCAATATGGGCTGGCGTTATGGTTTCGTAGCACGTACAGGTGACCGTCGCACATATAGCGAGACCGGTAAGAACCGCAATGGTCGTCTAACATTCAATGTACCTGCCGGTACAGATTATCTTTACCTTGTGGTACAAGGTTCACCTGAAGAGTATATAGGTCACGCATGGAACGACAATGAGGCTGATGATGCTCAGTTCCCATACACTATTAAGCTCGAAGGCACTGACCTTGCTTACTATGTGGAAGAAGTTGAGCCTGTCTACAATCTTGTAGATGAGTATAACATGACTGTGACATACGAGGTGAAACTTTCAGCTCCCGGTCAGTATGGCCGTGGTTCTGTAGACCTTGCCGCACAGCCGATACTTGACTTCTTCGGTGTGTCGGCCGATGAATTGGCTGAGCTTATCCATGTTGGTGAGATGCCTTCTGACGGTATAATCTCGCTATTGGCTGAGAATACCGACGGTTCGCTTAATACTACAGCAAGCGCCAATAACGGTTTCTGGCTTGATGCTGACGGTAACGAAGGCCAGTGGGCAGGTGGGTATATCTTCTTTGAAGTTGACGGCACTACGCTCAACTACGGTGACCACCCGGGTCAGATAACCGATGATACTACCGGAACTTTTTCGATGCGTCCTATCCTTACTTATATGCACGACGGTAAGGCCTACACGCTGAGATATACGATTTCGCTCAACTATTAATAATTAGCTCTTAAGAGCTACCTAACCGTTTATTGATAGTTGCTACTGCTACTGAAAATCTAATCCTGCTTTTGTGTAGCAACTGGGGACGGTCTGACGGCCGTCCCCATGTTTTATACAATCTATGATAAGTAGCTCTAAAATCTAATCGGCATTATGCGACATACATTAATTATCATGACTATGGCTACTGTTTCGGTACTTCCGTCAGTAGCAAAAGACTATACAGGTAAGTCTATATATCTGCCCGAAGAACTTGCCGACAACGATTTCAGCGACCCTTCAAGTAAATGGAGTTTCAGCCGTATGGCTGCTACTGACAACATCGTGCTTTTCTGGGCTCCCGGTTTTGGTGGCAATATTGGCGATGCTCCTCAACTCGAAGGTAACAATATGAACGTGGATATGGCCAATCTGCTTGACAGACTCGAGGCATTTTATGGTGTATTCCGTAACGACATGAAGTTTGTTAAACCGGGTACCAAAGCTGACCGCTACAAAATGATGGTTATGCTTGACTATTCGCTTGAAGGTACTGCTTACGGTGGTGCTTACGATGACGAAATAGGCGCCTTGTGGATTACCCCAAACCGTGTGCAGGATAAGCGTCTCAACTGCATAGCTCATGAATTGGGACATTCATTCCAGACACAAATAAGCTGTGATGGTGAAGGTGAAGGGTGGGGCGGAGCCGGTTTCTACGAGATGGCCTCACAGTGGATGCTATGGCAAGTAAATCCTGACTGGCAAACTGACGAAAACTATCATCTCAATGCCTACCGTGATTTGACACACAAAGCTTTTCTGCATATTGACAATATTTATCATTCTCCTTACGTACTTGAAGCATGGGGCGAACGTCACGGATTACCTTTCATAGCCGAATTGTTCCGTCAGGGAAAAGTGGGAGAAGACCCGGTCATAACTTATAAGCGTCTTGCTGGACTTGAGCAGAAGGCATTTTGTGACACTATGTTCAAAGACCAAAGCCGACAGATAAATTGGGATTTTGACCGTGTACGTGCCAATGCTGCTCCTTATGCCAATCTGTGGCACACAGAATTGGTTTCTATGGGTAAGAACAAATGGCGTCCGACTCCGGGAAATTGTCCCGAAAATTACGGATTCAATGCTATAGCTTTACAAGTGCCAGAAACCGGTAAAAAAGTGACTGTAAGTTTTGATGGTCTTGTTAATGGTAAGAGTAAGGCCGGTGTTGATGCTGATGGCTATTATGTGCATAATCCTTCTAAAGCCGGTTGGAGGTACGGTTTCGTAGCTGTAACTTCCGATGCTCACACTCTGTACAGTGACATAGGTTCGGCTGCACATGGACATCTGAGTTATACAGTTCCAGCCGGTACGAAGCTCACGCACCTATGGCTTGTGGTAATGGGAGCTCCTTCTGAACATTGGCGTAATATTGACGGTCCTGACAATCCCGGTGATGCCCAATGGCCATACGCTGTAGCCTTCAGCGGTACTGAGCCAATAATACAAAATTGATATTTAAATATAGCTGATGAGTTTAAGAAAAGTGTTGCGGACAATGTTTATGGCACTGGCAATGACGGTATGTGTCGTCTCTGCCGGTGCGCGTCAGACTGCTGTAAACAGTGACCTGAAATTTCGCCACTATACTACAGAAGAGGGTTTACCATCTAACTGTATACGTGACATAGTGCAGGATAAGACAGGCTTCGTATGGTTTGCTACAGACGGAGGTTTGGTACGTTATGACGGTAAGCGTTTCCGCACCTTTAAGCCTATACGTAGTGGTAGCTGTGAGTGTGGAAGCTATGCCATGAGTCTGGCTGTCTACAAAGATAATATCCTTGTAGGTACGGATAAAGGGCTGCAACTGTATGACGCTACTACTGAACGATTGACTCCTATTATACTTAAAGACAGTCTTGACCGTCCGGTACAGATTGATGGTAATGTGCGTGATGTGCTGGTAGACCGGCATGGTGACATTTGGATATCGGTAGATGGAAACGGTATATGTCAGATAAGCAACGGTTGTACCCTGAAACAGCGATATGAATTTCCGGAATGTTCGAATTATCTCAGCATGATGCTTGAGGATTCAGCCGGAGAACTATGGGCTGTCAGTTCACTTGGTAGTGGATTGCTTTACCGATATGACCCTATCTCTGGTAGCTTCCGTCCATTTAAGTTAACTATAGACGGGACACCAGCAGATACTGCAGCATTGTGTATATGGCAGGATAATAACGGACGTTACTGGCTTGGTACTTGGAACAACGGTGTGCTGTGTTTCGATGCACGCAACGGCCAGGCAGTGCGTATGCTCACTCCGACACAGTGCCCCGGTGCCGAACACATACACTCCATGACATCGTATGGCGACGGGTATATGCTTATAGGTTCTGACGGTGGATTGTGGCGTATGAATATGGCGACCGGCGAATATCATCTCTATGTCAATGACGAACTCAATCCGTATAGCCTCTCAGACCAATTCATATATCCACTGTTAACAGACCGTGAGGGTGGAGTATGGGTTGGTACCTTCTATCGTGGACTGAACTATATGGTTCCTGGAGCCGCACGATTTAGAGAGTGGCGACCATCAAGGTTTGTAAACTCTGTGGCAGGACATATCATATCGGCGTTAGCTGAAGACACCAATGGTAATGTATGGATAGGGTCGGACGATGGTGGTTTGAGTTCATACTCGGCTACTACAGGACATTTTGTACATTATGACGTACCACATACACAAGATGGTGCTAAGGTAAACGTACATTCATTGTATTCTGAGCCAGGACGTCTTTGGGTCGGTTCATATTCGCGCGGCGCAGGATATTTGGAACATGGTGTCTGGCATCCAATTCCATTAAGTGATAGCAACAGTCATTACAGCACGTATGCCATGCTGCGCGACTCACGTGGCACGATGTGGGTGTCGGCTACAGAGTGGCTGACACGTTACGATTCTACCTCAAATTCTTTAAAGAGAGTGCGTGACCTCGGCAGTTGGATAAGCTCTATAGCCGAAGATACACGTGGGCGTCTATGGATATCGACACAAGGACGTGGTGTGTACTGTTATGACCCGGTGCATGATGAGTGGGTCAACTATCGTCCGGGTGCTGCGGCAGGTTCACTGTCACATGCACATGCCAATCAGGTCAAGGTAACGCGTGATGGCAAAGTACTTGTAGCTACATTTGACGGACTCAACGTATTTGACCCTGACAGCAGGAGTTTCAGTCGTATGGCTCTCGATTTGCCAGTACAGATGATAGAAGCGTTGGCTGAAGGTGATGATGGCCTGTGGATAGCTACTTCGAAGGGCCTTTCGTGTCTACGTTCTGACGGACGGCTTGAGAGTTACGGGGCTGCTGACTGTCTAATGGCTTCGCAGTTTCAGCCTGGGGCAGCCCTTGAATGTAAGGACGGTTCGTTATATTTCGGCAGTGTCACTGGTCTGTGTGCCATAAATTCGCAGCTACCGTTGCCACCACCAGCTACTCCTGAGATAGCCCTTACAGGACTTGATATAGCCAATGCCAGCGTGAATGTTGGAAGCCGTTGGTTGCCTGTATCGCCTAACCGGCTCGATGAATTGAAACTGAGCGGTTCGGATAATTCTTTCAGTTTATATTTCAGTGTCTTGAGTTATGCCAATCCCTCACGTAACCGGATAGAATACCGTCTTGACGGTTTCGACCGTGAGTGGATTGAGGCCGGCGAAGAGGGGCGTTGCACTTATACCAATCTGCCGCCGGGCGATTATACTCTGTATGTACGTGGTATAGGGCAGGGTGGACCGGTGCCTGCTCGTTCGTTGCGTGTGACAGTATTGCCGGCATGGTACGCTACGATATGGATGAAAATCCTCTATGGCTTACTCGTTTTAGCTTTGTGTGGACTTGTGATTTACTGGGTGATAAGAAGGCGCGATCGTCTGCACAAACGTGAGATAGAACGTATGGCCGGTAACAAGGAGAAAGAAGTGTATCGTTCCAAATTACGTTTCTTTACCACAGTGGCACATGAGATTCGTACACCAGTGTCGCTTATAATAGGCCCACTGGAAAATGTAACCAGAGCAGCGTCATCATTAGGGCCGAAGGTGGCTGAGGACCTTGATACCATCGACCGTAACAGTCATAGACTACTCGATTTGGTGAATCAATTGCTTGATTTCCGTAAGGTGGAGCAGACAGGACGGTTTGACGACTTCCGTGAGGTAGAACTTACCGCACTTGTCAGCGGTGTGGCTGAACGCTTCCGTTCTACAATAGAACATGATGGCGGAAAGTTGGAGGTAATTTTGCCTGACACCGAGATACTCGCTACGGTTGACCGTGAAGCTGTCACCAAGATGGTAAGCAACCTTATTAATAATGCGCGTAAGTACACACGTGATATGGTGCGTGTGGAGTGTGCCGTTACCACTGATGGTTCAGGAGTAGTGATTTCAGTCACAGACAACGGTATAGGTATAAGCCGTCACAACACCGAAAAGATTTTCAAGCCTTTCTATCAAATTCTGGAGACAGTCAATGAGTCAAAAGGTGGTACCGGATTAGGTCTGAGCATAGTCAAGAGTGTGGTAGATGCTCATGGCGGTACCGTTAAGGTGGTGTCAAGTCCCGGAAAGGGAGCTACGTTTATCGTTACTTTACCGTTGGAGCAGATAGGTATGGACTCTATACCACTGATTTCGGAACCGGTACCTTCGCTTGTCATGCCTTCGCAGCAAACGGAAGATAATGTGGTTGCTGAAGAGCATGATGCCGATGCTAAAGTACGTCAGACGTTGCTGGTGGCTGATGACCACGATGAAATGAGACGCTTCATTGCCTCGCATTTCAAAGATGATTATGAAGTGGTAGAGGTAGCTGATGGTGAGGAGGCTATGGTGGCGCTCGGCTGCCATGATATAGACCTTGTAATCTGTGACTGGATGATGCCGCGTCTTGATGGGTTGGGTGTGCTGAGTCGTATGCGCGCTGACGAACGTTACAGTCATATACCGGTTATCTTGCTTACAGCCAAGACTGATAACGTGTCGAAGATAGAAGGTACACGTACAGGTGCTGACGCGTATATCGAAAAACCTTTCTCGACAGGTTATCTTGCAGCGAGTGTGCGTAATCTGCTTGATATGCGTGCGTTGCTGAGACGTCGTTATGCAGAGTCGCCGACAGCACCGCTCACCGAACTTGCACAGACCGAGGCTGACGATGATTTCCTGCAGCGTCTTGAACATCTGATAGCAGAAAATTGCGAGCAGCCTGACTTTAATGTTGATGATGTGGCAGTGCAGATGGGTATGAGTCGCTCGAGTCTTTATGCCAAAATCCGTAGTATGTCAGGTATGACTCCGCGTGAACTGATACAGCTGACACGTCTGAAGCGGGCTGCTGCGTTGCTGGCCGAAGGACGCTACACTGTGGCTGAAATCAGTCAGAAAGTCGGTTTTAACAGTGCTTCATATTTCACACGTTGTTTCCAAAAACAATTCGGTATCAAGCCTTCAGAATATACGGAGCAGTCAGTTGTAGGCTGCACTGCCAATCATTAAAAATAGCAGCATAGTGTGAGTTTTGAATGATGAAAAAAGACCCTTTCGGTAGGTTTTATGTTAAAACTGCCAGGGGCATGAGGATTTTTAGCTGCCTGAATAGTTATAATAGTGTCGGGAGGCGGAGACATCGGTCTTCCGGAGCGGAAAGACACTATATTCTCACGCTACTTAATCCCACGGTAAAAAATGAAAACTGAACTTATCATACGGCTTCTACTATTGCTCCCTCTTTTGTTGGGAAGTTGTCGTCACAAGGATTTGATTTACGATGCTTCGCCCAATATGAGAGTGAATCTTGTTTTCGACTGGAGAAAGGCCCCTAACGCCAATCCGGAATCTATGATGGCTTATTTCTTTCCTATGGAAGCGTCATTGCCTATTGATTATCAGGGTGAAGCGATAAGATTCGTATTTCCTGATATAAACGGTGGTACTATAAGGCTTCCGTTTGGGTCGTTTGGCGCTTTAGGTATGAATGCTGATAATACCGATTGGGCTGTGTTGCGTAATATCGGTGATATAGAAGCCTTTGAGATAGCAACAGGAGAAACTGAGGCACTGGAAGTGCTTGGTGTGCCCGTACATGCTTTGCCGCGTAAAGAGGGGAGCACGGAGAAGGTAGTGAAGACTCCTGGTATGACTTGGGGCGCTCGTACTGACAGTGTCCTGTTGCGGCCTTCAATGACTGAGAAGGAGATAGTGCTTTACCCTGAGGAGCGTGTATGTCACTACTGGGTAGATATATACAACGTGAAGAATCTTCAGTATCTTACCGGTGAGGAAATTGATGCCTCTTTGTCAGGTATGGCTGAGAGTCATTTAGTAGGAAAGAATCAAGCCTCGGCTACTCAGGCTACAATGACTTTCGTTATGAACAAGGACGTAAAAGAATCCGCATTACACGCTCAGTTTCTGACGTTTGGTGTGCGTCCTGATACTACACCTGAGCATATCCTGAAGGTGTACACTATTCTTGAAGATGGTTCGAAGTGGGTATATAATGCCGACGTCACAAAACAAGTAACCTCGGCGCCTGACCCACGCAATGTGCACATAGTGTTACGCGGTCTCGAATTTCCACAGCCTATAGTCAGCGGTGGTCTAATACCCGATGTTGATGAGTGGCAGTCGGTAAATATAGACATTAAAATGTAAGTAGCTCTTAAACTAATTCACCCTATATGACTGTAAAGAAACTTTTTATTGGCGTCGGGGCTATAGCTATGGCGTCATTCGCGGGTTGTGGACCGCGACAGCAGGCACAAGAGCAGACCGAGGAGAAGGCTTCTCTTGAATTTGCTCCAGAGAGTTACAGAACAGACTCGCTTGTGATGCCTTCGGGTGATACTGTGGTGTACAGGGGCTACGAGGGAATATTCTATGTGCGTAATGTAGAAGATTCTGCCTATCAGACGCTTAATATCTATGTGCCGGTAGACTTGAAAGGTCGTAAGGATAGGGAGATACCTATCCTGCTGCGTCAGTATGTCGGTGGCTATATGGCTTCTGCTGCCAAAACTCCGTCGGCTACCGATGCCACAGGCCGTGCTTTGCAAGAAGGTTATGTGGTGTGTATTGCTGGTGTGAGAGGTTCCAACTCGGTGGTGGAACGTGATGGTAAGAAGGTGTACACTGGCATTGCACCTAATGGTCTGTTGGACTTGAAGGCAGTGGTGCGCTACTTGCGTTATAATGATGCACGTATTCCCGGTAATTCCGAACGTATCTTTATTGATGGCACAAGTGCGGGTGGGGCGATGTCGGCGCTTGTAGGCACTACCGCCAATCGTGAGGAGTACAGTCCTTATCTTGAGGCTATGGGTGCGGCCGAAGCTAACGATAACGTTTATGGTGCTATCTGCTATTGTCCCATCACTGACCTTAATCATGCCGATATGGAGTATGAGTGGCTGTACAATTGTACCAATCGTGGTGTGCGTCATCTTGATCCGATACAGTGTCGTATCTCTGATGAGTTGGCTGCTCTTGCACCGGCTTATATAAATTCGCTGAATTTGCGTGATGATAAGGGTCAGTTGATAACGGCTGACAATTATCGTGACTATCTGAAGTCTTTTATCGCTGCTTCGGCTCATAAGGCTCTTGAAGAGGGTATCGATATTCCGGATTCGATAGGCATCGTGAGACTGAAGGAGAATCCTTTTGCTGACGATGGACGTGCTGCGCCTTCGTTTGGGCCTGGCGGCAGAGGGCCGTCTGCCGATGACGGTCAGCATCCGCGCTTCAGCAAGGCGACTGATTTTGTAGAAAGTGTGGACCTTGACAAGTACCTTAGCTATGTGGCTTCGGTGCAGCCGCTGAAGACTCCGCCAGCTTTCGACCAGATGGGGGTTATTATCTCTACGCCGTCGCCTGAAAATCGTGTGTTTGCCGATGCTGATGGCAATCCTAACAACTTCACTGATTTCTCCTTGGAGCATAGGTTGCATAATCCTGCCGATACGCTGTCGGCTGAAATGGTCAAGCGTGTTTATCTAATGAACCCCATGAACTTCATAGGCGACAAAGTAACTACTGATATCGCTCCTAAATGGTATATACGTCATGGTGCCAAAGACCGCGACACATCATTCCTCGTGCCCATCAACTTAGCAACCAAACTGAAGAATGCCGGTTATGACGTCAATTTCTTCTTGCCGTGGAACCGCCCTCACTCTGGCGACTATAACCTCGATGACCTCTTCGCGTGGATAGAAAAGTCGATGGCCGTGACGAACCAGTAGGGACGCGATCTATCGCGTCCGCGCCCGCTTGGGCAACCGTTAGAGGTGATAAGACAAAAATCATTTGCGAAAATTTGAAAATGGATTATAAATTTGATTATTAGTATTTTAACCTAAAATTGGCTATTTTTGAGCCTTTAAAAATTTTCGCAAATGTGGTGTTTTTGGCACCTTGCTGAAATCATTTGCGAAAATCGGTATTTTCGCTCTAAAAATTGGTATTGATGATCAATTACTTACAATTGACCAAAATGGCCGATTTTCGCAAATGTCCCGTTTTTCAATTTTTCGCAAATCATTTGCGAAAATGCATCACGCTGATATTCACAAAAAAGAATGAAAAAAACATGCAAAAATGCTTGCATAGGACCGAAAAATACAGTACATTTGCGAAAATAATCGCAAAACAGGCTCCAACCCCTTAGCACCGCGACAGTTACACTGTCCTACCTTCCAACCCCTGTAAAACGCTTATTTACTGGAATACAGACTGTTATTCCAAATTCCATTAGAACAAGGATTAAGACTTTCATTTCTTCAGTTCTTTTTTGAGTGATTCTTGAAGTTATCCCAAATTCCATTAGAACAAGGATTAAGACGGTGTTGGCCTGCTTTTGCAAGAACTCCCAACAGGGTTATCCCAAATTCCATTAGAACAAGGATTAAGACGGGTATAAGAAACACTGACGGGTGAAGAACCCTTGTTATCCCAAATTCCATTAGAACAAGGATTAAGACAACAATTTGCGGACTATTAATATCTTTCACTATCTGTTGCTAAGCGAGTGAAACATCCCAGTTTCTATTAGTTCTCACTCTCGGCGTACTGTCTAAAATAGTGCCAGTTATACACTGTGACACTATTAAACAGGTAGCTCCTGATGAAGTCTTCATCAAGAGCTGCCTGTTTAATAGGTGGACTGAGCTGCTTAGTTTTCGACGAAAGGTAGTTGGAGAATCTTTCTTACTTCGTTGTTGGGGATACCCAGCAGATATTCTCGAGTTTCGTAGAGATAGTCTTTTATTGTGAGGTAACCTGTCTGATACATAAGAGCTGTTGGGTTAGGATTGAGAAAATCCAGTCCTTTCAGTTCAGCAGCCGTACAATAGACATCGAAGGCCTCCTCAAGGTTTGCATCAATCTTTTGGAGTGTCTCTCTGATTATGGTAGGTAGACCAGTATCAGTCCAATAATTATCTATTCTGTTGGCGTCTAAACAGTTGAGCAGTGACCATGGATTATATATTTCGCTGCCTTTCTCAGCAAATCTGTAGCCGTCATAATTTTTCTTCAAGGCTGCCAGCGTCTCATCAATCGATGCCTTGTTTGTACGAGCTAAGTGCTTGACATCATCTTTCAACTGTTCGATAAGTTCTTTTTCGGTTATTCCGCATATATCGGCAAATTCATTTAAGAAGGTGATGTCTTTAAGATTATTTAAATCAGAAAAGATGCTCAGTTTGCTGAAGCGACTTACGCCGGTAAGAAAAACAAGCCGAATATGACTTGCACTGCTCTTGAAGTTGGAGTAAATGGCGGCCAGTTTGTCGCGGTAATGCTCAAAGTTATCGTTTTTGTTGATATTCCCTACAAGTGGTTTATCGTATTCGTCAACAAGAATCACGACTTGTCGTCCTGTCTTTTCGTGAGCTGCCTTTATTATATTGCGAAAACGTGACGACATATCAGAAGCTTTAAGCTTCACCTCGTATAGAGCTTCCCATTCTTTAAAGAGATTATCAAGAATGGCGTCGAGAATATCCGGGTCAGCATATTTCTGCACATTCAAATCAATACGCAACACAGGGTATTGTTCCCAATTCCAATTTTGAGAATCAATATAGAGCCCTTTGAAGAGTTCACGCCTGCCCTCAAAGAAGTAACCCAAGGTTGATAGGAAAAGACTCTTACCGAATCGTCGCGGACGAGCGAGGAAGTAATACTTGGCTCCAGCATTACTGATTATGTCGATATATTTTGTCTTGTCAATATAGACGCAACCCCTCTCTCGCAGCGACTTGAAGTCCTGTTCACCAATGCCGTATTTTACCGTCTGTTCCATAGCCTATCCGTTTAAAATATGTCCTTGCGCAAAGTTACATAAAAAGTGTTTGTAATACAAACACTTTTGTGGGCCATTAGTGTGTCTTTGTGATGGAGAGGGATATTTTGAGATGTTTGTCTTACAAACACATTCTGAGAGTCGGAGAAGGAACGACACGGGAACAACTCGCTTTGCTCGCCGGGAACGTCGCCGGAGTGGGAACACAGAACTGCACAGGAACTGAAACACAGAACTACACAGATTTATATGTTCATTCTGGGGTAATCGAACAGGGCTGATAAGGCGAAAATCATTTGCGAAAATGCATCGCGCTGATATTCACAAGAAAGAATGAAAAAACATGCAAAAATGCTTGCATAGGATCCTAAAAAACAGTACATTTGCGAAAATAATCGCAAAACAGGCTCCAACCCCTTGGTACCGCGACAGTTATACTGTCGTGTCTTCTAATCCCCTGTAAAACGCTTATTCGCTGGGATACAGACTTTTATCCCAAATTCCATTAGAACAAGGATTAAGACCTTGGTTTCATTATCTCAATGATGTCCATCACTTGAGTTATTTCAACTTCCATTAGAACAAGGATTAAGACGTATACTTTGTAGTACTTGTGGCGTTGTCAATGGGTTATCCAAAATTCCATTAAAACAAGGATTAAGACAACGCATCGAGGTCGGAGAAACTTTCTGCAAGATGTTACCTTAAATTCCATTAGAACAAGGATATATGAAACAATTATTATTTATTCTGCTTTTTGGTTTGCTAGTATCTTGTAACGGGAAGTCAGGTGAAGTAGCTGTAAATAATGCGGCTGTAGAAGAAGTTGCAGCGTTGGATAAATCGTTTTATGACTTTAATACGGAGCTTCAGTTACAGAAAGAGCGATATAGGCCTTATATTCCTATAACATTATCAAAGGAATATACGTCTTTAAAAGTTAGAAGTTAAGCAGCCCTTATGAAATTTCATAAGGGCTGCTTAACTTCTAATGTTGGTTGTGTGAGTTTCGAGTTATAATTGTCTTAGTATTAAGTATTAAACCATTTCAAAAATGGATTGTGGAATGTAATTGTATTGAGGTCTTTTATAACATCGGTTTCCTTTTATATCTATTCCATATAGCCTTTCAACATATTCATCTATTTCTTCCTTAGAAGACAGGCAAAGCAGCTCCTCCTTTTGTTTAGGGGTTAGAGGATATATCCCGAAATTCTTTACATAGTTTTTTGCGTACGAATAGTAGCCGGTTGCATAGGGCTTGCTTGTATGCTTCATGTAGTAATCGAACACAGATGATTCGAGAAGGCGTTTGAGAATCTTGAGTTCTTTTTCATCATCATGAAATATGGCATATCCGCAATAAATGAGCATATCCTCATTATCTGTGAAAACAAAATGAGGGACATCTGTCATATATGGAAATAGCAATTTTTTTCCCTTATCGGAAATCGCTTGTGTTCGTCCAAACGCATACCATACAGGGAAATTACCCTCACCTTTGTCGCGTTCATCTAATTTTCTTCTATGAAGCGAAAGATATTGGTATGCCTTGGGATATTTGCTGATGAATACAGCCTCTGGTATAGGCTTGTAGTTAGAATCGTATGGGAAAATAACCTTTTCCATAATGGATTCAATCTCATCTTCATTATGTAATATATTCGGTTTGATGATGTCCCGGCAAATGCCCTTCTCAATACAAAACTCAATGTTGTTAGCATTGAGATAATAATATGATTCATCTTCTCTATTCGGTTGAAAGATAAAGAGGGCATTTGCTAAAGTTGCAATACCATTCTTAATGCGGTATTTGGTACCGAGTGGGGTGCCTGTATGTTCAATACGACTAATGATTTGAAGAATATCATTCTGGTTAAGATTCCACCCCTTATGATTATCAAGGCCGAAATATGAGATTGTATCATATTCGATGTCTTCACAATTTCTTATCTCATCCGCAGAAGAACGATGATACTTAATCGTATCTCTTTCTTGTTTTGAAATGAAAGTTATGCAGGTATAAGCTAACTTCTTGCTAAAAATCAATTCATCGCCGAAATCAAGAATGTCTAAACTAATCTGATTCTTTGAAAAATAATTTCTTAATCCACGAGCATTCACACTCTTAAAGAATGAGTTAAGAGTGATATATCCTAATTTCCCATTCTTATTGAGGATCTTGATTCCAATTTCAAAGAATGGAAGATATAAGTCTGCGTTCCCCCCAATGGCAACCTCCCAGTTAGGCAAAAGAGCCTTTGACTCTGCTTCTATATGTTTAGATCTTACATAAGGGGGATTACCAATTACAAAGTCATACCCTCCGGCGGTAGCAACTGCTTCAAACTGGTTAAAGTCAAAGGAAAGTGCGTTAGCACAATGGATATGCAAATCTGACTCCTCAATACATTCTCCGTTTGAAAGCGCAGTTAACGCAAGAATAAGTTTGGTTCTGCGAACACTATTTGGACTAATATCGACACCATACAATCTGCTTAATACAGATTGGAATGTATTGGTGCTATTTTTATTAACCAAGGCAGCTGTGTATAAGAATGCGCCACAACCACATGCAGGGTCAATAATTAAGCCGTTTCTGAATCTATTAGCATCTTCAGAATACAAATGATTCACAATGAACTCTCGTATATAGGCCGGGGTGTAAATGGCTCCGTTTTTAGTCTTTTCATTGGCGGGTACTGTCTGTTCAAATATGGAGATTACATCTTCGATTGTCTCAATATCGTCGAAAGATTGGCTGAGTTCAAAATTAGTCAAGAAATCAGCTATGAATCCATCACCTGGAGCTAATCCGTTATTGACAAGGAAGGACCTCACCATCGCAGCATCCAATTGTTGCGGGTCTGAAATATGGCATCCATAAGATCTTATTTGGAAGGCCACGTTCTTGTCATTTTTAATATCAACCGCTTGTTTCTTCGCATCTATGAAGAACAAACGGGTAGTGCCGTTCATCATAGTGTAGTCGGGCTTGATATAGCGAGAACTGATGTCATGTAACCGTTTCCTTTCGGAACGCTCAAGAGTACGCTCCTGCATAACCTGACGGGTGTTGTTAACATCCCATCCGACTACCTCAAGCATATCGTTAATCCACATTCGTATGGTTTCTTCGGAGGCAGAGTGTAACAATCCATTATTGCGTGCCTCCAAGAAACGACTTATCAATGCAGAGAACTTATCCTTTCTATTCATAATTATTCGGATTTAGTTCCATATTCTGTTAAATTCTCGGATACTATACTCAATATCTCGTAAGGTTTATCGTCCTGAGACAGTAAATCGTAGACTTTTCCAGCCAGCCATAACTTTTTCATATAATCAAAATCGATGCCATAGAACACAGCTAATGCTTTAACATGTTCTTCTCTTGCAATCCGTTCACCATTTTCAATCTTGCAATATACAGCATTATCTATGCCTATTGCTGAAGCTACTTGTCTTTGAAGAAGGTTATGTTCCTCTCGAAGAGATTTTAGTTTATCTTTTAAAAGCATGATTCTATAAGTTATTTGTTTGTAAAGTTAGGTAAAATAATTGTACCCATCAAGTGGATTGACAAAAAATGTCAAGACAAATATTTACAATACACTTACTTTTCTAATAGCAAGTGTGATATAATTTTTGCAGTTTAAACTGTGTCGGTTCCTGTATAGTTCTTTAACTTTTAAGATTTTACTCAAATAATGTCGGGCTTATCTGCTGATGCAGATTTGTGTTTCGGTATCGGATTGTTATTGTGAACTAAGGAAGATAGACTTTTTCTGATAATATGGTCTGAGAGTAGGTAGTGGGAACGACACGGGAATAGCTCGCTTTGCTCGCCGGGAACGTCGCCGGAGTGGGAACACAGAACTGCACAGGAACTAAAACACAGAATTACACAGATTTATATGTTCATTCTGGGGTAATCGGACAGGGCTGATAAGACGGAAATCATTTGCGAAAATCGGCATTTTCGGTCTGAAAATGGGTATTGATAATCAGATACTTACAATAGGGCAAAATGGCCGATTTTCGCAAATGTCCCGTTTTTCAATTTTTCGCAAATCATTTGCGAAAATGCATCACGCTGATATTCACAAAAAAGAATGAAAAAAACATGCAAAAATGCTTGCATAGGACCGAAAAATACAGTACATTTGCGAAAATAATCGCAAAACAGCCTCCAGCCCCTTAGCACCGCGACAGTTACACTGTTCCCCCTTCCAGCCCCTGCAACACGCTTATTCGTTGGGATACAGATTGTTATCCCAAATTCCATTAGAACAAGGATTAAGACATCAGCGCCGGAGCAAGAAGGAAGGAGGGCTGCGCGTTATCCCAAATTCCATTAGAACAAGGATTAAGACGAAAAGCATTTTGTCGGGATATTAATCCTAACACGTTATCCCAAATTCCATTAGAACAAGGATTAAGACGCCCAGAGAGCATCTGCATAGACGCCCTCGATGTTAGTTATCCCAAATTCCATTAGAACAAGGATTAAGACTCTGGGCGCCGCTACAGGAGTTGAGTACGAGGGTCATGTTATCCCAAATTCCATTAGAACAAGGATTAAGACACTATAAACACCTTCGGTAGCTGTTTTTGTGGTTGCGGTGTTATCCCAAATTCCATTAGAACAAGGATTAAGACGGGGCAAGGTATAAATATGTTTGTTTGCCACCATGTTATCCCAAATTCCATTAGAACAAGGATTAAGACGCAACAGTTACATAGATGGGATTTTTAACGGAATAGAATGTTAATCTTAGATTCCTTGAGAATAGGGATTAGAGCTTGAAATGGGCTGACAATAGATATTTGAGCAAGGTGTTCGGTTTGATGTTTTTCGGAACATTATACCGAACACCTGCTTTTTATCAGTAGGCTTATCAGTAAGTATGTTATCAATTGGGTGTAGTGAGAAAAAGAAGCGAGGTGTAGGGGGGATTTTTACGATTTGAAATTATGAGGTTAAAATTAGCGGACTGATAGGAGGGTATTTTGCTATAGATTTGAGATAGGATTTATCGGTATTTATACTCTATGTTTTTAAATACCAACCTAAATTACACAAGACGTTTGGACATGAAAAGAAATCTTTATGGTGAAAAGATGCTTGTTATCGATTTGATGCTTGTCAGTCTGTGGGCTTTTTTCTTTAGTCCTTATTGTACGCCGGCTCTGCTGATATTAATTCCTATGCGGCTTGCATTATCCTTTGAAATGTATCGTAAATCTCCGTGGACTCTTGTCTCAGCGATAGGATTTATGATTGCTTATTCCTGCACGGAATGTTTAAGCAAGCCATTTGAAAGAATGTTTTATTATTTCTTCTGTGCCGTGGGAGAAGCTAAGCCGATGATTGAAATATTTTCTCCTCCTTTGGAAGATAAAATGGAGGGGTGGATAATATCTATCTCTGCAATTTGGTATGCGTGGCTGGTTGTTTTACCCATTGTCAGAGGCATACGTCTACACAATCTGAAGGAGATTCAGTGGCGGAAGAGATGGATATGGATATATCTCCTCCCGTTGAGCGTACTGTGTGTATGGGTCATGTTTGCTGAGGGAGTAGTCGGTGGCATTATGTTAGGAATTGTCATAGGCTTCCTTCCGCTGGTTTATTGGGGTATTTATGAACGAAAGGGGCGTTCAAGTGTACAGCTTATTCTTGGTGACAGAAGAATTATGTGGTATATCTATTATGCTGCATTTATGCTGTCGGTCATTATGATTGGTCTAAAAGATGGTGCGTACATGAAATTTGTCGGCCTGCTATTACTGCCTGCTACATTCTACATAATGTTGACGAAATCTATGTGTCTTGGTACGGTGCTGACGCGCTGTTGTCTGGCTCTCTCTTTGGCAGGATGCCTCTACTGCCTGACATTTGACGCTAAGAAATGGGTGGCGGTAGTGCTGATGGTCGTTGCTGTGGCATTGATAGTTTTCGTTGGAGTGACAATGCTACTCAAGACTCATAGTTGGATAGCCTCGCTTATACTCACGATAGGTGTGCCTGTTGTGATAATACCCTGTATATTGGGCCTTAATCCCTACATCTGTCTGGATAGTGAGCACACGCAAATGTATCGTGGTAATCCCTCTGTCAGAAACGGGGTATATGTAGTGGAAAAATATACTGAGATTGCGAATAATGATGTGCCAAATTTTTGGGATACAAGATATGGACTTCGCGACCGTTATGGTGTCATTCTACCGACGGAGTACGATGAATTTAAAGTCTTAGGTATGTGGGGGCGTTATATTGCAGTAAATAAACCTATCAGGTACGGGTGTCTCAAATCGGACCAGCGTTATGGAATCTTTGACTTAAAAAGAAGAGAGTTTGTGGTCACGCCTGAGAGTATAGATGTGGCGCAGATTGAGAAGATTGATGATACTACATATAAACTGATTAACCCCGAAGGGAGACGTTTCGCTACTTTGTATTTAAAAGGTGAATATCGTGGAGAATATTATCATGACGCTCACATTGAGCCATATTTTGCTGACGGAGAAACTTCTGTTGAGGAATTTCTCGGCAGAGCAATGACTACGGATTTTGATGTCGATAATGAATATTGGAAAACTATGCGCCAACTTGATCCGCATACTTACCGGCTGGTGCTACAGATGATGAGTCTGGGAATGGAGGAAAGTTCACCCACGAATGACCTTAACTACGCAAGAGCTATCCGGGAGGTTATCAATAACGACTCGCAGTATAAAGGCAACATCACAAAAGCTTTGGATAATGTGGCACAACTTAGCAAAACTATCACAGATAGTGGGTCCCAATTGGATATAAACACATGGAGCGACTATCTTAGGCTGATAGCAAGTACTCGGACATCACTTGCATACGACACTCTGATGTCTGCGCTACCCGAAAACGAATGGATAGACAAGGAATATGTAGCATGGCATAATCTTACAGAGGCTATGACGTATTATCTCGATTATCTGTATTCAGATGAGACTCATCTTGCTGTACCGGAAGAGAAAAATACCAAAATAATACAGTGGCTTGACTTCCGAAGAAAAGCTGTCGAAAAAGAACAGGATATTTTGGTTGGCCAAGAGCTTTATTCCATAGCGCGGGAGAAATTGGACTCAATAAAGAAAGCCTCAGATTTTAAAGCCTTCTTCTCGCATTTTCACTCCTATTCTAATCCAGATTACTATACTCCTATGTGGAACGAAATAAAAGTAGCCTTTGATGATTGGACTTTTGCCAGAACAAAACTCGCTCAGCAACTTGAACCTTATCAGGCTTTGTCATATACGGAGTATTCCAAAGAAGTTGCCGATGGCTTATTCTCATTTATTGAACAGTTAGATAAGCCTGGCTACCGTCCGGTATTTTAGTCATTAAGACCTATCTCGGCGATGTTCCCTGGTGGTGCTTTTCAACTTAAGACTTTGCTCAAGATGATGTCGGGCTTACCTGCTGAGGCGGATTCGTGTCTTGGTTTGAGGTAGGTAGACATTCTCTGATAATATGGTCTGAGAGTAGGTAGTGGGAACGACACGGGAACAGCTCGCTTTGCTCGCCGGGAACGTCGCCGGAGTGGGAACACAGAACTGCACAGGAACTGAAACACAGAACTACACAGATTTATATGTTCATTCTGGGGTAATCGGATAGGGCTGATAAGGCGAAAATCATTTGCGAAAATTTGAAAATGGGTTATAAATTTGATTATTAGAAGTTTAAGCTAAAATTGGTCATTTTTGAGCCTTTAAAAATTTTCGCAAATGTGGTGTTTTTGGTACCTTGCTGAAATCATTTGCGAAAATCGGCATTTTCAGTCTGAAAATGGATATTGATAATCAGATACTTATAATTGTTAAGAAGTGTTAATCTTCGCAAATGTCCCGTTTTTCAATTTTTCGCAAATCATTTGCGAAAATGCATCATGCTGATATTCACAAAAAAGAATGAAAAAAACATGCAAACATGCTTGCATAGGACCGAAAAAAACAGTACATTTGCGAAAATAATCGCAAAACAGGCTCCAACCCCTTGGCACCGCGACAGTTACACTGTCCTGCCTTCCAACCCCTGTAAAACGCTTATTCGCTGGGATACAGACTGTTATCCCAAATTCCATTAGAACAAGGATAGATGGAAGTGCCCAACGATATTGGACTTCATTTACTGTTTGTTATCCCAAATTCCATTAGAACAAGGATAGATGATCCTCAAGCTGCTGGATAGCCTCAACTGCTTTATGTTATCCCAAATTCCATTAGAACAAGGATAGATGATAATTAAGTTGGTCTTTTTCATAGTATAAATCTTGTTATCCCAAATTCCATTAGAACAAGGATAGATGAAACAATTATTATTTATTTTGATTTTTGTTGTGCTAATATCATGTGGCCGTAAGTCAGGTGAAGTAGCTGTAAATGATGAGAGTGTAGAGGAAGTTGCAGCGTTAGATAAATCGTTTTACGACTTTAATACGGAGCTTCAGTTACAGAAAGAGCGATATAGGCCTTATACTCCTGTGACATTATCAAAGGAATTTAAACAGGAAATAAAAGATAATACACGTGATTTGAGTGCCTATGATATAATCTTGTACTGTAATAAAAAGACTCAAGACCTATTGACTTTCTCAACCAAGTGTGAGCCCTTTGATGACAGGAAAGTTACTAAGATGCATTGTGTAGGCTATGCCAGAGTATATGCTACAATATGTAATTATGCCTTTGGCATTAATAATATAAAGGGGAAGGCAAGTCCTGTAGTAGGCTATGTGAAATGGAATGGTGTCAACTTAAATGATTTTTCTAAATTACTTCCGAAGGACATGCGTAATTTTACTAAAGATCACGATTTTGTAGAAGTAGCTTATGAAGATAAAATCATTTATGTGGATCCGTCTTTAAACATTATAAATAGTTAGTTCTTAGTAGATTAATTTTTAGCTTACATGGCTTAGCTGTGTAAGCGTGTTTCAGTTCCCGTGCAGTTTTGTGTTATAATGAGTGGTTCACTCGCCCAGAATGTACTGATATACTTAACGAAAATGTTAAAAAATGGCTGTTGTGACAACTATATAAGATAGGTTTTGTTAATATTATAAACAAATTAAGATTTATACTATGAAAAAGACCAACTTAATTATAGGTATGAGTGCCATGTTGTTAGCTATGGCATCGTGTACAAATGATGAACCAATCAGTAGTAGCCGTTCGACGGACGCAGGTTCACCAATCAGTTTCAGACCGGCTATGGGTTCAAGAACCCGTGCAACGGAAACTACCAATGCTAATCTATCGAAGTTTGACGTCACAGCTATCTGGGACGATGAAGTATATTTTAATCAGATTCCTTTTGCTAAAAGTTCAGATAGTTTCTTTACTTCGTCTCCAGTCTACAACTGGCCTGGCGACGACAATGAAGTTACATTTTATGCCTTTGCACCTTCGGCTGATGAGTTAGGTGCTGACATTACAATCGATACTACCACTAAAGAGATGGCCTCGTTCTCACCAGCAACTGAAATCGCTGATCAGGTAGACTTCATTACTGCTGTTGCAACAGGTAACCGTAAGAACAACGAAGCCTCGGGTGTAGAACTCAACTTTAAACATCAGCTTTCGCAGATTGAGTTGCGCGCCAAGTCTGAGAATACCACTTATACCTTCAAAGTAATAGGTATGAGAATAGGCCGTCCTCAGTATTTAGGTTCGTTTGATTTTGAAAAGGAAGCATGGACTCTTGATGATTGGCATGACACGGAGGTTTATACTTCCAGCTGTGATACTGTAACACTTACCAGCAATCCTGTTTCAATCATGGGTGCATCAGGCAACGCTATGTTGCTACCACAGACATTGACCCCATGGAGTCCTACCGGTGACCCTGACAATGTTGCAAGAGAGGCATATCTTGGTGTTCTTCTTAATGTAACCACTAAGGACGGTGCGCAGGTATATCCTTTCCCATCGGAGACTAAGACGACTAATAAGGCACTCAGAACATACGGTTGGGCTGCAATTCCTTTGAGCGGTACATGGGAAGCCGGTAAGAAATATATCTATACTCTTGACTTTACCGGTGGCGCAGGTTACATTGATCCCGATGACCCGAATCCTGGTGATCCTATCTTAGGTGGCCCTATAAAATTCACTATCAATGTTGAAGACTGGGTTGAAAATGATATTCCTACCTCGATGACCACTTTCGGTAATGACAGTGGTAGTCAGAACAACTAATGATTTTATAAAAAGCACATAATCCAATTGATATATAACCCAAAATTTGATATATAACCCTTAATTGACTCTCTCCAAATATACAGCCCACCTTGTCTGAGACAAGGTGGGCTGTATATTTGGAGAGGAGACTTGATTGTAGAATAAGAGAGCAGATGAAGTGAGTTTGAGTTTTTATCATTAATTTTGTGGTACCTGTGTGAGCGGTTTGTCATTTACCTATGATAAAAACTACTTTTAGATTTAATACTTACATTTATGTAATTGCGTAATAATATGGCGTTTATATTTATAATCTGTGCGTTGCTGCTTCTGTTACCCGATTTATATATCTTATTCTGTGTGATAGCAAAAGCGGCTTGGTGGACAAAAATTATTTTTCTGCTCCCTACGTTGGCTTACTTCTTTGTGATGATACGCATGTTTGTCTTTGGTGACATGCGGCAAGGTATGTTGAACCTGTTGTTCTGGCTCACACTATGTGTGGTCTTTCCTACACTCATTTTTGCAGTGGTTTCACTGATTGGAAAGGGTATAGGACTGTTTTGGCATCAAGGAAGTATAGTATTCAATTGGTTGGCTTCAGTCGTATCTGTGGTATGGTTGGCGATAGCGATTTATGGTATTGCTGTAGGTTGGAAGAAAGTTACGGTTGAAGAAGTCACTGTAACTTCTTCAAAGATTCCGGTTGCCTTTGACGGTTATCGTATAGTGCAACTGTCAGATTTTCATATAGGCACTTATATGGCCTCGCCCAAAACCGTTGAGCGCATTGTCAATGAAGTCAACGGTCTCAAACCGGACCTTATAGTCTTTACAGGTGATTTAGTAAACACTACGTCAGAAGAGATTACACCGTTCCTGTCTCTTCTAAGTCAGTTTAAAGCTCGCGATGGAGTTTACTCAGTGCTTGGTAACCATGACTATTGTCTATACCGTGAGTATAAGGCACCCGATTCACCGGATAAAGAATTGGCAAAAGTAATCGGTCTTGAACAGAAAGCTGGCTGGAAACTTCTGCGCAATGAATCAATACAATTGATTGCCTCGGGCAGTAATGATAGCATTGCACTCATAGGTGTGGATAATGCTGGCAGCCGTATGTTCCCGGATAAATCCAATCTGCCCAAAGCTATAAAAGGATTGCCTGAGTCGGAATTTAAGATTTTGCTTTCTCACGACCCATCGCATTGGCGTCGTGAAGTGCTCCCTAACACTGACATAGACCTGACGTTATCCGGGCATACACACGCAATGCAGTTCAAAATTGGCAACTGGTCTCCTTCCAAATGGACTTATCCCGAATGGGGTGGCATGTATAGCGAAGGTGCGCAGAATCTCTACGTCAGCACCGGCATCGGCGAAAACATTGCCTTCCGCTTTGGCGCCTATCCTCAGATTGTCCTTCTGACCCTACGACACTGATAAGCCTGTTGCGAATCAGCAGCTGTTCCGCGTACTTTCAGTTCGAGTAGGTAAATGTAATCCTTAGTCTGTATCAAGATTGTCGCTGTTGCGACTCATCGGGCTGTCATATTCGTCGATAAGGATAGCCACCTTGCTGCCTGAGGACTGGTGAAGACCTTTGACAAGACGACGAAATTTGACAATAATGTCGTCTGAATTACTTTCTATATCAAAGGTCTGTTCCAGTTTCTCAAGACAGTGGCGTATTAATTATATTCATTACAGAGTGGGTGTAGGTGAGGGATTAATGTCAGCGGAGTGGGCTGATGAGAAGGGTAAAGCTACGGTCACCGTAGGGAAGCATATATTCCGGCAATGGCAGAGCTCCCCAGCTATTGATACAGCCGAGACCCATCTGTGCTTCGTCAAGCAGCACGTTGGTGATTTGGGCTTTGGGGACTTCGGGTGAATGACGCTGATGTTTGCGGTCGCCATCATCGAGGCTGTCTATGGTATAATGCAGAGCCGAAGCAGAGAAGGGTTGTGCTGCTGTGAATTCCAACCCTTTGCCGGCACGGTTGCTCAGACGCCACCAGCGCAGGTCAGTCTTGGTGCCTGTTTCCTGCGGACGTATATAGGGATAGAACTGTTCATCGACAGTTTGCTTGTAGATGCCAAGCTGTGAGGCATGGTTGCGGTCTGAATAGTTTTCCCATGGTCCGCGTCCGTAGAACTCGATGGTCTCAAATGTTTCAGGCATGGGCATTTCGACGCCGAAGCGGAACATCGGCGATATACCAGCTTCTGGGGTAGTAGTCATATTCTGCTGCACCAGTACCTGACCCTCGTTATTGATTGTGTAGGTCATGTCGAGATTAGCTTGTACGGTCGGAAGTTCGTAAGTAGCTTTAACTACAGCCATACCGTCAACTGTTTCCGAAGTCAGCGACTTCAGGCGACACTCAGGGTTACGCCATACATCGTATCTTACCTGTAGCCCAGCACCCATGTCGTTGTCAGTCGGAGCGCGCCAGAAATTAGGTGTCAGCGCAGCACCCTCAGCTATCATCGGTACACCGTCAATGACATAACGATTCATATAACCTGAATGACGGTCGAAATCTATGTCAAAGCCTTCTCCGCTTACACGTAAGCGTTCTGAATTGTTGTCAGTGATTACAGGTACTGGTTTGGCTGTGTGATGAGCTGAGCTATTGGCTACAGTTAACGGTGCCGGAGTGTCAGTCTTGACGGTAAGCTGCGCATTAGCCACAGCATGACCGGCAGGAAGCAGAGCAGTAGCCTCTTTGAGAGGATAGGCTACATTGAGTAGCCATTCTCCGGCAGCAGAGGTATCGCCAATGGGCAGAGTGTAAGAGCGTGAGGCCTGAGGTGCTACGTCAAGGTTCGCTATCGTGCCTGAGCGTACGGGACGTCCGTCATGTAACAGAGTCCAATGCAGCGAGACATCTGAAAGGTCATTGAAGAAGTTTTCGTTTTTCACTTCCACAACGCCTTTTGCTATGTCAACAGGTTCGGTCCATATATTCTGATAGAAATAGGCAACTTCGTAAGCATGTGGATTGGGTACACGGTCGGGACTTACAAGACCGTTGTCGCAGAAATTGTTATCACTGGCATCGTAGGGATTGAAATCACCACCATAGGCGTATATCTCGACACCGTCCTTACCTTTCCAGCGTACAGACTGGTCGACGAAATCCCAGATAAAACCACCCTGTAGATTTGGATATTTGCGTATGAGGTCCCAGTATTCTTTGAAGCCTCCCATCGAGTTACCCATAGCGTGAGCGTACTCACATTGTATTAGAGGTTTATCGGTTGGGCGTTCTTTACCATACCATTCCATGCCGTTGTAGTCGAAGTACATGGGACAGAAGATGTCCGTGTGGTCTTTCATCTCAGCGCGTTCGTACTGCACAGGACGCGAGGGGTCCATCTTCTTTATCATGTTGTAGGCATCGACGAAATTCTTACCGTCTCCGGCTTCGTTGCCGAGTGACCAGAAAATCACAGATGGATGATTGAAATTGCGTGCTACATTTCGTTCGTTGCGCTCCTGATGCGCCTTGTGATAGTCGGGGCGTATGGCAAGTGTCTTGTCTTTGTAACCCATGCCGTGACTCTCAACGTTAGCTTCAGCTACTACATATATACCGTAGCGGTCGCAAAGGTCATACCACAGATTGTCATCAGGATAGTGACATGTACGGACAGCGTTGATATTGAGTTGTTTCATGAGTTGAATATCCTGCAACATACGTTCTGGACTTACCACATATCCGCCGTCAGGGTCAAGTTCGTGACGGTCAGCACCTTTGAAAAGTACTGGCTGACCATTGACGAGTACTTGTCCGTCGCGTAGTTCGATGGTGCGGAAACCTACGTTGATGGGTATGATTTCACCGTTGGTCTCGGCAAGAAGAGTGTAAAGGTATGGAGATTCTGCACTCCATTTGTGAGGTGATGTCACGTCGATAAGCACGCTTCCACTTTTGTCAGCATGACTCATTGCTACCGTCTTGCCGTCGGCGTCGACAAGGCGGAGTGTGACAGGCGCTTTGCCTTTTATGTCGACGTCTACATCAAGCCAACCGTTGTTATATTCATTGTCAAGGCCAGGTGTGACACGTATATCAGCCAACCGATTCTTATCACGAGCATATAGGTAACAGTCGCGGCCTACACCTCCGAAGCGGAAGAAATCCTGGTCTTCGAGATATGTGCCGTCACACCAACGCATCACCTGAAAGGCAATGACGTTGTCTTGTCCTGGTTTAAGATAGGGCGTAAGGTCAAATTCGGCTTCGAGTTTGCTGTCTTCACTATAGCCCACATATTGACCGTTGACCCAAAGGTAGATGTTTGAGGTCACTGAGCCGAAGTGAGCCATTATGTCTTTGCCTTTCCAGTCGGCAGGAACGTGAATAGTGCGACGATAGGAGCCGACATGGTTATTTGTGTCGGGGAAGTTAGGGGCATCTCGAGGGGCATCGTTGCGCCAAGGGAAACCCATGTTGACGTATAGAGGGTCGCCGTAGCCGTTTAGCTCCCATACTGCGGGTACCTGCATGGTATCCCAGCCTTTGTCGTTGAAGTCGGTACGGAAGAAATCTGTGGGACGTTGGTCGGCGTCTTTAACCCAGTTGAAACGCCATGGTCCGTTGAGGCTGAGGTAATTGCGAGAGGTCTTGGGTTCGCGAGTCTTTAAGGCGTCTTCGTCTTTGGCAAAGGCGAAGTAAGCGGTGTGCATGGGGGCACGGTTGACGGCGTTGACGGTCGGGTCTTTATACTCTTTAAAGGTCTGGGCTGTGACAGGGAGTGCCAGAGCACCGAGAAGGAAAACGGGGAGGTAAAGTTTTTTCATGGGGGTTAGGGTGTTAGGGGTTAGGGGTAGGCGAGCAGGCGAGCTAAAGCTCGCACACACAACCAGGAGGCACGCATAACTATTGTGAGGGAGGCACGCATATCTACTGTGAGGGAGGCACGCAGGGTGGGGAGGTGGGGAGAGTGCAAAGATAATAAAAAAGGGTGAGAACAAGGTGTAGGAGCGGAGAAAGGGGTGTAAACTTAAGTTTTTTATTAACTTTGCAGCTCTAATTTTTTTACCATGAAAAATGATTCTATTGTCGCTGTAGGAAATTCGCGACTTCATTACGGGTTTATAATAGTGGCCTGCTGTTGCCTTATGATGGGTATAAATGTAGGTTTGACATTCAGTTGTGCCGGTATCTTTTATCGTCCTGTCAGCGAATCGCTGGGTGTAGCGGTGGGTGAATTCGGCATTTATATGTCGGTGATGTACGTGACTTCGTCGCTGATGCTCTCTATAGCAGGGCGCCTTCTTGAGCGATATAGTGCCCGTTGGTTATTTAGTGCTAACAGTGCCCTGATGGGTCTGACATTTCTGAGTATGGCACTTTATGATAAGGTATGGGAATTCTATGTGGCTGGAGGAGTGCTTGGTGTAACATTGGCCTTCCTGTTGTATCTGAGTTTTCCGACGTTGGTTAATCGTTGGTTTCAGACCCGTGTCGGCCTTATGATAGGTATATGTAGTGCCGCTTCAGGCATCGGTGGTATGCTATTCAATCCTGTTGCTGGTTGGATGATAACTGTTTGGGGTTGGCGTTGGGCATACGCCGCTTTCGGGGTGTTGATATTGGGTGTGGTAAGTCCACTGTTGGCATGGCTGCTTCGTGACCGTCCAGCTGATAAGGGCCTCTTACCATACGGAGCTGATAGCCTTGTAGCTACTGCTACCGAACATGGCAGCGCAGCTCAAAATAGTGGTATGACTTACAGCGCAGCAGTAAAAAGTCCGCTTTTCTATGCACTGATATTGTTTGCTTTCCTGATGATGGGCATCTCTACCCTTAACCTTTTCATACCCGGATTTGTGACAGACCATGGTTTCAGTCTTGAACAGGCATCTGTAACTGCTGCAGCAGTCATGGCCGGAGTCACCATCGGCAAACTCGCCTTAGGTTGGATTAACGACCGCAGCAGTCTTGTCGGAGTAGCAGTCACTACACTCGGAGGTGCGATAGGTTTGGCAGTGCTTATATTTAGCGAAGGGTCTTTATTCTCAGTTATGGGTGGAGCCTTCCTGTTTGGTTGGGCCTACGCCGGTGTTACAGTGCAGACCGCTATGTTGACACGCTCTGTGTTCGGCACACGAGACTACGCCCGAATCTACTCCGTGATTTCAATAGCCTTAGCCGCCGGTGGTGCTCTTGCCTCTGGAGGTTGGGGACTTTTAGCCGACGCTACATCTGGCACTGTAATCTTCGCTTCCGGTGCTTTCGGCCTTATACTCTGTCTGTTATTAGGCGTGTGGAGTCTACGGTCACGTTCCTCTTCTGCTTCGTGATTATGATGCTCAGTCTTGAAAAATTTTAGCTCTTGTTGTAGATGTTTAAAATAATGACTAAATTTGCAGTCCGTTATGATAAACGGATTTGACAACGATAAATACCTCAGAATACAGTCTGAGCATATTAAGGAGCGTATAGCTCAGTTTGGAAACAAGTTGTATCTGGAGCTTGGGGGCAAGCTCTTCGATGACTATCATGCAAGCCGCGTATTGCCCGGTTTTCAACCCGACAGCAAGCTACGTATGTTGCAGCAGCTTAAAGATCAGGCTGAAATTGTGATTGTCATCAGCGCGCTGGACATCGAGAAGCATAAGATTCGTGCTGACCTCGGTATCACTTACGATATGGATGTATTGCGTCTGCGTGACGAGTTTATTCAGCGCGGTTTCAAGGTAGGGTCTGTGTGTGTGACACACTATAATGGGCAGCGCAGTGCCGACGCTTTCCGCAAGCGTCTGGAGAACATGGGGATTCCTACTTACTTCCACTACATCATTGAGGGTTATCCTTCCAACGTGTCACTGATAGCTTCTGACGAAGGTTTCGGTCGCAACGACTACATCGAGACTTCACGTCCGTTGGTAATTGTGACAGCGCCCGGTCCCGGTAGCGGTAAGATGGCCGTATGTCTAAGTCAGCTTTATAATGAGAAAAAGCGTGGTATAGATGCCGGTTATGCTAAGTTTGAGACATTCCCGGTGTGGAATCTTCCACTCAAACATCCTGTCAATATAGCTTACGAGGCAGCTACAGCTGACCTTAATGATGTCAACATGATTGACCCATTCCATCTGGAGGCTTACGGCAAGATGGCTATCAATTATAACCGCGACATAGAGATATTCCCGGTGCTTAATGCTCTATTCGAGGGTATTTACGGAAAAAATCCCTACAAATCGCCTACTGATATGGGTGTCAACATGGTAGGTTTCTGTATTAACGATGACCAGTTGTGTTGTCATGCCTCACACAATGAGATAATACGTCGCTTCTTTACGGCACATAACCGTCTCGCACTTGGAGAGGGTAATGATGCGGAGGTCAATAAGATTTCGCTGTTGTTTAAGCAGGCCGGTATCGATGTGGCTTACCGACGCTGTGTGCGTGCAGCACGTGAGCGTGCGGAGAAGGAGGGTGTGCCATGTTCGGCTATGGAACTCTCGGACGGTACTATCATTACTGCCAGCAGCGGCGAACTATTAGGCTGTAGTTCAGCACTTATACTTAATGCTATAAAGTATCTTGCCGGTATTGATCATGATATGCATCTGATACCTCAGGATATGATAGAGCCGATACAGCATACCAAAATAGACTATCTGCGTAGCCATAACCCACGTTTGCACTCAGATGAGGTGTTGGTAGCACTGTCAGTTCTCAGTACTCATGATGAGAATTGCCGTAAGGCTTTGGAATGTCTGCCATTGCTTCGAGGCTGCGAGATGCACTCTACGGTCATGCTTGGTGAAGTAGACCACAAGATTTTCAATAAACTTGGTGTCGGTCTTACCTGTGATCCTAAGCGCAAGAAGTAAGCCGTATACAAAAGCGGACTCGAGACAAAAGGCTGACGTTAAAGAAATCCTCTGACGCGGAGACAATTTGCTAAAAATAGAGGTAATTTTGAAATAGGAAGTTAAAAATTATTTTATTAACTTTGCATATCGCGCTGTGTGGTCTGTGGGCCTGTTAAGGTCTACAGTGCGACACAGCGATTTTAGTTAGTACCATTATAAAATCTAAACAAATGATGAACAGACTTTTACGTTTGGCTACTGTAGCAGTGGCCACCATTTCGCCGGCTCTTGGCGCGTGGGCTTACGGAGTTGTTCCCTTGGAGGGTCCGATAAACCTTGAAGATACTCCTGCCGGTTTGAGTTCGGTTGAGATTACCGGTAATTTCAGTATCAATCGTCTTGCACCAGGTTATGTAACACTGAGTCGTGATGGTGAAGCTATACGTCAGATTCCGGCTTCAAACAAGCAGTACATGTACACCTTCTCCGGTTTTGACCGTACCGAGACAGGTGATGTACACATAACCTTCTTTGTAGATGGTAAGGCTAATACTGGTGGGTCATACACAATGACTGTGCCAGAAGGTTTCTTCACAGATTTGGCTACTGGAGAACCTACAGGAGCTATGGAGTTCAATTGGACTATCAACCAAACTGGTGTAACCATCTCACCGGCTCGTAACGGTAGTTACACCTCGCTTTCTGAGTTTAGAATCACTCTGCCTGAGACGGTAAATTCTGAACCAGTTGCATCGTACAGAGTCTCTGGTACCCCCACCATAGAAAGTCTGTTTGAAGATGAAGCACCTATCGCTGACTTAACCATTACGACAGTGGTAGAAGGTCATGAGGCTGTAATTACTCTCAGTGAACCAATCACCACTCCGGGTACATATATACTCAATTTGCCTTCGAGTCTTATAAGAGCCATAGGTAGCAGTGGTTCTACATTATGGACTTCACCTTCTGATGAAGTAGCCTACCGTGTGGTACCTGACTCCAAGGAAGGCATCACGATACTTCCTGAACCGGGTGAATATGAAGAGTTCGCTTCTCTTACCGGTGAGGTAGATGGTGCGGAATTCAATTATACTTTCCTGATTGAAGTGCCTGAAGATACTCCTATTACATACGCTCTTCGTGCTAAGGCTCAGCTTTATCCTATGAATGAAGACGGTAGCTTTGATGTATCTTCTTCAGCACCTACTGCCGGTAGTTTCACAGCCATCAAGAAGTCATCAACACTGTTGGCCCTTGTACCTGTTTCCGGTGCTACTCAGGTTGTCAGTCCAGCTGCCGGTCGTTATGTACTTTACATACCGGAAGCTATGTATCAGACCAGCGAGGGTCGTAACGGCAGCTATTGGTTTGAATATACCGTACTGCCTAATACAAGTATGCCTTGTACCATAACTCCGGAAAATGGGAATCTGACAGAACTTCAAGATATTACTCTGACTTTCGCACCTGATATGGAGGTAGTATGTCAGAAATCTGCATACGCTACACTTACCAATGGCGTAGCAATCTATACACTTTCAGGTAATGTATCGGAAGAACAACCCAATGTAGTGGTATTCTCACTGCCGTTGCCACTTGATGAGAAAGGTACATGGACATTCACTACACCTTCTACCGGTTTCAGTGTCGGAGGTCGTGCATACAGCACTCAACATTCATTTGTTATCGGTGAGTTGGTAAAGGTAGATACTATCAGTGCTTTCGACGGTTCATGTGATATATATACCCTCGACGGTGTACGTGTTGCTGTTAAGGTTGAAAACACATCTTCACTTCCTAAAGGTGTTTATATAGCAGTACCTACTGATGGCAGTGCTGCTCGTAAGGTGCTTGTGAAGTAATAATCTTTGTAATCATAAAACACCACGGGGCGTAATCAGCAGTGATTACGCCCCGTGGTGTTTTATGATTACAATCTATGAGATTCGACTTTTACTCGAAGGTATAAACTATAGTAGTGACACTGTAAGGATAGACGAATACATTGTCAGCTGTATTGAATCGAGCCTCTTCAAGATGCTTGGTAGCTGTAGTAGTATAAGTGTAGAGGTCACTCAGAGCACCGAAGGCTTTGGTATCAAAATCAATTGTGACTCCTTCCTTATCATTGGAGTTGCAGCATACGACTACGAGTTTTTTATTGTCGGGCGATAGATAAGCTGAGGTGAAGAAATCCGGTTTATCCTCAATGTTTGTGCTAAGACGTTTATAGCCCGGACGTACAAAGAGACTGTAATTACCGAGTACCCAGAGATTGTCTGTGGCTACAACTGTACCCTGCTGAGTAAAGTCATTGCTGTATTCACCACCGGCCGGAGTAGTTTTGATAAGCTCGAAACGGTTTTTCTGGCTCCAACGTTCTACCGACATTGCGGTCCAGTAACTCCACGATTCGCAGTTGGCAACGGTGAGGTCATTATGTATAACCTTTGCCATATAGAAAGCTAAGTCAAATTCGGTAGAGTTATCATAACCACCTGTGAGGTCAGCTGGCGCATCGCCCAACAGTGACCACTCAGTCTGCCACAGACCTACACCCAGACCTTTGGCCACACTTTCGGCACGCTGACGATCGCTACGCATTTCTGTCCATGTGTTGTAACTCCAGTAGCTGTGTGCCGCTCCTACTTTGTCTATATGTACAAGGTCGCCTACATAGGCTTCTGATGAAGGTGAGAACAGAGCTTTAAGCTGATCGGAACTACCTGGATAACCTGACAGATTTGCGTAGAGAGCACCCCAAGAGCTTGCTTCCGGTACAAGAATCTTTGTATCGCAGCTACGGGCTGTAAGAGCAGCATCGAGTTCACGAGCTAAGCGTGCTATCTCATCGTTTTGCCACCCTGAGCCTTCTTGATTATTGCCATCCCAAGTATATTGTGGTTCATTGAGAGGGGAGATGTGGGTGACGTTATATCCGAGACCATTGAAATGGCTTGCTACTTCTGCCATATAAGCGGCAAAGTCATCATAGCAATCTTCTTTCAAATTGGCATGGACACCATTGTCACTACGTCCCTGTCCGTTGAGAGTATATTGTACAAGAGGAGAATTGCTGAAAAGTACGAACGATTCAGTACCGAAATTCTTGGCCTGTTCCATAAAGTAACGTTGGCCGACACACTTATTCCAGTCATATTGACCTGAGGAATTAAGATATGATTCCGCACGATTGTTGGCATTGTCATCATTAATACCGCCCTCAGCACCAAGTTCGGCAGTACCTGCACCCAAGTTGACACGCCACATCGACAGGCCTATACCATCAGGTTTACCGTTACGTATATTCTGTGAGAAAAGCAGACGAGCCACGTCGGCACGTCCTGTTGACCAATATTGCCCTATCCAGTTACCCAGCCAACAGTCAGAAGCGCCGATACCACGTATGGTTTGCTGTGGAGTGGTCTGTACTGTCAGAGAACGTGAGCCACACTGGAAATCAGGTTTAGGCGACACTACTTCAGTATTGGGAGTGTCAGGAGTGTCGTTACCACCTTCTCCAGGTTTGTGTTTGGTAGACTCACCTGTAGGTGTATCGTAGCATGAACACATAATCAGTGCCATGCCAGCGACAAGAAATGATTGATATAATTTCATGTGTTATAAGAGTTTTTCGTGGTTTATCAACGGGGAGGAGGCTATGTAGAGCTTCCTCCCCGTATGATGTCAGTAAGTATCAGAATTGTTTACCAGCCTGGATTCTGTTTGATAGAACCATTAGAGTTCTGAATCTCGTAGAGCGGAATCGGGAAGAGTAGGTCACGTGGAGCTTCAAAACGGATACCTTTGTCACTCGATTCGCGCTGATTATATTTCTCATACATATCGGCGTCTGGACCAAGATTATACTTTACGAACGAACCGTTAGGACCAAACAGATTCTCGATAACTTTCTTACCGTTGTCAGCATCCCAGCGACGTATATCGTAGAGACGTTGATTTTCAGTGGCAAGTTCCAGACGGCGTTCCAGACGTATGGCATCACGCAACTGAGTACCGGAAGAAGTAACATTGTCCAGATTCACACGATGACGCACTTCGTTAAGAGCTGTACGTGCTTCTCCATCATCACCTGTGGCGTTGCAGGCCTCAGCATACATTAGCAGTACATCGGCGTAGCGCAACAGACGGTGATTGAGGGGAATCTTATCAATATTATAGATGTCAGGACGCTCAGCGAGAGGAACAAAGTATTTACGCAGAATACGTGCAGACTTATGCTGTGCTGGGTCGACGATGTAGGTCGATGTCAGAGTTTCAGGTGTCCAGCCGAATTCTTTACAATAGCCTTTGAATTTCTCATCACTCAGAGCACTTTCGATATCGTTGCCACTGAAGACTGTTGAAGTCCAGTTATTTTCGATAAACTTGTCAAACTGTGTTTCACCAGCTATTTCAGTACATGCTGTCTTGATGATAGTCCAGCGCAGACGCTCGGTATCACCGGCAGCTATGTAGGCATTCTCAAGGTCACTTGTCGGCTGTCCCCATGACCAGCCGTCACCAATACCGTTACGGCAGCCAGTCACTACAGTTAGTGAAGTACCGGTAGGATAGAGGTCGCCATTATACATACTCTGTATTTCGAAGAGTGACTCTGCATTATTGTTGTATTTGACGTTCCATACCTGACCGAAGTCTTCCATAAGATGGTATTCGCCGGAGTCAATTATCTTCTTAAGAGTAGCTTTGGCCTCAGCATATTTACCCTGATAGAGCTGAGCTTTGCCGAGGAAGCCAAGAGCGGCGCCACGAGTGGCATGACCGACCTCAGCGCTACTTTGTGCGCTGCGCTGTGGCAGAATTTCAGCCACCTCACTCAGTTCCTTTTCTATGAACTCATACACTTCATCTGCTGAAGCACGTTCCACACCAGCAAGTTGTGAGGGGTCGAGGAAGCTGGTCAGAAGAGGTACACCGCCGAAGTTCTTAACTAAATCAAAGTAGAAGAATGCACGCAGGAAACGCATCTCAGCCTTGCGCTGTTCACGGAGTTCGGGTTTGACAGCAGCCTTATCCACATTCTCCAAACCAGTATTGATATTGGCGATACCTTTGTAACGATACTGCCAGAAGTTTGACAGCGGACCGTTGGAAGCACCGTCCGGCTGGAAGAACACCAGCGAAGTATAATCAGGTGTCTGAGTAGTATTGCCCATCCACATATCATCTGTCACCATATCAAACATCAGCCAGGGATTATATATCTGCCACCAACCCATGTATGATATACAGGAGTAACAGCCTGTCACGTATGAATCCAGCTGTTCCTGATTGGAAAAATAAGTATCGAGATTCTCAACACCACGGTTGTCCTCGGTGAGGAAATCGTTGCATGAGCCCAGCGTCATCGTTGCCGCTACGGCAGCCGACAGGAATAAAGTCTTTTTCATTGTCTTCAGAGTAGTCATGATACTTTAGAATTTAAAGTCGACGCCGAATATATAGCTCTGCGGCGCGGGATAACGATTGTAGTCAATACCAGTATTGATGGCTCCACCGTCATGGAAAGGACGTTCGGGGTCCATACCAGTGTATGAAGTGATAGTAAACAAGTTCTGTGCTGATACGTAGAAACGCAGTGAGCAGTCGTGCAGAATTGAACGAGGCAGTGTGTAGCCGATAGTAAGCAGCTTGCAGCGCATGTAATCACCTTTCTCCACATAGAAATCAGATACACGGGTGTAGTTCATGTTGAGGTCGCTGTTCGACAGGCGCGGGAACTCATTTGTAGGATTATCGATGTTCCAGCATTTGTCGAGGGTGCCACGGAACACATTCTGGCCTCCTGCACCTGAATAACGCTGACGTGTAAGATTGAAAATATCGTTACCGAATGTACCGTAGAAATTAGCAGTAATGTCAAAACCCTTCCACCATGCACTCAGATTGATACCCATAGTCAGGTCAGGATAGGGGTTGCCAATAAACACCTTATCATTGGTGCTTATCTGACCATCATGGTCTATATCAACGAAACGGAAGTCACCCGGTACAGCGTTAGGTTGCAAACGATTGCCGTGTTCATCTACATAACTGTAAACTTCTTCCCAATTCTGGAAGATACCATCTGTGCGATAGCCATAGAAACGTGAGATAAGAGCATCTTCATCATTACGGATAATGCTTTCAGTCATTCCGCTACCATCATATACAGGACCTTCGCCGCTGAACTTGATAGCCTTGTTGCGTACACTTGACAACTGCACACCTACGGCATAACGGAAATCTTGTATTTCATCACGCCAGTTAATTGACAGTTCAAGACCCTTAGCACGCATTGAACCGATGTTGGCAAGCATCTGAGCATTCCATGCAGGATAACCAGAGAACAGAGGATTCTGTTTCTTATAGAGCATATCGTGTGAAGTCTTCTGGAAAATGTCGAATATCACGTCAAGACGCGAATTGAACAGAGCAAAGTCCAGACCGAGGTCGATATCCTCAACTGTCTCCCAGCGCAGATTCGGGTTACCGAGAGTACCTATGAAAGTACCGGGATAGCGTGTTGGATTCTCACCGAATACATAGTTACCGTCAGCAGTAAGAGTAGTTATATAGGCACCATTGTCAATATTCTGGTTACCTGTCTTACCCCAGCCGAGGCGCAACTTGAACTGGTCAAGCCATCCACGGGTAGGTTCCATGAATTTTTCCTCAGAGATACGCCATGCTACTGAAGCCGATGGGAAAGTAGCATATTTATTGCCCTTGGGGAAACGAGAAGAACCATCGGAACGTATTGAAGCAGTAAGATAATAACGTGAGTCGTAGTTATACATCACACGTCCGAGGAATGATACCAGAGTGTTAAACTCGCTGTTACCAGCTGCAAACTGGTCGCCTGTACCTGCGCTTACTTCATGTAGCAAATCACTAAGACCCGGTATGTCCTGACGACTGGCATTGTTCCAGTGCTTGGCATCACGTTCCATAGTATAACCTACCATGACAGTCAGGTTATTTTTCTCTGCGAAAGTATCTATGTAGGTAGCTGTAGAAGTCCAACTCCAGTCAAGGTGGTCTTCATAGTTACGCGAGTCCTTGCTTTTAAGAGATTGCTCAAGAGCATCTATACGGAATTCAGGTTCAAACTTGTCGGCACGCTGGAACCATGCGTTGACACCGAACTGAGTGCGTAAAGTCACTTTCTCTATGGGATTAACCTGAACGAAAGGATTCATCAGCAGACCGAGCTTATTGGTGCTGTTGTTACCTTTCATACGGTCAACGGAAGCCACAGGATTCCAGCACTGGTTATTGTATGAGCGCTGATAGTTGTTATAAGGATTTGAATAGTCCCACTGGTCTTCCGATACGTATACAGGAGTTGTGGGGTCCATATCCATAGCAGCTGAGAATAAGTCAGGAGTATCGGTCCATGTCTCCATCTGAGGAGCAAGGTCGAAGCCCATTCTGACATATTTGTTGAAAGTGTACTCCGTGTTAAGACGTAGGTTAAGCTTCTGCCAGTAACCTGTATCGTACTGAGAATTGTTACGGAAGAAACCTATCGAAGCATTATAGAGCCATTTGTCTGAGCCACCACGTACGCTAAGGTTATAGCTCTGAATAAGAGCCGCCTCATTGAAGACCTCGTTCCACCATTCTGTACCGTCTACATCAGCATAATCCACGTATGGGCTGTTCCAGGGAGCAATAGTGCCATCGTTCTCATAACGGGCAAGAAAAACTTGCTCATACTCATGAGCGCGAGCTATTGAGGGTTTTGGTAAGTGCTGGAAACCTATAGAAGCTGAGAAATCGACTTCAGTACGTCCGCGTGCGCCCTTCTTGGTGGTGATAAGAATTACACCATTTGAACCACGTGTACCGTATATGGCCGAAGCCGAGGCGTCCTTAAGCACCTCCATGCTCTCAATATCATTATTATTTAAGAAGTTGATGTTGTCACCAGTCAAGGGTACACCGTCAACTACATAGAGTGGATTCGAGCCATTGACTGAAGTGATACCACGGATTATAACCTTAGGTGTGGTACCCGGGCCACCACCGCTGGCTACCTGTACGCCATTGATTTTGCCTTGAAGGGCATCCATTGCATTACCGGTAGTTACTTCAGTTATCTGGTCACCTTTTACTGTCGAGATAGAACTTGTAAGGTCACTGCGTTTCACAACGCCATAACCTACTACAACAAGTTCGTCAAGCGACTCGGTGTTTTCCATAAGAGCCACATCAATAGTGGTACGCCCTTTGACGGGCACGGTCTCTGGATTATATCCCACATACGAGAATATGAGGGTAGCGTCGGCAGGCACACCGGCAAGAGTGTACCGACCGTCCAAGTCGGTCATCGTACCGGTTGTAGTGCCTTTGAGAGTGACAGTCGCACCGATGAGTGGTTCGTCATCGGCCAGCGACATCACGGTGCCGCTCACCGTTATCTTGTTTTGCGCCAGAGCCGTGCCGGTCACGAGCGCAAGCAGTAGAAACAATATATACTTTTTCATGTGTCAGATTGTCTATGGGTTAGTTTCTGTGCCTGTGCCGGTTCTGCTTATTGAGCCGGAATCACTTTGATACGCTCCAGATGTGCGTCAAATACCAATGTGTAGACGCCTGTAGGCGAAAGGGGTACACGTATCCAGTTATCGGGTACGAAATTCTTGCGATAATCCTCGCTGCTCCAAGAGTCAAGGTTGAAATCAGGGACGTCACCGTATTTGTAGTCGAAGTAATCACGGTTGCTCTCATAGTGCTCAGTTGCAGCCATGTAATTGCCGTAATACATAATCTTCTCGGGATCCTCTGAGTTGTCTACACGCCAAGCTTGGAAGTTCCACCAACCGTGGCTATGCCAGTTCTGTATGGTCCAGCCTTTGGTGCCTCCGTCTTCCTCAAACATCCAGTCGGCAGGAGTCCACTTGTTGATACGGAAGATATGAGGGTTCTTGCTATCCTGTTCCATGTGGGCCACGTTGCCAGGATCCGTGCCTGGGCCTATGTACCATTCCTGCCACCATATATCCTCAGTACCCCACCATGTGTTGAGGTCATCTTGACCATAGTGCATGTGCATAACCGGATCAACGGCCTCGTCAACAGAATAAGTTGACAGTGTATAATCACATGTCTTGGTGTTAAAGTCTATCTTATAATAAACTCCGGCTTTGTCGAGTGTAAGACGGCCTACTTCATCGGGTTCGTTACCAAGCTTAGTGGCATCAGTTTTGTCAGGTCCGAAACAGATAGGCGAGAAGTCGGTCTTCTGAGGTATGAAACATATCTGTGTACCAGCTTTCTCGTTGTAGTAACGTGCCGTATAGGTATAAGGACCAGTATGGTCGATAAGCATTGGCACACCGAAGAGGTCACTGTTGAGTTCGTCAGCAGTGGCTACATCTGCTAAGTACATCTTGTCAAAGTCAGGCAGCGGAGATACATTCACAACAGAAGTAATGAGAGTAGAACGTACTTCGTCATTCTGAGCAGCGAGGTCAAAGGCTTCTATGGTCACATTGTACTGAGCTTCTTCACTCGGCACGGCCAGAGGCTGCGAGAACTCAAGTGTTTTTTTGCCTTCGCCTTCTATACGCATCGGGAAGCCATCAATACCGTCGATATTAACAATAATATAGTCAAGACCTATATTGTCAGTGACGGTAAACTTGAGATTGAAGTTGGTAGTCGGTTTGATAAGGACTGTGATTTCCTTATCAGGAGCAGCAGTAAATACTGGGGCAGTATGGTCGGCATCGAGAGTGACACGCACATTATGTACAGTCTGACGGCCGCCTACGTCGGTAACAGTAATTTCGACATCAAATGCATCGAATAGTTCGCCGGCTTTTAGAGCCCATGCAAAATCAAGGTCATAACTTTTCTGTGGTTCACCCTTGATTTCGATAAGATCAATAGTCTTATCAAGATAAATCTCATGACATACAAGGCGTATAGAGGCTATGCCATCGGCATCAGTGAAGGTGCCGGTGAAGCGTACGGTCTCTCCTGGCTCAGTGCGTACGTTGAGCTCGTTAAGACTGCCTTCAGGAGCTTTGCTGTCAACATCGGGCCAGTTGTCTTTGCTGTCGCATGCGCTCAAAGTCGCAACCATAGCGGCAGTCAGAAAGGCCCTTCCAAACAGGTTGTCAAAGGTCATGTCAGTTGTTTTAGTTAGAGTAATTATGGCAAATACCTTAGGTTATTGTGTTAGGTAATAATATTCGTGGTAAGAAGACAGTATCGTCAGTATTTTTCGAGTGACGGGTTATATTATCTGATTGTGCAAATTTAAGAATTAGGTTTCAATTATCCAATAGTCAGCTTATATTTTAACACTGTAAAATGTATATAGGAATTTATGCATTTTTTGTTTCTTTATACATAGGATTATAAATATCGGGATAAGGGACACGCTACGTGGAGAGGAGGCTATAAAATTAGGATAAAAAATAGCGTGGAAGTTGTGGATTAGCCTATAATTCTCTAACTTTGCAATTATTGAATATCTTGATGTGAATCATGTTCCGGTTCATGCCGGAGAGACACATCTTTCATGGGAAGAAAAACTAAACGTAACCTATTTTGTGAAACTATTTTTATTCCTCCTGACTATCGTGTGTAGCTTGACTGCGACAGTCAGGGCTCAAATCAACGCTGGTGCGCTGATAGAAGACCTTGGTAAACAACTTGCGAATACCGACAATGCCAAGGACAGCCTCAAGCTGCTGTATGATATCTACGATTTGTCGGGACGCAGTAACCAGTCGGAATACGGTTGGAAGATACTTAATCTTAACCGTCAGCTTGATAATGTTGATGCACAGTCAGACATGCTGTGTCAGCTGTCAGTTCTTTATCTGCGTAATGATTCGATACTTCAGCATCTTTATAATCTTGCCGGACAGCTCCCGGAGGGTGACAGGCGTAGCGTTACACAGTTGTTTGTAAAGTTGCAGCGTGTTACAGGACAGGTTGCATTTCTTAATGAGGAGGAGCGTATGCAACGTATCAGAAGAATCCTCATGGAACAGGATGTCAAACCTACTGACGAAACGTCACAGTCTGTCTACGATAAGTTAGAGCAGTTATACAGTCTTGTGCTATATATGGGTACTACGACGCGTGGGTCGCTGTATGAGGAATATCTTGATAAGTTGTCGAAGATGATTGATGAGTTGCCGGAAGATATGTATCAGTTGCGCAACATATTCTATACATCGTCAGCTAACTTCTACACTAACAATGATATGCAGGAGAAAGCCCTTGAGTCTGACCATAAGCTGCTGAATGCGATAGAAGGACTTCAGAAGGAATACAAAAATATGGGTCGAGATTATCGCAATTACGATGTATCCTTGTATGTGTGTTACCGGCGTATGCTCAATAATTACAAGGCTCTTAATCCTGATGAGATTGACCAGATTTATTCTAAGACCATGCAGCTGGTTCATTCTAACAATGATGTTAGGGGTGACTATGAGAATTCGCGTCGTATAGACATATATTATAATATGGCTAAGAAGAACTATTCCAAAGCGTTGCCACTGATAAACAACTGGCTGAAGGTCAATCATGACAAACCCCTGATACGTCGTCAGATGCTTGGAATGTTGCAGGAAGCGGCTAAAGCTACCGGTGACCAGACTTCGTTAGTTAATGCTCTACAGGAATATAACAGTCTGTTGGAAGAATATAATAATCAACAGAGTGCTGAAGCCTATCGAGAAATGCAGATACGTTATGATGTTAGTGAACTCAAGACACGTGCAGCCGAGGCGGAGATAGCTACGCGAGATGCGAAAATATCATTTAACCAGAAGATAATACTTATCAGCCTGTCAGCTGCCTTTGTGCTTGTTGTGGCACTTCTGTTGTTGGCACGTAGATACGGTGATATGAAACGTAATCTGCGTGAGATGAAAAACGAGATGTACGTAATAAAAGATGAGAACTCACGTCTGTCGCATCACCGTGAACGTTTGCAAAAAGAGGTACATAAATTGCGTAATTTAGTCCCGGCGAATCATAACAACAATAATAATATTAAACGTTCTGAAGAGTCGCCTTATGCACCTCCAGTCAAGGAGGAATAATTCAGCAGCCTTAGAAACATAAGATAGAGCCAGGCTTCTCCGCATCAAGGAGAAGCCTGGCTCTATCTTATTGCATTAGCTTGAATTATCCTGTTTTAACTTTAGTGGTGTTATCGAGGGGTCGAAAGATAATCACGCCAGTAAGCACGTCGCACTTTATGTCGCAGTTCTGGCTGACCAGCAGGTGTAATGACTATTTCGGGTCCCTCTTCATCACTGACAAGGTCATAGGCATATTGAGCTGTATCGCCTAAAGTATCGTTAAAATGATAGATACGATTACCTTCTGAACCATCGATTACAAGACGTCCTGTCATTGTTATCCAAGGTTCGCCATGAAGATTATCATCACGACGATATATTGCCAGACGATAGAGTGAGCTGTCGTTCGAAGCGGCGGCATCAGGTTGTACCATAATGTCATCGCCGGGAGCTGTATTGACATCTTCAGTAAGAGAGTCTGTTACTATCGGATGATCACTCATATCCACACGGTAAAGATAACCATTATCCACTCCATAGAGACAGAAAGCCGGTGTCCAGCCTTGACGCATAGGTTGCGCCAGACTTTCAATTTCTTCGCGTGCCAGCATCGAACGTAAGGCTTGTTCAGCTACAGAGGTATAATTGACTGAATAGATACTGTCATCGAGCCATACATATTCGCCATTATCAAGTGTCCAGCCGCGAAAGCCATCGTTTGACCAGCGTTGTATGGCGGCTCGTTCAATAACATGTTTGAGTGAATCATCGACCAATACCGGATAATAATCTACCATTTGGGCCGAATCAGTAATATCTTTCAGCGGATAGGGTCGTGCCAGCGGGTAGGCTACGGCACTGGCGAAACGAGCTTTGTCTCCGTCACGTACAGCTGAAGTGACAAGTGTCACTATGCGGGGGGCGGCTTCTGCATCGGAATCTTCGACAGCGACTTTTGAGTCACCATGCTTTCCCCCTCCACGCCCACATGCCGCTGACAGAAGCATTGCCGAGAGTGCCGAAAGAATGAAGAGAGAGGGTATATGATTAATTAGCTTCATTGAGAGTCCTCTTTTTAATGCTGTAACATCACTGCACGTAAAGGAGTTCGAATTCCTCGTAGCGGCGGCGTTGAATCTGTGAATTTACTTTTCCCCGGTAACGGCAATGAGCAACATAAGTATCCTTTATATTACGATTGCCTGCTTTAAGTTTGGTAATAATGCTTGATTGCCCGACATTGCCTATTCCTATATTGTAAGCCAGCACTGCCAACAGGAGGGAGTCCTTGCCGAAACTACGGTAGCGCGCACACAATTTCTTCAAATCAGAGCGCAACAATCGATCAGCTTCTTTCTCAGATAGCTGTACACCTCGTTTGTACTTCTCTCCCGAGAGCACCTTATGACCATATCCTATAAGTGGCCAATGTTTGGGGCTGTGCATGCCCTCATACTTTTTAATCACTGCGACCGCTTCATCAAAAGTCGGAACACGTTTTTGTGTCAATGCTGGATTAGCCAGTAGACCGACCATTGAGATGATGGCCATGATGATGATAAACAAAAATTTTCTCATATATACTCATATTAGTGCGGGGACTGCCATTACTGCCTTGTTATCTTTTACTTTAGGTAGAGGATAATAAGACTGTACCGGCAATCGGCACGCTGTGAGAACTGCTACTTCCTATAGGCTGAAAGTAAGCAGTGGCGGCCACACATACCTTCGCATACACTCTTTTATTATCAATCTATAAGACTGATAACGTTCAGAGTATATGACATAAGGGGTATTATACAAAAGGGTATAATACGGGCCCACACTATTATATAACGTACGAATCGTTAAAAAGTAAAAAAACATAAACTAAAAATAAGTTTAGTTAACAATTATTTACCTTTTGCAACTGTTCTTTAACTCTTTCTTACATACCGTTAAGACAGTCATGATTGTACTGCTGAGAGATTAAGCTGAGAGGGCACAAACTTTTCTATATGATTATACCAGAGGTGACTATATCTAAAGAAAACAACACCTGACAGCATATCATTGTGATGTGATAGGCTAACAGGTGTTGAAAATCAACAACGATATATTTCTTTTAATTAAGCTGCATACGATGGAAAAATTCGCTATGCAGGCGGTCTACCGCTTCGTTAAGTTCAGCCGGGGTGTGAGCGTTGATACGACGGCATGTGCGTTCATCTTCGCCACATATCAGGCAGGGACGATGGCCATCAGTTTTGATACGACGTTCTACAAGTTTACCGTCATGGCCATAAACCTCGAGTTTGAAAAGACGTCCGAGAGGATGCTCGCGCTCTATATCGCAGCAGATAGCTTTGGCATCTACACCGTCGTTAGGCACCACAAGGAAACTCTCGAAACCTGTAGGGAGCTCATGTACTTCAAGCCAATCAGGACGATAACCGAAACGCTCTATAAGAACTCTGAGCGCCTCATAGCCTATATCATTATTCTGACGTGAGTTGCGTACAGCACCGGGTATTTCGGCTGTCAATACTATTATAGAGTGATTTGGAAACTTAGCGGCCAGTTCCTGCTGGCGGCCGGCGCGTACGTCGCGGGCATAGAGGCGATGATTGAGTGTTACTGCCATGGTGTCAGATAGTTTTTCAGGTAAGGTTGTTCTGTCATCAAACAGAACATTCCGTTTGATATAAGATTCAGATTGCAAAGATAATCAAATGCCTTGGTTTGTCCTATATCTGACACTATATTATAAAGCATATCCCTTCAACAGATTTTTATGTAGGCATTATATCATTTCGTAGCAGATAGCTTCAGACTGAAACAGAACGTTGCGGTAGTGACTCACTACCGCAACGTTCTGTTTCAG
>CAYNUE010000002.1:0-108499 GCA_964400325.1 uncultured Sangeribacter sp. | reverse complement strand
GGTAATTGCCACCTTACGAAGAGAGGCCTCCGAGCAATCGGAGGCCTTTTCTGTTATACGATTTATACGACTTAAGAATAAGAGTTTGCAGGAAAATAGCTAACTTTGCAATCTATTATGTCTTGCGTGTTCTGTCGTAGGCGGTTATGTGTTATTGTGACGGCCGCAGACTGTCGGGAGCGCAAGGTTTTTGCTATTAATGTTTTTCATTACTCTCTGATGATATCCAAACGCTATCAGCTCATAAACAACGTCGGCGGGTGGTTTGTGTTTGTAGTGGCACTGATCACTTATTGGCTGACTCTTGAGCCGACCGCTTCCTATTGGGACTGCGGTGAGTTTATAATCCAAGCCGACAAACTTGAAGTGGGTCACCCGCCGGGCAACCCTATTTTTATGTTAACGGCTCGTTTCTTTGCTAATTTTGCTCCTGATGCTGCTCATATATCCGTCATGGTCAATGCTATGAGTGGATTGTTGAGTGCCTTAACTATATTGTTACTCTTCTGGACTATTACTCATCTGACACGGCGTCTTGTAGTTAAAGATGGTCAGAAGAAAGAGATTTCGGTGCAGCAATATGTAGCTATTATGGGCGCTGGCCTTGTCGGTTCGTTGGCTTATTGCTGGAGTGATACGTTCTGGTTCTCTGCTGTCGAGGGAGAGGTATATGCCTTTTCGTCGTTCTGTACTGCTTTAGTGTTCTGGCTTATCCTAAAGTGGGAAAATCGCGCTGATGAACCTCATTCCGACCGTTACCTTATTCTGATAGCCTATATTATAGGTGTCAGTGTAGCTGTACACTTGCTTAACTTGCTTTGTATTCCTGCCATTGTACTGGTATTTGCTTACCGCAAATGGAACGATATGAACCTTGTGAAATCGTTGATAGCACTGTTTGTGTCGTTCGTTATCATTTTCTTTGTACTTTATGGTTTGGTACCGGGCTTCATCAAGGTAGCCCAGCGCTTTGAGCTGTTCTTTGTAAACGGCATGGGTATGAGCTTCAACAGCGGTGCCTTGGTATATGCTTTCACCATGGCTGTTGCTTTCGTTTGGGCACTCTACGAATTGTCTCGCGAGAAATCAGCCTATATGATAAGCGTTTCCTTCCTGGTGGCTACAGCTCTGTCAGGCGTATTCTTTATAGGCAACGGTGTTTGGATAGGTATTCTATTACTTGTGGCTTTGGCTATATGGTTGTTCAGTCCTTGGGGCCGTCCGCTGCCCGTACGTGTCATGACTGTAGTGATGTGGAGTATGGCAGTTATATTTGTGGGTTATTCGAGTTACGCCCTCATACTCATACGCTCGTCGGCTAACACTCCGATGAATCAAAATGCTCCGGATAACGTATTTGACCTGGCATCATATCTTAACCGTGAACAATACGGTGAGAATCCTTTATTGTATGGCGAGACTCTCAACTCAGCACCCATGAAGCGTATCGAAGGTTATATGCGTGATACTTTGGCTGTGCGTGACGATGGTAGTCCGATAATACTGAACACTCCTTATTATTCTTCTGTCATAGAACCTGGAAAGGCTCTATATGTGAAAGGTGTCAAAGGTGCCGAACCAGCCTCAGAGTACAATTTCCTTACTGAAGATGAACGTGCTTCAAATCACGCTCTCGGACAGAAACGTGACGACTATTATGTGAAACGTGATTATAAGCCTGAGCCTCGCATGAATCCAGAGCTTAATATGCTTTTCCCACGTATCTACAGCCGTCTTCACAAAGACTATTATGGTATGTGGGTGAATCTGGATACCATGCCTGATCAGATTGTGACTCTTTCTGCTCTTGATCTTGACGGTGACCGTGTACCGGAACTTGATGTCAATTCAGAACCTTACTACAATGAGATAACCGGCACACTGAATTACCGTCAGAAGACAGCTTATAAGCCTTCGTTTACACAGAACTTAGCCTACTTCTTCAATTACCAGCTCAACCACATGTATCTGCGTTACTTCATGTGGAACTTTGCCGGACGTCAGAACGACATCAATAACCAATTTGGTGAACTTGACGCTGGTAACTGGATTTCCGGTATCCCCTTCATTGACAACTCACGTCTTGGTGACCAGAGTTTATTGCCTGATGACCTTGGAAAGAATAACAAAGGCCATAATGTCTACTATATGCTGCCACTCATATTGGGTCTGCTTGGCCTTGTATGGCAGTCATTTGCCGGACGTCGTGGTATCGAACAGTTCTGGGTGGTATTCTTCTTATTCTTCATGACAGGTATTGCTATTGTGCTTTATCTGAATCAGCCACCAAACCAGCCACGTGAACGTGACTATGCCTTTGCAGGCTCCTTCTATGCTTTTGCTATATGGATAGGTCTTGGTGTACCGGCTCTTTGGCGTCTGCTACTGATGTTTGCCAGTCGTAAAGATGATGCTCGTATAAAAGCCGATAAGCAAAATCAGGAGGAAGAACCTTTACAATCACCTGCTGTTGTTGATGAAGCAGTTGCTGTAGCTCCTAAGTCACGTTACTGTGCTATTGTAGCTGCCATAATTGGCCTTATCATACCGGCTCAGATGGTAAGTCAGACATGGGACGACCATGACCGTTCCGGACGTTATGCCGCTCGTGACTTCGCAGCCAACTATCTGGAGAGTCTTGAGCCTAATGCCATAATATTCTGTAACGGTGACAATGATACCTTCCCCTTATGGTATGCTCAAGAAGTCGAAGGTATACGGCCTGATGTGCGTATTATAAATTTGAGTTATCTCAACTCGGACTGGTATGCCAATCAGTTGCGGATGCAGGCTTATGATGCTCCTTCTGTTGACCTTACGGCTACTCCTGCCGACTATGCCTACGGACGATCTGACGTCACTGTGCTGCCGCGTGAAAACGCACCTGTTGACTTACTGGAAGCTTTGCGTCTCGCCTACCAGGGTTATGGCCGCGATACTCAGGGTTATCCGGCATTGCCCAGTAGTGTAGTGCGTATACCTATCGACCGTGCGACAGTTGTAGAACGTGGGCTGGTAGCTCCCGGTGATACTGCTCGTATCGTAGATGATATAGCCGTTAATCTGCGTGATACACGTTCGTTCCGTAGTAAGGGTTATCTCAGTCTGGGTGAGATGCTGATGCTTGATATCATCGCTACTAATGCCGCTGAAGGTTGGAAGCGCCCCATTTATTGGGCATCAACCGTAGGCGAAGAATATCATCTTGGTCTGACACCTTATCTACGTTCTACCGGTATGGCACTTCAACTCGTACCTACTGTCCAGAGTGGTATGGCATCGCGTACAGACCGTGCGTACGATGTGATAACCAAAAAATACCGCTGGGGCGGAGCCGATATAGCTGACGGTGAGCATGTGCCATATTTTGATGAGACAGCACGACGTATGCTTATTACGACACGTTCTTCTATGGTAGACCTTGCAAGTGAGCTGATATATGATGGCGATGTCCTGCGTGAACTTGATCCAGCAGCTGCCAAGACTGAATATGAGAAAGCTCTCGAGGTAGTCAACCTGTTGAGCCAACGTCTATCGCAAAAGGTAGCACCTTATGCACTGAGTGTAGGCACAACGGTAGCTCAAATATATTGTGAGCTTGGAGACCAGAGTCGTCTTGATGACAAGGCTCTGACACAACGTGGTCTGGACATGCTGTGGGCACTGATGGAACGCTATGCTCCTTATCTGTCTTATCACCGCAATATGGCTATGTCATTTGTCAATCCATCGCTCACCAATGAGAGCCGTATGATACCTTACCAGTTTGATCGTTTCATTGCTCTGTACACTCAGTATGGCGGTGACAGTAAAAAGGTAGACGCTCTGTTGCAATCCTACGGCTTTACTGCTCAAGAGCTGCGCAACAATTATGAACGGCTCTACGGTAATGGTGGCGGCGGTGACTATATCGAGGCAGGAACCGCACTCGACGAAGCTACACTCAAAGCATACGCCGAGGAAATAGCACGTTATGCCGAGATAGCCAACGAACTGTCGACCTTATCGGCTTCTGACTATGCTGCACGTACCGAAGACGAACACCTTGTTGACTCGATGCTTTACCACGCGATAGAATTCTATGTAAGCGAAGGTGGCTCAATGGCTGAGTTGGAGAAATACGAGAATTTCAAAAAACTTGACCGTCAGCGTAGTCGACGTCTTGGTGAAGAGTTCATGGCTAATCATCCTGAGATGCAGTGAGGTATCCTGCGTTTATGCGTATAATAGAGCGCCCGCCCCTGTGGTGGCGGGCGCTTTGTCCCACAGGGCTATACAGAGTATCTGAAAGTGACAGAAGAGTCTATCTGACTTTCGATGACGGTCCGATACCTGAAGTGACACCGTGGGTCCTTGAACAGCTGGCAGAACGCAACATAAAGGCAACTTTCTTTATGGTAGGTGACAATGCCAGACGTTATCCGCATCTTGTGGAAGCTGTATGTAAGGCTGGTCACGCTTTAGGTAATCATGCCATGCATCATCTGCAAGGCTTGCGTACATCACTGCAACGTTATGTAGCCGATATAGAAGAGGCACGGCTTTATCTCAACACATCTCTCTTCAGACCACCGCATGGATTTTTGCGTCCTTCACAAGCCAAAGCTCTTGCCGGACGTTATGATATAGTGATGTATGATGTGGTAACACGTGATTATAGCCGACGTCTTACTGCAGATGAAGTATTTGACAATGTACGTACTTTGGTACGTCCGGGTTCGATAATAGTCTTTCATGACTCGCTGAAATCCTGGCCACGTTTATGTGAAGCATTACCACGTTCGCTCGATTGGTTGTCGGAACAAGGATATACTTTCGCTTCACTAAAAACATCGGTTACAGCGCGTGTATAAGCATACTGTATAAAAGCTGATAAAATTAGAGATCACTGAATAAGGAGACATTTATGAACGAACACAGCAAAAAAGTCCTCATAGTGGGAGCCGGCGGTTTTGTCGGCGGTTTCTTAGTGGAACGTGGTCTCGAATTAGGCTACGAAGTATGGGCTGGTGTACGTGCCAGCACCTCGCGTGTATATCTCACTGATGAACGTATACACTTCCTTATCCTTGACTTCGAAAAGCCTGAGACCTTAGTCTCAGCATTGCGTCAGGCACTGCCTGAAGGAGAAAAATGGGATTATATAATATATAATCTCGGCGCTACGAAGTGTCTTCGGTTCAGTGATTTCTCACGTATCAATTATGACTGTTTGCGTGACTTTACCACAGCGTTGAAACAAGCTGATATGGTACCTGACAAACTGTTGTACATCAGTAGTCTGTCAGTAATGGGACCTCATGGTGAACGCACTCTTGCACCCATGACTGAAACCATGATACCTATCCCCAACACCCGTTATGGTGCCTCGAAATTGAAAGCGGAAATGTGGCTTGCCACAGCCGGTATTCCATATATAGTTTTTCGCTGTACAGGTATATACGGTCCTCGTGACCATGACTATTTCCTGATGTTTGAATCAATAGCTAAAGGCTTTGACTTCTCTGTCGGGTATCGACGTCAGGAACTTACATTTCTTTATGTGACTGATCTTGCACGAGCTGTTTATATGGCCCTGGATAAAGGACACGTAGGGGAAACTTATAACATCGCCGAAGAGCGCAGCTACTCACAAGCCGATTTCAGACGTATAGCTGCTAAGGCTGTAGGACGGCGTTTCGTTATGCCTGTTCGGGTACCCCTTATCGGGCTTAGAGTAGTATCATCTATAGCTGAGAAAATAGGTGCTGCACGTGGCAAGCCATCGACACTCAACAGTGACAAGTATAATATCATGGCCCAGCGTAACTGGCGTGCCGATGTGTCGAAAGCAAAACGTGATTTCGGTTTTACGGCTGATACCTCACTTGAACAAGGAGTGAATCAAGCTGTAGAATGGTATAAACAAAACGGTTGGCTGAAATGATACAGACACCGGATAGTACGGCTACGGTACCGGTTCAGACCGTTGTCAATAATACTCCAGCTACGACTGAAATGCCGTCTACGGCAACCACGACTTCTGCTGAAACTAACAGTTCCGCTACCGCAGAATCAACAGAAGACAATGAACACCCCTTGTGGTTAAGGCCGGCTCCTGCTGAGACCCAACGTCCTGCAAGAACTGCCGCGACTCAGCCGGCACCTTCGTCCGCTCCGGCAGTACCCACGACTTCATCCTCAGTTCCGGCCTATCCGCCGCTTATGGCAGCTATCAATGATGTTGCTCCAGTAGATAGTGTAACAACTGTCGCTGTAACTGATACTATAGCTGTAGAACCTGGCGAACTCAACGGAGGCATCGTTCTTACTCCACCGCCGCGCATCGAACTAAAGGGAGAAGGAGGTCAGACTCTCGGAATGTCCTTTATACTTCTTGGGCTTTTCGTTATCTTCACCACAGTCTGTTTGCGCTTTAAGAATAATGTGCGCTACCTGCAGGTGTTATGGCGTGATTTGGTAGAGATACGTATGCGTCACAATGTGTTTGACGATACGGTACGTGAGACTTCTTTTCTCGTACTCCTAAATGTACTCTGGAGTGCCAGCGCCGGTGTACTGCTCCACTCGCTTGTTACGCTGACATGGAACAACGGACTGACTATAGCCGATAGCCGACCACCTTTGCCGGAATGGACACCTTTGCCTATGGTTATCTGCATCGGAGTGGCTACATGTTACACACTTTTCATGTTAGGCGCTTTATGGTTGACCGGTATGGTCTTTACCGACCGTGGGCGAGCTGCCCTGTGGGTAAAAGGCTATGCTGCTGCCCAAGGCTTGCTGAGTTTTATATTTTTTCCTTTGGCCCTTCTATGTCAGTCCTATCCGGCTGAACAGATGATTTTTCTTTATGTGGCTGGAGGAGCCTTGGTGGTGGCTAAACTCATCTTTATATGGAAGAGTTTAAGGATTTTTTTCAATCAATTTTCGTCGTGGGTGCTTTTTTTGTACTACCTTTGCAGCTTAGAAATCGTCCCATTGATTCTCACTTATATCGCCGCTGTGTTACTTTGTGCCATGATGGCTTGAGAATAACCGGCGCGCAATCAGCAAGAGCATGAAAATCAAGAAAATATTAGTATCCCAGCCGCAACCTTCTTCCGAGAAATCTCCCTATTATGAGATAGCGGCTAAGCATGGTGTAGAGATTGTATTCAGACCCTTTATCAAAGTGGAGGGACTCACTGCCAAAGAGTTCAGGCAGTCGAAAATCAATCTGGCTGATTTTACTGCTGTGATATTCACAGCTAAGACAGCCGTAGACCATTTTTTCCGTCTCTGCGAGGAGACTCGTGTCAGCGTTCCCGACACCATGCGTTATTTCTGTACTACTGAAGCCATAGCGCTCTATCTGCAGAAATATATAGTTTACCGTAAGCGTAAGATAAGCTTCGGTACATCGGGCAAGATTGATGACCCTCAGCTTCTGGCCGCTTTGGACAAGAACCATAAAGAGAAATTTCTGTTCCCTGTCTCTGACGTACACAAAGACAATCTCTCGGTGCTTGACCGTCACAAAATCAACTATACCAAAGCTGTGATGTACCGTACAGTAAGTAATGACTTCACTCCTGACGAGCCTTTCGACTACGATATGCTGCTCTTCTTCAGTCCTTCAGGCATAGCCTCGCTGCAGAAGAACTTTCCTGACTTTGGCAAAGACGGCCAGCCGGTATGCATAGGTACTTTCGGGGCTACTACAGCTAAGGCTGTTGAAGATGCAGGTCTGCGTCTTGACCTCAAGGCTCCTACAAAGGAGGCACCGAGCATGACCGCCGCACTCGAACAGTATCTCGATACCCATAAGGACGACTGATATGCAGAACGTCAACGATAGTGTCCTTGGGCGTCTTTATCTCAAGGACACGGCTTTTCGCAACCTTATGCAGCGACGTATATTCAATGTCCTGCTCATTGCCACTCCCTACGACGCCTTCATGATGGAGGAAGACGGGCGTGTTGATGAGCAGATATACTTTGAATATGTGTCGCTCAACCTTTCATCTCCTCCTCGCTTTACGAAGGTTGCTAACTACGAAGAGGCTTATAAAGCTCTTGAACAACAGAAATTCGATCTTATCATAGCTATGCCGGGGGTCGATGTGAGCGAGACTTTCGAGCAGGCACGTCATATTGATGAGCTTTATCCCGATATACCTTTTGTAGTTCTGACTCCCTTCTCGAAAGAGGTGCGCCGACGCATTGCCAACGAGAATCTTGAAGGTGTAGATTACGTATTCTCGTGGCTTGGTAACGTAGACCTCATATTGGCTATAATCAAGCTTATCGAAGACCGTATGAATGCCGACAGCGACATAGGTGAAGTCGGTGTGCAGTGTATTCTGGTGATAGAAGACTCCATACGATTCTATTCAGCTGTCTTACCCCACATATATAAGTATCTGCTCAAGCAGTCGATGATATTCTCAACCGAGGCCCTCAACGAGCATGAGCAGATGTTCCGTATGCGAGGCCGGCCGAAAGTGCTGTTGGCACGTGACTATGAGGAGGCTGAAACACTCTATCGTAAGTATGGCCCTCATATACTTGGAATAATCAGCGATGTCCGCTTCCCTCGTAACGGTGAGAAAGACCCCCATGCCGGTATGGATTTCGCACGTATGGTACGTGCCGAGGACCCTTGTATGCCCATAATCATAGAGAGTCAGGAGAGCGCCAACCGTGAGGAGACTGAACGTATGGGATTGGAATTTGTCGATAAGAATTCCAAGACCTTGCCTCAGAACTTGCGTCGTGCCATGAGTTATCTGTTTGGTTTCGGTGACTTCATAGTGCGTGATCCTGCCACCGGTAATGAGCTTATGCGTATACATGACCTCAAGGACCTTCAGAAAAATATCTTCAATATACCTTCAGATGCTCTGTTTGAGCACTGTAAGCGTAATGATATATCACGTTGGTTGTATTCGCGTGCGCTCTTCCCAATAGCTGAAGCCATAAGCACCAAGAAGTTTACCGACATTACGCAGGCTCCGACTGTACGCAAGCTTATTTTCGAGTGTATAGTCAAGTATCGCCGCATGAAGAACCGCGGTGTCGTGGCTGTATTCCGTAAGGACCGTTTCGACCGTTACTCCAACTTTGCCCGTATAGGACAGGGTTCGTTAGGAGGTAAAGGACGCGGGCTGGCTTTCATAGACCAGATTATAAAGCGCAATCCGGTGTGCGAGGACTTCGAGGGTATGCAGATTACTATCCCACGTACCATTGTGCTGTGTACCGATATATTCGATGAGTTCATGGAGTCGAATAATCTCTATCCTGTGGCTCTTTCTGACCTCTCGGATCAGGAGATACTCGACAGGTTTCTTGCCGCCCGTTTACCTCAGAGTCTCATAGAGGACTTCAAAGCACTCTTCGAGGTGTTTGACCGTCCGATAGCTGTGCGTAGTTCATCGTTGCTTGAGGACTCACACTATCAGCCTTTCGCCGGAGTTTACAGCACCTACATGATACCCAAGCTTAATGATGTAGATGCCATGCTTCATCTGCTGTCAGATGCGGTCAAGGGTGTGTATGCTTCTGTCTTCTTTGCTGACTCCAAGGCATATATGAATGCTACCAGTAACGTTATCGACCAAGAGAAGATGGCCGTTATACTTCAGGAAGTTGCAGGCGAGAATCACGATGGTTATTATTATCCCTCTTTCTCGGGCGTAGGACGTTCACTCAACTATTATCCTATAAATGATGAGCAGGCTGAGGAAGGCGTTGCCGAAGTTGCCGTTGGTCTTGGCAAATATATAGTCGACGGAGGTATGGCTTTACGTTTTTCGCCCAAGCATCCTGATAAGGTGCTTCAGACTTCGACTCTTGAGCTGGCTTTACGCGACACGCAGACCACTCTCTACGCTCTTCCTTCAAAGGTAGATGGCGAAACACATTTCACTACTGACGATGGGTTTAATATCGTTCGTCTTCCAGTGGCTGAGGCTTTCAAAAGCGGAGCTTTGAAGTATCTTGTGAGCACCTTCGATGTAAATGATCGCGTGTTGCGTGATACAGGTTTCGGACCTGGGCGTAAAGTAGTAACTTTCGCCAACGTACTGCGTCAGAAAGTGGCACCTTTAGCTGAAATCATAGATTTTATGCTCTCTAAGGGCCAGTATGCCATGGGGCGTCCTGTAGAGATAGAGTTTGCCGGCAATTTGAATCCAGATGCCATGTCGAGCCCCAATAAAGGCACAGTCTACTGGCTTCAGATGCGTCCTATTGTGGATAAGAAAGAGATGCTTGATGACTCGATAATGAATGTCGCTGACAAACAGCTGATACTTCGTAGTGAGACAGCGCTTGGCCATGGAGTTATGGACAACGTGCGTTATGTAGTATATGTGAAGCCTCAGAATTTTGACCGTTCGTATAATCCGGAAGTAGCTGCTGAAATAGAGGCGATAAACAAACGCATGATAGAGAAGGGAGAACCCTACATACTCATAGGGCCCGGTCGCTGGGGTTCATCAGACTCCGCTCTTGGTATACCTGTGCGTTGGGCACAGATAGCCGGTGCCCGTCTGATAGTTGAAACCGCTTTGCCTGGCTATCGTATAGAACCTTCGCAGGGTACACATTTCTTTCAGAATCTTACCTCATTCGGTGTAGGTTATTTTACAATTGACCCTACGTCCGGCTCAGGTTACTTCGATAGTGCCTATCTCGACTCACTCTCTGCTGAGAGTGAGAGCGACAGAGTGCGCATAGTACGTTTCGATAGTCCGCTAACGATAGCTATAAACGGCCGTAAGAGTACAGGCGTGGTGATGAAACCGGATGTTGAAGCCGACACCATAGCTGAACATAATGACTAAGGACCTGCTTGACAGTACTGAATCACTGACGAGCCTCGGAGCTCCGAGGCCCGCTAATGTACTTGACGTTATGCTTCACCCTTGGCGTACTCTGATGTTGCTGGAGCACATGGCCAAAGATTTGGCTTATATACCAGCTTTGCGCGATGGTCTGCGTGAGGCAGCTATGCTTTTGGATGCCCAGCGTTGCGAAAATGTAGCTCTTTCGGCTCGAAACACTGATATGGCTGTGCGTCTGCGTGAGGCGCTTGACGCATTGGCACGTACCAGCGACGCTTTGGAAAAAGCTGAAGAGCGTCTGGAAGATTACGAAGCTGTTGACGAGGCTATGAGACAATTTACCGAGCAGCTTTCGCAAGCCGAGACTATGAAACGCAAATACGAGCAACGTATAAGCACACTCAAGGCTCAGTTGCGTGACACTCGCGATGCACTGACTACTCTGACCGGTCTTGACTACTCTGACGATCTTCAGGTTATTGATATGCGTGATCAGATACATAACACTGTCAATCTGCCTCCTCATAAACCTCTTCAGGCTGCACAAGAGCAAGCACAGACCCAGCCTGAGGAAGTGGAGCAAGAAGAACAGGAAGAAACTCCAGTACCGGAACCGCCAGGACCTATTATGCCACCTCCGAAACGTCGCAAACCGTCCCCTTATTTGCCGCCGGCTTCCGAGCGACTTCGTGCTGATGATTCTGACTGGTGGGTTGACCTTCCTGAAGAGTTATAAGAGTATTTAAAATAGCCTGTATCACTTTTTTCAGTGATACGGGCATTTTATTTATTCACGCTTGTAGATTAATAAAATAAATGCTAAATTTGCGAAATTATAGTTAATACTATTGTTCAACTAAAGCTTAACACTCAAAAAAATGAACAAATCTTTACTCGTAATGGCTGCTTTTGCAGCTACGCTGCCTGCTATGGGAGCAACAGCGGTTTACGATGCCATTACCCTGTCGGGTAATGCCCGTCTGCAGGGTGTAGAACGTCTTGAGATGCCAGCCACTTCTAAAGGCCTTATGCGTGCACCCGGTAATACCATAAACTGGGGCTATTGTGGCGAACCAGAAACCGCCTTTGCACTTGGTACAGGTGATGTAAAAATGGGTATCCTCATAAGTGAGGAGATGGTTAGTAGCCTGGCCGGTAACCGTATCGTAGGTTTGCAGATTGCTAATCCCACTGCTCAGAATTATACCAATCCTTGTAGCAAGGCTACTATATGGGTAAGTACTTCACTCGACCCCAGTGTCACACCGTTAGGTAGCTCTGAGGTTTCTTTAGGTGGCGGTGGTTTCGATTGGTCAACAGTAAGTTTTGATACTCCAATCGATATGCCCACTGCTGGAGAACTTTATGTGGGATTTGATGTAAATGTGCCTACTAACCCGCAGACTTACTGTTATATCACAGATTACATGGCTGCTGAGAAAGAGGGTGCTGGTCTGGTATATTCTAACAGAACAATTAACAATCAAGGTCAGATTGTCGAAGATCAGTGGGGTTGGCGTGACTGGGCTCCCGCTGCCGGTTGCTTATGTCTGCGTGTGATAATTGAGGGTGATAACCTGCCAGAGAATCAGGCACAGTTTGTCACTGCTAATGTCCCCGGTACTGTGGTCAAGGGTGAGACTTTCTCTTTCTCGACTGCGTTTATTAATAAAGGTGCCAACAACGCAGAGGAGCTCACCTACGTTATGGATATAGAGGGTATGGAACCTCAGACATACGTAGCTAAAGCTGATGGTGCTGCCGGTTTTGGCGATGCTCAGACAGCTACTGTCGAATTTACAAGTGATGTTATCGGTATAAATATCCCTTATACCCTTACACTTACTCAGGTTAACGGTGTAGATAATCTTTCTATATCTTCAATCACCGGTGTGCTTAACTCTGCAACTGAAGGCTACCAGCGCAATGTAGTGTTCGAAGAGTTTACCGGTAACTGGTGTGGCTACTGTGTTTTGGGTATAGCCGGTATGGAATATATGCGCGAGAACTATGCTGATAAGGGCTTTATAGGTATCGCTGTACATGGTGATAGTGATCCTATGGAGGTAATGAATACTCCTGATATGCCTTATTATACATTGGGGAAGAGATATGTATCAAGCTTCCCATCATCATTCGTAAACCGTCAGATGGAAGTAAACGTATATCCTGCTCCTCCTACTATTGAGGAAGCTTTCCTTAATGTAGTTGATGTGCCATCGATAGGCGAAATCAAGGCTATATTTACCTATGATGGCACGACAGCCACTATGACCACAACTACTACTTTCGGTCTGGATGTTGAAGCTGCTGATTTCAGTGTCGCTTATACAGTCATCGAAGATGAAGTAGGACCTTATGTTCAGACTAACTACATGGCTGGTCAGCAAGGTAATTACTACGGTTGGGAAGATAAGGGTCAGCAGGTAAGAATGAAATTTAATGAGGTGGCTCGTAAATGTTCTAAACCTATGGGTGTAGAAAATAGCCTGCCTACATCGGTTGAGAGAGGTGTTGCATACGAGTATGCAGAAGAGTTTACTATGTCAGGTGTTAAGAAACCTGCTAACTGTTCTCTTGTAGCTATGATAATCAATAACAAGACTGGTCTGATAGAGAATGCTTGCTTAGTTAAGGCTACAGAAGATTTGTCTGGTGTAGAATCAGTAGCAGCAACCGCTGCTTCTCTTGCTAAAGGTGGCTATGGTTTCGTTGAGGTAGCTGAGGCTGGTGCCGCTGTCTATACTGTAGATGGTCGCCGTGTGGCTGTAGCTGCTGAAGCTGGTAACATCGAACTGCCCGCTGGTATCTACATCGTATCAGCTAATGGTCGCGCTGCTAAAGTAGTAGTACGTTAATAAATAGTAAGAATATTTTATAGCTTTTTTGAAGGCGTATCGGGAAATCCGGTACGCCTTCACTTTATATTGTGAAAATTGTGATGTTAAATCAATTTGGAGATAGGGAAGTGGGATAATTTCGTGTTTAAGTCAGAATTAAAGTAGAGATTATGAGACTTGACGAAATTAAAATTATGCATGGTGGTAAGACTTTTGTCTTGAAACCGGAAGTTTATGACCCATTATACTCCGCTAAAGGAGATGATAAGGGGCGTATAGATGTATTGCGTAGTGTGGGTGTGCTGATTAATGACGAAGGGAGTGTCGAAGACGCTCCGGTAATCAAAGCTGCTACAATAGAGAATGAGGATAGTGGAGAGGTCGGTAAGATAGGGAATAACGGAATTGAAACGTTATCACGTCCGACATTGCCATTGTTGGAGTGGGCTTTGATACGTACAGCGGTAGCACCTTATCAATTGACAGCACTCAATCTTCCTGTCACGGAGCTTAGAATTGATATACCGGAAAAGGAGCATGAACAGGTACATGAATACTTTGGTCAGCATATAAATTCGCCTGTTTCTGCCGGTGTTGGACAGTCTACAGGAACTACTCTTTCGCCTACCTCCGAAACAGCACGGAGATTATGTGCCGGGTGCTTGGAAATAATGAAGGCGTACAGAACAACATGTAGAAAAAACGGTACATTCGATTCACCGTTTTTGGTCGTTGCTGCTTTACGTATGAATGATGGTAGTCACACTTTGGCTTCAGTGCCGGTGCTTATACAACCGGTTTCTGCTCCGCCGCTAATACGGATAGATAATACGGTGGTTTATGATAACTGTCTGAAGTTTGACTTAAGTATTATTAATGCTCCCTGTCGTTTGCTTATACGCATTGATAAGAGCTCAATTGATAAAATCACTACCAATCTTGCCACACATATTGATTTCTTTGTAAGTGAGTCTGCACCATGGTATACAGAAGAACATGGTGTGAAATCACCTTTGTTGCGTACTTCAGCTGACATTCTTACTCATTCCGGGTTGTCGGCTGAATATGGCAGTATGAATCGTCCGTTACCTCTCATGAGTTCTGAAGAAATATCGCCATGTTTATATTACCCAAGACTTGATGAAGATAGTCTTGGGGAATGGCTATGTAGTATAAGCACCTTTCATAAGGTAGGGGAAGTGTCTTTGAGCCGACTTAAAGAAGGTTGGATAGAGGTTGTAGATGGTGAAGTTCCAGCACCGGGGGAAGTTAAACCTTTCACGCCAGATTATACCTTACATGCAGAAGTGATGGGAGGTAAATTGAATAAGTTAAATGGTCTGACATGCATAGTGGCTCCGGAACTAAAATTGCCACCCGTAGCGCCGTTACGAACACTATTACAGTATGATGATCGTAATACTTCAGCCACTGCGATTTTAGGAAGTGGAATAGTAGAAGGAAATAAGAATGGTACATCTATCCAACGTGTGTGTAAAGCTGAATCATCGACTCAGGAAGTGTTGTGGACAGTAGATAACGATGTAATAACTAATCTTAAATGGGTATTTTATCCGGATTCTGATGTGCAAAGTATTACCCTACAGACTCCTACCCGCAAGATTAATTTGCATCTGAAACGCCATGCGATACTACAAGGAGCATATTGGTGTGGTTTAGGGCGAAAGACAACTGGTGAGAAAGAGATATACGATGGAGAGTATGAAGCCAAAATTATTACACCAGAAAAAGAGAGTTATACTTTATCAGGCAGTATGCTTACCTCTTTGGAAAATTGTGAGGGATTGTTCCCGTTTTCACGTATTCTCTCTTTCTCATCTCCAACACGCTTGACGCAGGTAGCACCTGCACTGCGGAGCATGTCGTCAGGAGAATTGGGACGTTTCCCTCTTTATGCTTTTACTGATACGGCGGTGTGGGCTATCACACCTACTGACAACAGAGGGTGGAAACAGGTACAGCCGATAGCTATGATAGGTTGTCAACAGAGTGAAACTATAGCGGTTACTCACACTTCTGTAGTTTTTGTGGCTAACGATAGTCTATGGATAATCGAAGCAGCAAAGATTCGTCGTCTGTTTTCAGAGAGTGTATTAGGCGGCGAGATAACATCAGTAAAGTTTGATACCAATTATAACCGGCTTATGATATTTATATCTGACAACCGTGTGGTGCTGTACTGTTTGGAACGTAATGCATTGATAGGGGTTGCAGCACAAAGTATGCAAGCACAGAGGCGCTTTGTCACTATGCCGATTAAGTTACCTATATCGTCTTGTATAAAAGCAGTTTGCAGTCAAGGCAAGGGGATAGGCTACACCCGGCTGTGGGCAGGTAACAGAACTTTGAATCCTGTCGCTGAAGTGGCCGGGTGCAGTTTACGTCATTTTTCCACAGCTCCCGTATCTCAATTACGTGTAGAAGTTGATGCTTCCGAAACATGAGACAGGAAATCAGCGTATGCCAGAGCTATGCCATCGGAGAGTTCTGTGCGATAAGTCCAGCCTAAGCCAGCAGCTTTGCTGACATCGAGCAATTTGCGCGGAGTGCCGTTAGGTTTTGATGTATCCCACACAATCTTACCTTCATATTCTACTATACGGGCTACGGTCTCTGCCAACTCGCGTATTGTGATTTCCTTTCCTGTACCGGCGTTCACTGTCTCATTGCCTGAATAGTGGTTCATAAGAAATACACATAGATTGGCAAGGTCATCGACATATAGAAATTCACGCAATGGTGAGCCATCGCCCCAGCATACTACTTCGGGAGCTTGACTTACACGTGCTTCGTGGAAGCGGCGTATCAATGCCGGAAGCACATGTGAGTTGCGGGGATGATAATTATCATTAGGCCCGTAAAGATTTGTAGGCATAACAGAGATGAAGTCTGTGCCGTATTGCCGGTTAAGATATTCACAGTATTTGAGACCGCTTATCTTGGCTAAAGCATAAGCCTCGTTGGTCTGTTCAAGAGATGAGGTCAGCAGACAATCTTCGGTCATCGGTTGAGGGGCCATACGGGGATATATACACGATGAGCCGAGAAACTCCAGTTTACGGCAGCCGTTACGCCACGCAGCATTGATGACATTCATCTCAAGCATCATATTCTGATACATGAAATCAGCAGGTGCTTCTGAATTAGCCATTATTCCACCTACTTTAGCAGCTGCCAGGAATACGTAATCCGGACGTTCTGCAGCGAAGAAATCGTTAACCACCTTCTGGTCGGTGAGGTCAAGTTCTGAGTGTGTACGGCATATTATATTGTCGTATCCCTGACGGTGCAATTCACGTACTATAGCTGACCCTACCATACCACGATGGCCGGCCACATATATCTTATCGTTTTTATTCATTTTTATTTGATGATGAAACAGTATTGTTTGTAGATTCTATGCTCATACGGTCACTTGTAAGACGATGTGTATAATCTTGCATGAAAGCACGTGCGAAGGTTATCATACGATTCACTTCATCGGCATCGTATTCTGTTGAAGCCGGTACTTTCTGCATGACCTCACTCGTCGGTGAAGTAGTCGAGCCAAGCAGATTGTTACGCAGCGTCGGGTCGAGGGCAATATCATAGAGAGCTGTTACTCCTGTCATTGTCGCATCGAGCTGTACTATGTAACGCGTACTTATTATCTGATACATGCCGTTGATGAAATTTAAAGCGTATGAAGGGCCTTCATTCCATATATCTCGTCCTACGGCCACGAAGGGTTTAGGATACCCCAACATTCCTAATAACGTAGGAGCAAGATCAAATTGTGAGGCTACTGTCTCTTCAACCAGACGTGGTGTTAATGACCCGTCAGGAGTATAGAACATCATCATGATATGAGGTTGCATATAGTCGCCGTCGAAATCACTTCCAGGTAGGTCACGGCAGCCGTGATCAGCAGTGATGACAAACAGAGTATTGTTATACCACGGCTGTGTGCGTGCCACATCGAAGAACTCTTTTATGGCTCGGTCTTCATATTCCACACACCGTTCTAATGTACCGGGAGCAGATAAGTATCCTTCAGTCTTCCAACGTTCCGATACTGTCCATGGACCGTGAGGCTTCAGTGTAAACCAACCGGCCATGAAGGGCTCGGGTAAAGTTGATAGGTCATGAGCCATGAAGTCTGCTACTTCGTGGTCGTAAACGCCCCACTGTCCGTCATATTCTGCTTCGGAGCCTAAAGTCTCGCGTGTTGTGACAGTATCGAAGCCCATAATGTGCATGAGGTGGTCGATGCCATACGAACCATGATTGCCTCCGAAATAGAATTTAGTAGCATAACCTTCATCTTTCAACAGACGGGCTGGTGAATCGACTGTATTTTTATTGTAGGGAGAAGACAGATATAGAAAACTATCGAAAGTTGGAAAGCCAGCGAATATTCCTGTGACTCCTTCAATAGAAGATTTACCAGTAGCGAAAGCATGGCGTAGAGTAAGGGAATGATGGGCCAGTGAGTCAAGGAATGGCATGAGATGACGTCGTTCGTCGTCTATCGGTAACACGCGTTGTGAGTCAAGCCATAATGTACCTCCGCTTTCGATGGCTATAATCACTACGTTCTTACGCGTAAATGGTACACCCTGACGCGGATTATGTACAGATGAACGTACTGCTGTCAGTTCCTTATCATTAAAGAAAGTCATAGGTTGCATTGTATTGTCGTGACTCATGGAACGCAACAGACAGAAAGGTGTGTTAAGAACGACGTTTATCTGTGAGGGTGTCGACGCATACCAGACTGCATCACCTATTGCCAAAGGATGACCGGCACCTACACGTCCACGCATGGCTAAGAATGTTAGACCTCCTGCAGCTATAAGTATGATAGACCGTGCAAATATAGTGAAGCGAGGTGAATGCCATAATGGTGCTGGACGTCTAATACGTATGAACCATGCTGTGCAGATAATTGCACCTATGGCAAGTAACCCTAACAGATATGCCCACCAGTAGTCATGTATGTAGGAGAAGATAATACTTCCCATGTTAGGGTCGTTCCACATATTGAGGAATGTGTGCCAGCGTAGACGTGAGCCTGCAAAACGATAAAATGGTATATCAGCGATATTAAGCAACAACATCAGCGAATTGCAGATAGCGTACACCGTGTTGCCGGCTATTATCCAGCCGCGTCTCCAGGCTATGGAAGTTGGCCATAAGCGTATAAGTATAAACACGATGTTAAAATAAGCCAGTGCTGAAAGATCAAAGCGAAGTCCGTAGAAGGAGGCTTTCATAAATTGGCCAAAGGTCATGGCGCTGGTAAGGTCGGAATTATACAGATAGAATCCTATCCGTGTGAGCCAAAGAGCCACGAGCGCAACAAGAAGTTGCAAAAGTGTAGCCAGATATAACGGTAAGCCTTGACTGTGAACTCTGCGCAGGGCTGCTGAGGCTGAAGAATGTTGGTGTGGATTATGTTCCATATTTGAAATCGAAAGCTGTGGAGAGTGCTGAAAATGGGTTTTGAAGGTCTGACAGCGCTAATATAGACGCAAAATTAAGCTTTTCGCTTCACAAAATTGTGAGATAGACGAAAAAACAACTAATTTTGCATTATAACCAATACCTGACCTATGGCTATCTCAGCAGTCATAAACACTTATAATGCTACCGAGCATCTGGAACGCGTCATTGATAACCTGCGTGGCTTTGATGAAATAGTAGTATGCGATATGGAATCTACCGATGGTACTCCCGAGTTGGCCGAAAGACTCGGTGCGCGTGTCGTGACCTTTCCTAAAGGTGACCACACCTATTGTGAACCGGCCCGTATGACAGCTATACATGCTGCCCGTTCTCAATGGGTGTTAATCGTTGATGCCGACGAGATGGTTACTCCCCAACTTAGAGACTATCTGTATGAGTTTATTAAGAATCCCGGTTCAGTAAAAGGGATTTTTGTACCTCGTAAAAATCATTTTTTGAATCGATTTGATTCATCGAGCTACCCTGATCCACAACTACGTTTCTTTGATAAGAGTTGTGTCACATGGCCTCCGACAGTAAATTCAGTTCCTGTTGTTAAAGGTGATGTGATACGTATTCCGCCTGCTCGAAAAGATTTAGCCTTGATACATTTACCTCATAGTATACACGGACATGTAGAACGAAGCAATAATTATTCTACCGCTGAAGCTTTGCGCGAGCAGGTTCATTCGGTGACTTTGCTTGAATTATGGTTTAAACCCTTGGGAAAGTTTCTGAAGAGTTATATTCTCAAAGGAGGCTGGACTATGGGGACGGCGGGTTATATAGCGGCTCGTAATAAGGCTCACTATAAATTTCTGACTCTTTCGAAAATGCACGAACACAATGTTATGGCCGAATTTTATGACCGCTATCGTACGAATAAAGCGCATCGGAAATCAGGTACTAAAAAGCATTGAAACGTATATAAAGCTATCTGTGTCTATGAGTATGAAATTCTATACACGTATCGTTATGACGATATTGTCGGCTTTCGCTTTTGTGGGGTGTGCGGCTACAGGAAGTAAGGTGGCTGCCGACAGTGCTTCAGCAGCTCCTGAGACTGTTCCGCCACCGGTATTTGAAGCCGATAGTGCTTTTGCTTATCTGAAACGTCAGGTAGATTTTGGTCCACGTGTCCCCAATACTGAGGCTCATCGACTTACTGGTCAGTGGCTTGCTGCCGAACTTGCACGATATGGGGCCGAAGTCAATGAACAGAAAGCCACGCTTACAGCTTTTGACGGCACACAGCTTATGGCTACTAATATAATGGGCCGTTTTAATCCTACTGCTGATAATCGTGTTCTTCTCATGGCTCACTGGGATTGCCGCCCTTGGGCTGACGAAGATCCAGATAGCAAACGTCATAATGATGCTGTTGATGGCGCCAATGATGGTGCAAGTGGTGTAGCTGTACTTCTCGAACTGGCTCGTCTTATAAAAGAATCGGGCAGTAATAGGGGTATAGATATACTCTTTCTCGATGCCGAGGATTGGGGTGCGACACATGACGATGATTCGTGGGCTCTGGGCGCACAGTACTTTATGGCTCACTTGCCAGATGCAGGAAATTATCGTCCGTCAGCCACCATATTGCTCGATATGGTAGGAAGTAAAAATGCTACTTTCTGTCGTGAATATTTCTCGCAACAGGCTGCTCCGGCTTTGGCTGATGCTATCTGGGCTACGGCACATGCCGCCGGTTATGGAGATTATTTTCTCAACCGTTTAGGGGGAGCTGTCACCGATGACCATGTCAGATTTATCGAAGGGGGTATTCCGGCTATAGACATAATTGATTATCGTCCCGGAGAAGGCTTCTCTCCTACATGGCATACTACAGCCGATAATCTTGATAACATAGATCCGGCTACCCTTAAAGCTGTAGGTCAGACCCTTACAAACTACCTATTGGCTCATTGAATAGTTTTTTAATAAGACATAATATAGAACGACATAATAACACAAATGGATTTTATTGACGAACTTACCTGGCGTGGTATGATACATACCATGATGCCGGGTACTGAAGAACAACTCCGCAAGGAGATGACAACTGCTTACTTAGGCATAGATCCAACAGCTGACAGCCTTCATATCGGCCACTTGTGTGGTGTAATGATGCTGCGTCATTTTCAACGCTGTGGTCATAAACCTCTTGCTCTTGTAGGCGGAGCTACTGGTATGATAGGTGACCCATCAGGCAAAAGTGCTGAACGTAATCTGCTTGATGAGGCTACACTGCGTCATAATCAAGAGGCTATAAAGAAACAGCTGTCGCGTTTTCTTGATTTTGACAGTGATGCACCTAACCGTGCCGAATTGGTCAATAACTATGACTGGACTAAGGATGTGACTTTCCTCGATTTTGCTCGTGAGATTGGCAAGCACATTACTGTTAACTACATGATGGCTAAAGACTCTGTGCAGAAGCGTCTTAATGGCGAGGCACGTGATGGCCTGAGCTTTACAGAATTTACTTACCAACTTTTGCAAGGTTTTGACTTCCTGCATCTTTACCAAGAGAAGGGCTGTAAGCTGCAACTTGGCGGTTCGGACCAATGGGGTAATATAACTACAGGTTCAGAACTGATACGCCGTAAAACTGGTGGTGAGGTCTATGCTCTGACTTGTCCACTTATAACTAAAGCTGACGGTGGTAAATTTGGTAAGACTGAAAGTGGTAATGTATGGCTTGATGCTCGCTATACTTCTCCTTACAAGTTCTATCAATTCTGGCTTAATGTCAGCGATGCTGATGCCGAAAAATACCTGAAGATATTTACTTTCCTTACTAAAGAGGAAATCGAGGCTCTTGCAGTCGAACATGCTGCTGACCCCGGACGACGTCCCCTGCAGAAACGCCTTGCTAAGGAAGTCACCGAAATGGTACATGGCGAAGAGGCCTACAAAGCAGCTGTCGAAGCTTCGCAGATACTTTTCAGCAATCAGGCTCGCGAAGCATTATTAGCACTTGACGAAAAGACCCTGCTCGACGTGTTTGAAGGTGTGCCACAGTTTGAGGTGTCACGTGATGACATAGAGGCTGGTGTGCCCTTACTTGAACTTCTGGCTGGTAAGACTTCCGTCTTTCCCTCTAAAGGCGAAGCACGCAAGATGGTGCAGGGTGGTGGTGTTTCCCTCAATAAAGAGAAAGTTACCGACCCCGCCACTGTAGTAGGCGTAGAAAGCCTCCTCGACGGTAAATACATACTCGTCCAGCGCGGCAAGAAGAACTACTACCTCCTACGTGTAGTCTAATCCCTACTTTTATTCCTATTCTAAATTCCAAGTATAATAAAAGCGACTTAACTTTGTGGTTTTATCCTTGTTAAGTCGCTTTTATTATTTTTTACAGATATATTACAGACAAACTCTAACTCTCACCAACTCCTAATATTAGAGTGATATCCCCCTAATTTTAGTTTTATTAATTCTATCCATCGTCTGAATCTATGACACTTTTGAAGGATTACTTCCATTCCATTTTGCAAAACTATAAGATTACCATCTACAACTTTATCGTATTCTTTAATTATTGAAAGAATTCTTTTTGAGGTAGCTCCTTCTGGAGTACTATTAATATCTTCAGGATTTTCGAATTCTGAAATAATATCGTATAAATAACTTGTGCGCTTGTCTGAAGCTCCGTAACAATATCTAAAGCCTTCAGAAGAAGCGAAAAGAAAGGCTTCAAATTCGTGTAGTTGGATATATGGAGTAAATCGAGAATCATTGATATCTTCAGCAATGCATCTTTCTATTGTATCTGCTTTTATATCGTCATTGCATAAATTAGGTAAATTAGAGGGATGAGGTACATTAGAAGGCAGACGGAAAAAATCTATCATCATTGATACAACTAAATCCGGATTTGAAGAGGATAAAGATTTTAATATTTCTTCTTTTAAATGACTATACTTAGACATACCTCCTCTGTTGTTTGGATTAGTTCTGATTACTATTGGAGAAACGTTATAATTTTCAATAATACCACAGTTTTCAAGGTATGGTGCCAACATCTGAGTCACGAATGTTCGTTCCGATTGACCTTCAACAATTATATCTAATCTTTTCATGGCTGTCCTCCTATTATGTTTTTTTTCCATATTTCTCCAAGCGTGTAGTCTGATAACCATGCTGAATAGCGATCCTTATCAAGCCTATCAAAAACAGATTGGCCGTTCCTTCGGGATACCACTATAATATCCTCAGGAGAGAAGCAGTCCACTACATTTGAAGACTGTGTAGCAAGTATGATTTGAGCCTTAAATGACGCACGCCTTACTAATGCAGCCAGTTTGACTATTGCAGCTGGATGTAGGCCAAGTTCCGGTTCATCTATAATAATTGTTTCAGGTGGTTCAGGTTGAAGGAGAAGAGTGGCAAGCGCTATAAATCTCAGAGTTCCATCAGAAAAATTGTTAGCATCCAAATACATATCTGAATTTGTTTCCTCCCACTCCAGACTTATATATCCTTCCATATTTCGATCCGGGATGAGCCGAAAACATTTGAAATATGGTGCGACCGATCTTATGGTTCCTTCAATAAAATTGAATGCGTTTAAATTTGTTGTTTTCAAACGATAGAGAAAGGGGGCAAGATTTGATCCGTCGTTACGAAGATGGTCATTGTCTCCCACTTTTGCAGCTCTACGCATGGGTGAGGTAAGACTGGTATCATGAAAATGATAGATGGTAAAACTTTTCAAAAAATCACGAATGTATCCAGCTCTCCATTGTGGGCGATTGAGGATTGCTGATTCAGTTACATTGGTGTCCCAAATATGTTGATGCCAGGATTCTAAATAATTTTTATTCTCTACTTTATCTTTATTGAAATAATCCTTTGTATACTCTATATAGGCATTTGGTCCCTGGGTCGGACGAAGTTTAAACTCAATTGTGTTTCTGTTGTTAAAATCTATCAATCCTAATATATAATTAGACATTTTTCTTCCATGATATAACATTGAGTCAATTCCCCCATGTTGCAAAAGATATGGGTTTAACCTTTGCTCAAGAAGATGTCGTGTTAAATCGAAAAAGGAAATTAAATTGCTTTTCCCAGCCCCATTAGCCCCAATAAGTACATTTATCTTCCCAAAAGGTATAATGGCTTCTCGAATTGATTTATAATTATATATTTCAATCTGTTCAATCATAGCAGTTGATGTGATTTTAGTCAAACAATAACAGTGTTTTAGTTGATTATTTTCGTTTTCAGAGTCAAATCATCTATATTACATACAATATATTCTCACAAGAATGTACCCTATTAGGTGCTACACTTTAAAATAAAGTATGATTGCTAAAATATACTGTAATCGACAAAGGTACGATTATTTCTGAAATTAGTCTAATCTAACCGTTATAAAACAGCAATTTCAGCACCACTGTCAGCACCATGGTTGTCTTTCGCCTTCCTCTTCGTAGTAACCTTCCTCTTCGTAGTAATAGGAGTAGTCGATACCTTTCATGAACATTTCGCGGTCGTTGATTTTGTCGGTCAAGGCACCTTTCAGAAGCGATTTTATGAGGGTGGAATCGACAACGCTTTTGCGCATAGCCGTCAGATAATCATTTTTATCAATTTTGCTCCAGTCTACACAAAGCTTCAATGAACGTCTGAGCATAAGGTCGAGCCATATACGTGTATTGTGGGGATAATGATGGGCAAGAAGAACTACTACCTCCTACGTGTAGTCTAATCCCTACCACTATCTCATCTTCTCACCGCTTCTATTCTTATAATTAGGTCTAAATAAGCATTTTTGTAACGCTTATTTAGGCCTAATTAGTTCCCAATAACCCCCGTTCTTTGGCCCAACATGTCGGACTATATTTTTTATCTTCGGAATTTCCCTTTCAATTGTACGGGTAGCAACTCCTATTATCTTTGCCATTTCTGCCATACTAATTACAGGATTATCATTAATGAGGTCTAAAATCCTTTGTTGACGGACAGTTAAAGGTTTACCGACATTATTACCGACATTGTTACCGACATTATCATCTTTTGTCTTACGTTGGATAGCTGATTTGAGGGGAAAGGACACAGTAGCGACTGTACGGTCGCTCTCGATAGTTGGGCGAGTACCAGTCAAGACTTCCCAACTTGCGAGCTTATTCATACCGTAACCGGCATTCTCAGCAATGCCCACGAAGCGGAAGAGTTTGGCGATGGTGGGATTGCGAAGTTTGGAGTAAACCTTGATAGCTGATTATTCCTCTTCGTAATAATAGGAGTAGTCGATACCTTTCATGAACATTTCACGGTCGTTGATTTTGTCGGTCAAGGCACCTTTCAGAAGCGATTTTATGAGGGTGGAATCGACAACGCTTTTGCGCATAGCCGTCAGATAATCATTTTTATCAATTTTGCTCCAGTCTACACAAAGCTTCAATGAACGTCTGAGCATAAGGTCGAGCCATATACGTGTGCTCCGACCGTTTCCTTCCATAAACGGATGTACTACATTCATCTCTACGTACTTGTCGGCTATCTCATCGAATGTGGTTTCAGGCATGCGTTCTATCGTCGGTAGAATAGTAGAGAAATGAAGACAGTTAGCAAAGGTGAATCCCCCCTTTGAAATATTCTTGTTCCTTATCTTTCCAGCAAAATCATATAAGCCTCCAAATAGATAGGCGTGGATTTGTTGTAGACATTTTATGCTCCCGGGTTCAAGTGAGGTCAATAAGCTGCTTTCAAATAAAGTATATGCTTTTTTGCGACTTTGACCATCAATAGTGTTGTCACTGTATGTAAACCAGTTAAGAAATTTGCCTGCCCTATTGTGGGGATAATGATGGGCAAGAAGAATAACCCCCTCGTTGTTTAGCACATCTGCTTTACGTTGTTTGCCGTCAGGTGCCTCAAATTTGAACCCGTGAGTGGGACTCACGAGTTCAATTCCCTCCTGTTTCAGTTTACGTTTAAGCCAACGCCAATAGTTACCAGCCTTTGTGTAGTCCGGCTCATCATTGATGGCACGCACAATATCCGTAGCTGAAAACCACCAACAGTTGTTCTCATCGTCCCAGACAGCCCGAACTTCGCGGTCATTGAAAAAGCGTATTGATTTCTTGCTCATAATATTCAATTGATTAGAAATCTTCCTCTATGAGCCAACGAGATATGTTGCGGGTTCGCTTTGAGAATCCGATTCCGATTTTGAATAGTCTTCTGCCATCTTTTTTGAATGGTAACAAGTAGTCTTTGTCATTTATTTGTGCAAGGGCAGCCTTAGCGGAACCGTTCAGTTTAAGTTCCATGACATAAACATAATCTGTGGTTGTCAGTACAATATCTATGCGACCGTAAGATGTGCGGTATTCTGTGTGTATATTAAATCCAAGTAAACGAAATATTATGTAGATATTATTCTCAAAATAAACTTCCGGCCTATTTTGAGATAAATCGTATGGTATATCGGCTAAGAAACTTTTAAGATTCTCAAGCATTATCTGAGGAGTCCCCTGAAAGGCGGCTTGAGTCAACTGTCGAATAAACGCATGAGACTCGTCACTCCCTTTACCGACAAACACGGGTAACATTTCCGTAAATATGCCATACCGTACTTCTCTATTGGGAATACCTAATATATAGTCGCCAGTAAGTTGGTCTGTGCTTTTGATTGTCAGATAACCTGTTTGAAACAAAAGGGCAGTGATGTCTGTGGCTGACATGGAAATGGTGCTTAGAGCTGTACTGTCAGCGCTACGATTAAAAAAATCTTTCACTTCTCCTGATTTATTTCTGAGTCGCTTAATAAGAAAGGTAGGTGTCCCTGTCGCAAACCAGTAGCTACCGACTTTCTTATCGTCGAGAGCATTCAATAGGGAATAGGGGTTGTATATATCTGAAGAATTAGCACAGAAATGATACCCATCATAGTTGCTCTTCAGCACTTCAAAGACCTCGTTCTCTGTAATATTGTTGTGAGTGGCAAATGCCTTTATACCAGGACCGAGAGTTTCTCGGATTTCTTTTTCTGTTAGTCCGCATATAGTAGCGAACTGCTCATTTAGCGATATATCTTTAAGATTATTTATATCACTGAAGATACTCAGTCGCGAAAAGCGGGTCACTCCTGTTAACATTGCAAATTGAATGTAGCGGTCAGCAGCTTTTAGAGTTGCATATATTGGTTTAAGAATACTTCTGAAGGTATCATGCAATTCTTGATTATTGATAGTTGAGACAAGTGCTTTATCATATTCGTCAATAAGCACCACGGCTTTATGGCCAGTTTGTTCTACTGCACGCTGAATAACCCCGAAAAATCGTTGTGCCAACTCTACTTTGCCTTCAGGGACGCCATAAATCTTCTCCCACTCTCTGAGATGATTTTCAATAAGAGATTTAAGACCCTCCGGTGAAGAGGTGTCAGTATTGACAAAGTTCAGGCGAAATACCGGATGCCGCTCCCATGAATGATTATATTTACTAATGGCAAGTCCGTCAAACAGAGCTCGTCTACCTTCATAGAAAGCTTCGATTGTAGACAGCAGGAGACTTTTGCCGAAACGTCGCGGACGACTGAGGAAATAATATTTCCCTTTACAAACAAGAGTATTGATTAACTCTGTTTTGTCAACATAGACATAGCCTTCTTCAATGATTTCAGAAAAGGTCTCAATGCCTACCGGATATTTCAGCTCCTTCATACTACGCCTGTTTTAAGGTGTTGGACAATTCATCTACACCACAACTAAGTGAGTGTCTTCACAAAAGTATGAAAAAGAATCTCAATCTCAAAATATAGCATTTAGTTACTTTGATTATGGCGAGAATAGCGTATCGGTATGGATACACTAAAATATGTTAATAAATGTATTATAAACACTAACATAGGTTAATTAAAGTACTAAAAATAGGGTGACTCCACACAAAAAACACCTAATCTCGAAAATAATTGTTAAATTTGTAGCTGAAATAGGCAAAAGTTTGTTCTACAGGTAGAGGTTTGTGATATCAAACCTATGAACCGTATATAACACAATAAAAAACATATTAAATTTAACTATGGCAACAATCGATTTGGCTCAGTACGGCATCAAAGATGTCAAGGAGGTGATTTATAATCCTACTTACGAGGAGCTGTTCAAGGCAGAGACTGATCCTTCTCTCGAAGGTTTTGAGAAGGGTGTTGTGACAGAGCTCGGCGCTGTCAACGTTATGACCGGTGTGTATACCGGCCGTTCGCCTAAGGACAAGTTCATTGTACTCGATGACAACTCGAAAGATAAAGTTTGGTGGACAACTGAAGAATATCCTAACGATAACAAGCCTGTGACAGAGAAGACTTGGGATGCTGTTAAGGAAATAGCAGTCAAGGAACTTTCTGGTAAGAAGCTCTATGTTGTTGACCGTTTCTGCGGTGCCAACAAGGATACCCGCATGGCTGTGCGTTTCATCATGGAAGTTGCATGGCAGGCTCACTTTGTAACCAATATGTTTATCGCTCCTACTGAGGAGGAACTGAAGGATTTCAAACCCGACTTCGTGGTTTACAATGCTTCTAAGGCTAAGGTTGAGAACTATAAGGAACTCGGCCTCAACTCTGAGACTGCAGTAGTATTTAACACTACTTCAAGAGAGCAGGTAATTATCAATACATGGTATGGCGGTGAGATGAAGAAGGGTATGTTCTCAATGATGAACTACTATCTGCCTCAGCAGGGTATCGCTTCGATGCACTGTTCTGCCAATACTGATAAGGAAGGTAAGAATACAGCTATCTTCTTTGGTCTGTCTGGTACAGGTAAGACCACTTTGTCAACTGACCCGAAGCGTCTGCTTATAGGTGATGACGAGCACGGTTGGGATGACAATGGCGTCTTCAACTATGAGGGTGGTTGCTATGCTAAGGTTATCAACCTTGACAAGGACAGCGAGCCTGATATCTACAAAGCTATCCGTCGTAACGCACTTCTTGAGAATGTGACTGTAGACGAGAATGGTAAGATTGATTTTGCTGATAAGAGCGTTACCGAGAATACTCGTGTTTCTTATCCTATCAACCATATTGAGAGCATTGTTGCTCCTGTATCGGCTGGTCCCGACGCAAAGAATGTTATCTTCCTTTCAGCTGATGCATTCGGTGTTCTGCCTCCGGTATCAATATTGACTGACGAGCAGACTAAGTATTACTTCCTGTCAGGCTTTACTTCGAAGCTCGCCGGTACAGAGCGTGGTATCACAGAGCCTACTCCGACATTCTCTGCTTGCTTCGGTCAGGCATTCCTTGAACTGCACCCCACCAAGTATGCTGAGGAGCTGGTTAAGAAGATGCAGAAGAGCGGTGCTAAGGCTTATCTGGTCAACACAGGTTGGAACGGTACAGGCAAGCGTATCTCAATCCGCGACACACGTGGTATCATTGACGCTATCCTCGATGGTTCAATTCTGAAGGCTCCTACTAAGCAGATTCCTATCTTCGACTTCACAGTACCTACTGAACTTCCTGGTGTAGATCCGAAGATTCTTGATCCTCGTGACACTTATGCTGATCCCGCTGAGTGGACTGCTAAGGCAGAGAAGCTGGCTGCTATGTTCATCAAGAACTTCAAGAAGTTTGAATGGAACGCAGCAGGTAAAGCTCTTGTAGTTGCAGGTCCTCATCTTCCCGAGGAGAAGTAAGAATAACTTTTGATACATAATACCGAATGCCCCCGATGGTGTCAACACTATCGGGGGCATTTGGATAAATATATGTATAGAAATGCAGATTGTACATTTGATAAGGGCTACTACCTGGGGTGGCGGTGAATGTTATGCGCTCGATTTATGTAAAGCATCGGTCGAACATGGGCATCGGGTGACTGTAATAACACGTGGCATACCTGAACTTGATGCACGTTTTTCACCTCTGCCTCTTGATATGGTCAAGATGTCATTGGGTGGAGCATTGGATTTTATTAGTCCAAAACGAATAGCTAAACTTTTGCTTTCAATGGAAGATGATGTGGTGGTACATGTGCATACTTTCAAAGATGCAGAAATATTGGCACGCGCTAAGCGTATAATAGGAAATAAGAAGGTAGTGACTCTTGTATGTACCAGACATCTTGTAAAATCAGGAAAAGACTCACTTCGCTGGCGTTTTATCTATAATGCCATAGATAGGCTTATTTTTGTTTCGGCTTTGGCTCGTGATGTGTTTTTATCGTCTTCTCCCTCCATTGACAGAACAAAGATTACAGTTATACATAACAGTGTGGTAGTACCTTCTGAGTATAAATTTCAGGAAGGAGATAATGAGAAGGAGCCTCTGTTGCTATTTACTGGTCGTCTCTCTCAGGAAAAAGGCTTGGAAATTCTTTTGCAGGCATTTGCTCGACTTGATAATAACAAATTACGGCTGAGAATATGTGGTACTGGTTCTGAGGAGTATGTAAATAGTTTGAAGCAACTTGCCGTTCATCTTGGGGTGGCTGACCGTGTAGATTGGCGTGGGTTTGTGGAGAATGTTTATGCCGAAATAGCTGAGGCCACTGTATGTGTGGCTCCATCAGTGTGGCAGGAACCTTTTGGTCTGACTATTATAGAGTTTATGTCGCAAGGACGTCCTGTGATTACTACTTCTAATGGGGCTCAAAAGGAAATAATAACCAATAGGAAAGATGGTATTCTTGTATCGCCAGGCTCAGTAGATGAATTAACTACAGCTTTACAAGAACTTTTAAATGATAGACAATTGCGCCAAGAAATAGGAGAGAAGGCTTATATTACATTTCAGGAGCGTTTTGCCTACCCTATATTCTATGCTAATATAGAAACTGCCTATCGTGAAGCATTAACTGCCTCCAAAAAACGCTCTACTACAAGATAGGAAATTATGTTTTCACGTCGTTGGTCATTAAACTGTTCTGCCCAGCGTCGCGATTCTTCGGCTATGCGTGCAGCGTCTTTGGGGTGAGAAGTGTACCATGCTAATTTCTCTGCGGTATCGCTATAGTCGTCAGCAATTTCGATGTAGTGTATGCCTGGTTGTAGACGTCCGTGCATAAGCCATCCTTCAACTGTGGGCCGTGTCATGACTGGTACACAATTTGAAGCCATCACCCATTGTAGCGCCGACGCTACATCGTTACCTTCAAGACACAATATAAACTGGTAGGCAAAATGGTCGGGAATAGAAACTTTAGGTTTGCCCCAGGGTGAAACACAACGGTCGGAAGTATCACCAAGATCAAATAGTGGGTTATCAGCCCAGCGTTCAAAAAAAGCAACTCTGTGGGGTTTGTCAGTTATATCGCCTCGAAAGAACAGAACTGGCTTCTTATCAGCGAAAGGTATGGGGTCAAACACTTTCATAAAGTGTCGACGAGAGTCAAGATTAAGCAGTGCGCAGTTGTCTTGGAGTGCATCAAGACGTCGTGCTTTCATCAGATTAGGTCCATCAGGATTGAAGTATATGTCGCCTGTGAAACAAGCCATCTCTAATGCCGAATCAAATGATTTCACGTAGCGCCCCATATCATAATAGTAGCGGCTACCCATACCACGCTTTGAGAAAGTACCTACAGTACATACACGCTGACCCTCTGTATTCTGTTGCAGTACATGACTACCTGGAGTGACACGACAGTAATAATCGACCCGCTCGCGAATATAGTCAGCGTCAGGACGTTTCTGCCAATCCTGTAGACAGAGTCGACGTTTGAGTCTGCGTACCCATTTTGGCAGCAGGTCAGTACGCCATATAGAAGTCAGATAATACAGCTGATTATTCTGACGCTTTATCTTTCCTTTGAGTGGAGTCACAGTTTTCATCTCAATGCGATGTAATTTTATTAATACAGACAAAATTACTAAAAAATCTCTTACTCAATGAAAGCTGTTACAGTTCCTTTTACCAGTTTCGTAAGTAACAGAGGAGACCACTTTAAGATTGGTGTAATTTTTAACTTATGACTATAACTCTTCTTGTTATATTATAATTATTTACGAGTGGCTTGGTTATTCTTTTACTACAATCCAGTTTTCGATGCAACGAGTTTTTGAGGAGAATTCGATACCGATTTTGAAGAGCTGACGGTGGTCAGTTTGGTAGGGTCGGGTATAATTTTTCTCTTCAATCTGACGGAGGGCATCTTTAGCAGAATGATCATACTTTAATTCTATTACGTAGATGTATTTAGAAGTTTGTATCAAGATGTCGATACTGCCATCTGAAGTACTGACTTCAGTTGAGGTGTTAAGCCCAATGAGGTCAGTTAGAAGGAAGAAGGCATTATGGAAGTTATTTTCGCTCTCCATCTTTAGTTTATAGGTTATCCCAGCAAAATAAGTCTGCATTGCCTTCATGGCTACCTCAGGTTTACCCTGAAGAAAGCCACGAGTAATATCTGCTACGACTTTATTAGGAGTCACCCCCTTGCAATTGACGTAATAGGGAAGTAAATAATTGAAGAATCCTTTTTTTACTTCATTGTTAGGGATTCCAAGTAGATATTCCTGTGTCTCGCAGAGATAATCTTTTATGGTGAGATAACCTGTCTGATACATAAGGGCTGTAGGGTTAGGATTAAGGAGATCCATTCCTTTAAGTTCATCAGCACTACAGTACACATCTACCATTTCCTCAAGATTTGCATCAATCCTCTGAAGTGCCTGTATGATTATTGTCGGTAATCCAGTGTTAGTCCAATAATTACTTATTTTACTTTCATCTAAGCAATTAAGCAGCGACCATGGGTTATATATCTCACTTCCTCGCTCTGCGAATTTGTAACCATCATAGTTTTTCTTCAAGGCTTCTAAGGCTTCATCAACCGATATTTTATTTACAATAGCTAACTTTTTGATGCTTTCATTCAATTGGCTGATAAGTTCCTCTTCAGTTATGCCACAGATGTCGGCAAACTCATTTGAGAAGGTAATATCTTTAAGATTATTGAGATCAGAGAATACATTGAGTTTACTGAATCGGCTTACACCGGTGAGAAAGACAAATCTGATATAATTTGCACTACTCTTAAAATTAGAATAAATTGATGCTAATTTCTCACGGTAGTGTTCGAAGTCTTCATCTTGGTTTAGATTGCCTACAAGCGGTTTGTCATACTCATCAACGAGAATTATCACCTGTTTTCCCGTCTTCTCGTATGCCGTCCTGATTATGTTGTCAAAACGTGAAGACAAGTTGCCGGCAATAAAGGGCACCTCATATTCTTTCTCCCATCTTCTGAAAATATTATCTAAAATATTGTCAACCATGCCTTTCTCAGCATACCTGTCTCTGTTAAGGTCAAGACGCAGCACAGGGTAAGATTCCCATTCCCAGTTGATAGTGTCAATGTAGAGACCCTTGAACAGTTCTCGTTTTCCCTCGAAGAAATATTGGAGAGTGGATAGAAACAGGCTTTTACCGAATCGGCGTGGACGAGCCAGGAAATAGTATTTCCCACCCGATTCTACCATCTTGGCTATGTATAAGGTTTTATCAATATAGACACAACTCCTTTCACGAAGAGACCTGAAGTCTTGTTCGCCGATACCATATTTTAACGTCCGTTCCATTATCCTATCCGTTTAATTTTCATGAATGATGCTATCCGCAAAGTTACATAAAGGTTGTCTATTCTGCAACCGATTTCACTTCCTTGATAAGGTAGGATATTTAGTTAGATGTTTCTATTTCTTTGAATGTAACAGTTTATCCACTTTAGCATGGTTAGGAATTTACTTATTAATCTTAGATTAAGAACTCCATGTAATTTTCAGGAGTGACAATGTAGGATTCTTTAGGATGATAGGTATCCATAAATGACTGTGGAAACTTAACGGAGGCTTTCGAGGGGTTCCACTTCATTTCAAAAATTATAAATTCGCCATCAATCTCTTCAATCAAATCAATCTCTTGCTGTGAAGTGGTACGCCAGAAGTAGTAATTCGCATATCGTCCGAGATAGGAATTATATTTAATTCGCTCCATTATAAAGAAATTTTCCCATAATGCTCCCATATCATTTCGTAATTCTATAGGAGCATAGTTTTGTAAAATGGCATTACGGATGCCATTATCATAGAAATATATTTTTCGGGTTTTCTTCAGTTCATTTCTCAGATTACGACTCAATCCACGTAATGAATACAATACATAACATTTCTCAAGTAAATCTATGTATTTCTCCACAGTCTTGGGGTCACTCCCGACAGTGCGAGCAACTTCATTGAAAGCTAATTCACTTCCTAGTTGTAGAGCTAAGGCTATCAAAATCTTCTGGAGTAATACAGGTTTTCTGACTTCGTCTAATTCGAGAATATCCTTGTAGAGATAACTATCAGCTAAATTTCGCAAAAGTTCTTTTGCTTCTTCCTTATGAGTCAGTATATCTGGATATGAGCCAAAAATCAGACGATAATCAAGCATTTGTCTTGTGGGTAATAACCCTAAAGTTTCGTAGAGTTCACCAGTTGAGATAGGATACATAATGTATTCGTACTTTCGTCCTGTCATGGGCTCATTGATTGATTCTTTTAGTCTTAAAGACGAGGAACCGCTCACTAACAACTGTACATCTGAATAACCATCAACTATTCTTTTCAGCATTAATCCTATATTCTCTACCCTCTGCGCTTCGTCTATAGCGATTATTTTGTTTTTTCCTATCAGCATTTGCAGATTAGTAGAGTTTATATCCCCCAGTATTGTACGCACATCCGGGTCATCACAATTTAATGATAGTACTGATTCAGACCTACCAACAAGTATTTTTTTAATTAGCGTACTTTTTCCTACCTGTCGGGCACCCAATATTATGATTGCCTTATTTCTGAACATGTTGTTCTCTACCTTTGGAAAAAGTTTTCTTTCTATATACATTTCTCTTCTATTTTACTTTTGCGATAATCGGCTTATTCATTTAAGCACTACTCAGCACAAAAGTAATACTTTATAAGTGTAATCCAAAATTTAGGTCAATTTTTTGGATTACAATCCAAAAAATTGACCTAAATTTTGGATTACACTGGCTGTTGACTACTGCTCTCGGACTTCTGAAGGAAGGTTGGCGAATATATTTGGTTATGATGCCATTTTGCAATAGGGTAAAAGTTAGGTTGGTGTTTGTTATTATAAGAAAATTATCTACTTTTGCAGCTCATCGCTCATATCTCTAAAATCTGACTCGCAGTGCCTGTAAATAAAGGAGAAGTACATAAATTATCATTCGGTGGTCGGTTGCTCAGCATGTTGTTTTCGACTATCGGAACTTTGCCCTTAGGCGTACTTTACGGTATCTCTGATACAGTAGCTTTTCTTGCTGGAGGGGTTGTCGGCTACCGTCGTAAGGTGATAAGAAAAAATCTGACTTCGAGTTTTCCTGATAAAGACCAGGGTGAATTGCGGAAGATAGAAAAAGATTTTTATCGCTTTCTCGGTGACTATTTTGTGGAGACACTCAAATTAGGGCGTATGAGTGAGAAAGAGATAAAACGACGTATGCGCTTTGAGAATGAAGAAGAAGTACGGAAGTATCTGGACGCTGGTCGTAATGTGACTCTCTATTTGGGACATTACTGTAACTGGGAGTGGATGAGCTCTATCCCGTTGCATTTTGACAGAAGTCTGAAGATGGGTCAAATATATCATCCGCTTGAGAATAAGGCTTCCGACGAGGCTTTTCTCAAAATCAGAGGACATTGCGGAGCCACATCTATAAAAATGGTCGACACGTTGCCAACTCTTATGAAGTGGCGTAGGGAGGGTAAGCCCTTTATGGTAGGTTTCATAGCCGATCAAGTACCGCTTTTTGACGGTATGCACTATTTTGCTGATTTCCTTCATCATGAGACACCAACTTTTACCGGTCCTGAGCGGCTGTCGAGAATGTTTGATTCCGTAGTGTTCTATTGTGATATACACCGAGATAAAAGAGGTTACTATACCTGCCGTTATATTAAGATGACAGATAATCCTAAAGCTTTGCCACAGTTTGAACTGACACAGAAATACTATGACATGCTGGCAGAGTCGATACACCGTCAGCCCGCCCTATGGCTATGGAGTCATAATCGCTGGAAACGTACTAAAGCTGATTTCTTTGCTCATTATGGTGAAGAAGAAGCACAGAAACGGCTTTCTCATTTATAATACCTTTATTGCAATTTGCTATGACTAACAATAATCAGGGAAAAGGGATAGAAAGTCCGTGTCTTGTAATGCATGTCAAGAAAGGATATGAAGCACGTGGCAATCATATAAAACAGATGCTGGACCGTCTCGGTATTGACTTTCAGTTTTTTCTTGACGGCGATGTAAGTGATATGAACGATGATATACGCCGAGAGATTTTCAAAGGTCAGATGGCTAATGAAACTCCCGGTATACAGTCATGTAGCTATAAGCATTTGCTTAGTTGTCATTACATACTTGAGCAAGGTTGGGAAGGCGCACTTATACTTGAGGACGACATATCACTGCGCAAAGATTTCTGCGATATATTTAATCGTTCGCTTGCCGAATACAAAGCCGGTTATGATACTTCCCGCCCTACTATACTTTCTTACGACGGTTCGCAATTACGTTTTGTGCCTTACAGTCAACGTCACAAAGGACAACTTCTTTATCCCGGCCCTCATGACCGGTATACAGGTGCTTTCTATATCAATGCTGCCGCTTGTCGAGCTTTCATTGATACGGCCAAACGTGACAAGATACATGTCCCTGTCGATAAATATCACACATACATGATACAGCTCGGTATTCTTGACTATCTGTGGTGTGAACCTACTCCTGCGGTACAAGGCAGCTTTAACGGTGATTTTCCTTCCTCCCTATCAATCCGCAAAAAATGGCTTGGCAAAGGCCGTGCTCAGCGAGCTTTTGTCTGGTGGCTTAAGACCCGCTATAAACGTCTTCTTTATCGCCTGCGCTGACTTTGTGTTAGTAAAGCGAGAAAAATCTGTATAATTTTGAAGAATAGGGGATAAGTAGCTCTTAAAAATTAAACGATATATATTTATTAAGACTACTTTTAACATTAATTAATAAATTTAGATGTTTGAGTTTTACAAGTTATACTATAACTTTGTAAAAGTTCTCTTTATTGGCCATAAGTTTGATTTTCTGAGAAAGTTTGGAACTTTGCTGGATAATTTTGCTATTCATATTTACGTTATATTCAAAGTGACTTACTATTTTGTTTTTAAGGAAAGTATGTTTAGGCAACATTAAATTTAGGAAATTGATATATCAGTATTTTACATAGAGTTGATATTTAACTCTGATATCTGTAAAGTTGGCCATAAATATAAAATTATTATTTTACACTATATAAATTGATTATGGACGCTTCAACACCCCCTCCCTTCGATGGTTATAGTATTGAAGACGAAGAGGATTCTGTGCTTCAACACGAGCCATCTGTTACTCAGCCTCATTCCGATACGCAGTCTGATGCCCCACTAGGCCCGGATTCCGAATCTGAAACGGAAGCGCCTGTCAACGATGATATTCCGAAAGAAGAAGAGCGTGAGAGTGTAACTGTTACTGACGAGAATATTGAAGAGAAGAGCGATGAACCTGACCAAATAGTATGTTCTTGTGATACTGAAAGTGCCGAAACAGAAGTTGCTGAAACAGATGTCAGATTCGAATCTCTTGAGAAGAAGGTAGACTCACTTACTGCTACTATCGAGATGTTAAGTTCTGGGCTTGAGGAGAATTTCGCCAGAGCTACCCAGAAAGCGGAATTGTTTGATAGGATGTATTCAGAGATGGCAAAATATAAGGACGATCTCTATGCTAAACTTCTTAAACCTTTTATTCTGGAAACAGTAGTTATTCTCGAAGATTATCGGAGAAGTCTTGAGCGTCTTGATACGCTTACTTTAGACCAGATACGTAAAGTTCTTAAAAATATTCCTGCTGACCTGGAGGAGTTGTTGGAGAACAATGGTGTCGACGTATTGATAAGCGAAGGTGAAAATCCGCTTTTTGACCGCAAACTTCATCAGGTGGTACGGATTGTGGAAACAGACAATCCAGAACTTGACGGCAAGATAGCAAAAAAACTTCGACCCGGCTATGCATGGAATGGCACTATTCTGCGTCAAGAGAAAGTGGAGCTTTATAAACTTAAAAAATAAGAAATATCACAAAATAGTCTCCGTAAATGGAGCCTGTTAAATAAAAACATAAATAAACATGGGAAAGATTTTCGGTATCGACCTTGGAACTACCTACAGCTGTATAGCTTATGTAAACGACTTTGGTAAACCAGAGGTAGTACCAAATTCCGAGGCATCTCCGGTGACACCTTCAGTAGTAGCTTTCGAAGAGGGCGATAACGCCTCTGTCGGAGAAACGGCTAAACAAACATTGGCTACCGACCCAGTGAATGTTTGCTCCGTTATCAAACGTCAGATGGGCAAACGTGATTATAAGTTCTTTGCTTTTGGCCAGGAATATACTCCCGAGGCCATCTCAGCAATTATTCTGCGTAAGATTGCAAAAGATGCCAGTGAACAGCTTGGTGAGGAAGTGAAAAACGTGGTTATCACCTGTCCTGCTTATTTCGGTATGGAGGAACGTAACGCTACCAAAACTGCCGGAGAACTCGCAGGACTTAATGTGCTTGACATCCTCAATGAGCCTACTGCCGCTGCTATCAGCTATGGCCTCAATGTTGACCAGCCACAGACTGTACTTGTTTATGACCTTGGTGGCGGTACTTTCGATATCACGATGCTCCGTGTTCAGAATGGTAAAATCCAGATGGTTGTCACTGGTGGTAATCACGAGCTCGGTGGCAAGGATTGGGATAGTAAGATTATCGATCATGTAATTTCTGAGTATTGTACTGCTTCAGGTGAAGATTCTACATCTGTACGAGAAGACATTGACATGATGGGTGAACTTGAGCTCAGTTCTGAGAATGCAAAAAAACAGCTTACCCAAAAAGAGAAAACTGTCATTAAATTCAATAGTGAGCGTATTGAACTGACACGTGAGAAATTTGATGAAATGACCAAGTCTCTTCTTGACACTACAATAGGCTTTACCAAGGATATTCTTAAGAAGGCAGCTGCTAAAGGTGTAACGGATTTCGATAAGATTCTGCTTGTAGGCGGTTCGACAATGATGAAACAGGTTAAGGAGCGTCTTGAAGCTGAATTCCCTGGTAAACCAATCGAATATTGTGACCCGAACCAGAGTGTGGCTAAAGGTGCAGCTCTATATGGCATTAATCTCGCTGCTTTCAGTGAAGCAATGAAGGAGGTTGATGGTAAAGAGCAACCTATCGTAGATAAGGCTACCAAAGAGGCAGCAAAGGAAACTCTGGGTGCTATACCAGGTCGTAATACAAAGACGGCAATCGAAATAGAGAATGTCCTGAGCCGTTCTGTAGCCATGAGATTTGTAAGCGGTATTAAGAATATAGTGATGCGTAATACTGCTATACCCCATCATTATGAATTTACTGCTACAACGGTAGAGGATAATCAGGAGCTTGTACTTATTGAACTTTATGAAGACCTCTCTGACGAGGTAGAGGTAGCTGAGGACGCTTGTACTAAACTTGCTGACCAGGAACTTCCTCTTAATCCGAATCTACCTGCTGAATCACCACTTGATGTAGTTGTAAATATCGATAATTCCGGCCTGCTGAGTGTAGATGTAACCGATGCATCCAGCAATGGAAAATCGACTCATATAGAAGTAAGTCTTCAAAACGCTCTTTCAGAAGTCGAAAAGAAAGTCGAAAAGGAGAAAGTAACCAGCATTGGTATTCTATAATCTCATTAATTTACTAAAAGATGGATTTCATAGGTATTGACCTTGGAACCACCTATTCTGCTGTAGCTATAATCGACCAATATGGCAAACCTGCCGTATTGGCCGATTGCTATGGTGAGAAGTTGGTTCCTTCAGCGGTATGGTTCTCGCCCGAAGGCGAGATAAAAACAGGTGCTGAAGCTAAAGATATGTTACAGCTTGGAGAAGATGTAGCACTCTTTTTCAAGCGTTACATGGGTCAGGCAGACTATACTTATACAGCTGCGGGCAAAGAATATTCAGCCATGGAGCTGTCGGCAATACTACTTAACCATCTTAAGACACGCACTGAAGAGATTCTTGGCCATCCTGTGCATAAAGCAGTTATCACAGTTCCGGCATATTTCAACGATTTTCAGCGTACTCAGACCATAGAGGCCGGGCGCAAGGCCGGTCTTGAAGTACTTGCGATTCTCAACGAACCGACTGCGGCTGCAATCAACTATGGTATCAATCGTCAGGAGGGAAGCCGTATTCTTGTCTATGACCTCGGTGGTGGTACTTTCGATGTTACAGTACTTCAGATTGAAAGCGGTAAGTTGAAAGTTCTTGCTACCGGCGGTGATCATGAACTCGGTGGCAAAGATTTTGATGATATGTTGATAAAGCATATCACCCGTAAATTTATGGCTGATACCGGTTATGATATTGAGGAGGATATGGAAGGACTTTCGGATCTTACTCTCGCTGTGGAGAATCTGAAAAAACAACTATCCCTTCGTAATTCGTCAGTTATAAATGTACGTAGTAACGGTGAACGTCGCAAATACACGGTGACACGTGCTGAGTTTGAAGAACTTACAAAGACTCTGCTGCACACCACGCAGGTTATATGCGATAATATTCTTTCGGAAGCAGGCTTAGGTTGGCATGAGCTTGACGGTGCGCTACTTGTAGGTGGTTCTACCAGAATGCCTATGGTGTATGAGTGGGTTGAGAAAATGACCGGTAAACGCCCGCTTACAGGCGTGAATGCTGATGAGGCAGTTGCCCTTGGCGCAGCAATAGTAGCTTCTATGAAGACCCGTGAGTCTTTAGGCGCTATCGGAGGTCGTACGAAAGAAGATCCACGTTTCCAATTGGCCGGTAAAGTCAGAATTGCTGATGTGATGAGTCATTCTTTGGGTACTGTAGCGGTAAGTTCAGACGGGTCTAAATATGTTAATTCCATAATCATACGTAAAAACAAAGAAATACCTGTTACTGATAGACGACGACTGAAATTCCGTACTCGTCGCGGTGGCGACAACATACAGACTGTCTATCTGACACAAGGAGAGTCAGTAGATATTGACAAATGTCTTGTCGTGGGTAAATACCTTTTCCACGATATAGAACATGTGGATAAGCCTGAAGGTGCGGTGATAGAAATTGGCTATAGCTATGATGCCAATGGTGTCATTTCTGTCGAAGGTCGTCAACTTGATAATGGTCGCCAACTCAGAGTAGAAAAGGTTGAACTTGAGGACGACTTGAGTTGGCTATACGAGGCACCGAAAGCTAGTATCACACCGATGTCGATAATATTGGCCATAGACGAATCCGGCTCAATGTGTTGGCGTAACAGTATCGAAAAAGCTTGTAAGGCAGCCGCTGATTTTATTAATCAGTTGCCGGCAGGATGCTTCTTTATCACTCTTCAGGGATTTGCTGATAAACAGAAGACTTACTGTACTTTTGAAGCTGACGGTAAGAAAGCCATTTCTATGTTGGCTCAGGTTGAGCATGACACTAGGCATTATTCAGAAGTAGGGGTCGGCAATGAGTGCGAGCCTATCAAAGAATGTCATAAGCAACTCATGCAGGCTCCTACGGATAACCGAATCCTGATAATACTAACTGATGGTGAATGGGACCAGAAGAAGGCAGCTATTGCCGCTTCAGATAGGGCAAAAGCTGATGAAATCACAATTGCTGCAATAGGTTTCGGTTGTGCCGATAAAAAATTCCTGCGAAAAATATCCTCAAGTGAATCACTTGGTATCTTTACCTCTGTTGATAAACTCGATGCTGCCTTCTCATCTATTGCACAGGAGTTCAGTATCGGTATAAAATAATTATCACTCTTTAGCATGTCGTATAATATATTCACTCTTTCTAAAGTTTCTCCTTCGGAACGTGACCCTAAGAAAATTGTGGCTGCTCTTAAAAAGGAACAGACTAATCTTATGGGCAAACGTAACCGCAGAATGATTACACCTGAGCAGTTTACGGAAACCAACGATTTCATTACTCTGGCTATAGACAGAGTACAGAATGAGCCTTCCTATATCGTGTCTCAGGCCAATGAGATACTACAGAAACTCAAGAGTGAAGTCTGTGACTTTGCCAATACATTTGTAGATAAGCGCACTATGGAGATTGATGCCGATGCGCTTACGGCGGTAGAAAGAAAATTCAAATCCAAAGGTCTATCCGCCAATGATATTTTGAATATTATAGGTGCTAAGGTTCGAACTGCAGGGCCTGTCGTGAAACCGGTTCATGACGACGGTATAAAACCGTTGCCCAAAGCACGTATGGACGCTATTAATGGTTATTTGAAGAAACTTGGCCTTCTCAATATTTATCAGTTTCTGGGGGTACCGGCTGATGTTGACCATACTCGGTTCTCACAAGTGTTGGCAGCCAAGACCCGTGCTGACTCTGTCGATGTGCAGCGTACTCCGGCTAAAGATGTCGCTCATCACCTTATGTCAGCTATTCAGGACTTCATTGCCGATCAGAATTTGCGCAAGGGGTATGATAAAGCTCTACGTGAGGCTGGCTTTGACTCTGTAGGAGAGAAGATGACTATGATGGCGTCTATCAATAAAAAGTTTATTGCTCCGGATTTGTATAAGGAATTGCTGGACGAATGTACACGTAAAGGCCTTGACCTGCCTCTTGCACAGGGGCTGATAGCAGCTAAAGCTCAAGAACTGGGTATGCAATATGATGACGGCTCAGTAAGTGCCACATCTAAAACTTGTCGTTTCTGCGGCGCACTCAATGAGAAAGGTGTAGGACATTGCCGTAACTGTTCTATGCCACTTGATATAACGTGTCCAAAGTGCGGTGCTAAAGCTGGCCCGGCGGATATGAGCTGTGTGAGATGCGGTTTTTCCTTTACAGGCATGAGAAAGGCTTTACAGCTGGTGTCGGATGCTGAAAGTGCCGTGGCTCGCAAGAATCTTAACGTTGCTTCACAGCTGGCGGTACAGGCGGAAGATTTATGGCCAGGGTATGCTGGAACCAAAGAGCTGCTGGTTAAAATCAAACGGGCTGCCGACTCAATGCCTATACCTTCTCCTGAAACTGTTATTGCGAAGGTTGCTAATAAGACTATTTCTGTCAGTTGGAAAGCTATTCCTATCGAGGGGGCAGTTTATACTGTGGTGCGTCGTGAGTCAGCGCGTCCGACTTCCCTGAAAGATGGAAAAATAGTTGGTAAGACAGCTAATCTTGTCATTGATGACCCAACTCCTACTGTCGGTACCGAATATTATTACGGGGTTTTTGCAGAAGTCAACGGTCGTATGTCTGTTACTTGTGGTACAACTTCCGCACCTGCTGTTATTATACAGCAGCTTACACCTGCTGATATAGCTATGAATGTAGATGAGAGCAGTGTCACATTCTCATGGCAACCTTTAAAAGGCTTATCCGGCATGGAAATCAGTCGTGACAGTGCGACTACGGTTATGGCAAGCGGTACTACATTCCGTGACCCTGGTCTTTCAAAAGGCAGAGCTTATAACTATACATTGACTCCGGTATTCAGTGATGGTCATGGCAGTACAATAAAAGGGAATCCGGTGAGAATGCGTGCGATGCCGCAGGAGAAGCCGAAAGCAGTATCTATATCGGTCAATGAAGAGGCATCTCGTGTTCGTCTCAGTTGGGAAACACCCAAGACAGGTCAGGTATTTATTTATCGTTCGTCAAAACCTTTTAAGGTCAACCGTAATGATGTAGTATCGATTGATACTTTCACTGCTGAACGCCTCAATGTAGCTGGCAACAGTTGTATTGTACCTAAAGATTTTACTGGATTACATTATTTTATTCCGGTTACTGTATCTGGCAATATAGGTGTGGTAGGCGATGGTATTAAAATATCCTCCATAGCAGCTCTTGATTCGGTTCAGATTACCAGGGGACAGAATGGAATAGTACTGAAATGGAAGTGGGGCGCCTCAGACCAGGCTAAAGTGGAATGGAGTTTTGATGGTGGTGCTGTACAGAGTCAGACTGTCTCTCGCTCAGGACCGAATGGATTTTTCAATGTCAGTATTCCGGAAGGCAGTGGTTCTATAAATGTATCTGTAAAATCTGTCGCCTCTACTTCCGAAGGTGTTCTTGAAGGCCCAGCTACAGAAAAGTCCTTCACCTTGAAGGCGATGATAATCAATTTCGATAAAGTAACTCAAGTAAGAAGGTTCGGCCTTCTGAGATCGAATAAATATGTTTTGTCTTTATCGGGCCCAGGTGGAGACTTGCCGTGTGACTTGAAAGTGTTGGTGCAGAATGGTTTCCCGCCAACAGATCTTGTCAATCATCCTGCCTCGGCTATCATAAAGGCTAATGCCTTGCGAAGTGGTAAAGCCGAAATCACAGTCACACCTTTAGAAAACGGTAATGATTTATATTTCCGTCTTGTGCCTGCTGATTTTTCGGCCAATTCGCAGTTGACGATTGTGCCAGAAATAAACAATCCCTAAATTTAAAATCTCATGAGTAAAGTTACATGTCCCTACTGTTTTGAATCGTTCGATAGTGGAAAAGTACATTTTCTGTGTCGGTGCAAGAAAGTAGATGACACAAAATATAAAAGTTTTTGGAAGCCTACACCTGTCAATCCTCAGGGACGTCCTATAGTGCCGAAACGTGGATTTCTATCATTCGGCACTCCGAGGTCAGTTGTCTGTCCGGATTGTAAGAAATCAACCTACATGATGCTTTGTCCCGAATGTCACAATCGAATACCTAACGATATGGTACTCAACGGTGGTAAAATTATCTCTATAGTAGGGGCACGAAGCAGCGGTAAGTCAAATTATATAGCAGTACTAATAGAAGAACTGCGCCGAAATGTGAATAGACTCGGTCGCCTTGGTTTGGAGTATAAGAACGTGGCTGAACAAAGTGAGTTACAGACCGAAAACCGTTATAAGAACGATTTTTACAACCCTCTGTATAATAATAGCAAGTGCGTTGATCAGACTCCGGTAGGCGATTTCCGTTCACGAATCCCGATGATTTTTACATTGACTTCTCCTAAGGGCGAAGCACTGCATCTGGTATTTTATGATACTGCGGGTGAGAATTTCGATCAGACAGCCAATATTGCTGAAAATGTTAAATTCCTTACTAAGTCAGATGCCATTCTATATCTTGTAGATACAGAAAACATCGACGCAGTGCGTAAACGTCTCGGTAAATCTAAGGCTGATACAGGCTTTGATTCTATTCTATCGGCTCTTTTAGGTCATTTTCAAGAAGGTAATGAGGAAGCCAAAGCTATGTTTTCAAAGCCTATGGCAGTTGTTTTCAGTAAAATTGACTATATTACTTCCGGTGACGAACGCTTTCAGGATTGCTCTATAGCCGGTCTGAAAACCAACTCTCCTTATCTGATGACTGAGGGTATAAATCTCAAGGAATTTGAGATGAACAGCAAGAGTATCAAGAGTGTGCTCGACAGAGTGTGGAAGCAACCGGACTTCATCAATAACATCGACAATAACTGGAAGGATGCTGACAAGAATGTTTGTTTCTTCGGAGTGTCTGCTCTTGGCAGTGCGCCTAAAGGTACTGCTCTTACAAGCGAACTGAATCCGTTCAGGGTACTTGACCCGTTAGTGTGGATTTTAAATAAACTCAATTTTCCACTTCCTATTAAAAAATAAGTTCCCATGACTATCAGAGATCCTTACAGGCCGAAGGTATATCCTTATGAGCAGATAATCTGGAGTTCTACTCAGAAGTCCATAAATACGGGTACCTCTGGCTTCGGTCTTCGTACTCATAGTCCAGGGCTTACTTCGGAAGAGGCTGCTGAGATTGTGCAAGTGGCAATGGTCAACTATTCTTTGCCTACATCTCAGAAAGCTACCGAAAGCGACATTCTGGCCACTCCGTTAATCGAGGACCGATATCCGTCACTCTACACCTTCCGTGAAGTTACTCTGAGTAATGGAAAAAAAGTGTGGGTAGTAGGGCGCACTCTTTATGTAGTGAGCGATTATGGTTTCTTTGCTGATATTGACTCGGCACGTCGTGACGGCTCCAACTACATAGCTCATTTGGCTGTATTTGATGAGAAGCCTGACATCTTCACTCTTGCGGCCATGATAAAACAGGAGAAGTTTCTTCCTGTTGATAAACGTCTTACACCAGCTAATACTGAAATACGTAATCTTCTCGTTGGAGAGCCAACACTTCTACCTTCTGGAAAAATCACATTCAGTAAACCTTATGATGATGAAAATACTTTCCTGACAGAAGTAGCTTTAGGTTTGCTGACTGTAATGTACCGTAAGAGACATGCCGGAGAGGATAATGCGGTAGAAGCTAAGAAGCTTGTGTTACGTCTTGAGGATAGGCATCTGCCGGATTTATTCTACACACTTTCTAACCTTCCTGCACCTCTTACCTCGTCTTTACAGTTTCAGGCTAATACGTTGTATTATACTGGTGTACCTGAAGATTTGGATATGATTGTGGTGCCAAGTCAGAATAAAACCCGTATAGATGAGGAATTTTTTATTGTAGTTGATTATACAGGTGGTGTTCCCCGTACTCTCAACCTGCTTGACTCACCCCTTTTTACCCGTATTCGTAAGTTTTCGGATAACAATATAGTCCTTAGCCGCGACAAAACAATTGCTCTGTGTGCCAACGGTATTCTTGAAGCGTCTGATCCGGAGTTAGCATATTGGGCCAGAATACTTACAAGTAAAGATGGAAGCGTTGGATTAGGTGAATTGAGTGGTGAACGTATCGCCCAGCTTCTTCGCTTACAATCGTTAAGCGATTATGAGCGCAGTGTGCTTTACGATAATCTTAACTACTATCTGAACGCCTATTTCTATTCATCTCCATATTCGGAATATAGCGATAATACTCTTCGTGAAGGGCTTGATATTCTGAATATCATGCGTCATGAAGCTCCTGATATGATTAGGATTTATCCGGAGTCGATTAGTTTTATTTCAGACTATCTTTTTGCCCAGCCCGAATATCTTGGCAAGTTGTTTAGTGATAGTTTACAGAACAAACGACTTGATGCTGCTGTGTATATTCTCAATGAAGGGGAGAGTAAAGTGCCTCACTCAACAGTAATGCAATCGTTACGTATGGTTGAGAATCCTGAGGTGTGGCGTCAGATGTTGGCTTATACAAGTGTCCCTGGAAAGCCGGATTATCCTTTTGAAATAATGAGCGATTTGGTAGCCTCTCCTATGGTTGAGAAGGCAAAGTTCATTATGGAAATGTACGACCCAAATCGACGTATGGATACCTGGATTCAGGCACTCGACTGTCTTTCAGAGGAAGAACTTGGTAAACTTGGATTTGTTGAGATTACTGACAGGTGGATGGCTGATACCAATAGTCGTCTTGCCCTTCTTCGTAATGGTACAGCTCGTAAACTACTTGCCCGACCACATTTGTTAAGTCCTGGTGCCTATGATGACCTTCAGGGTATAATTGATGTTGCTGACAGACGGATACCTGATACTGTTGACTCGAAAGTAATCAGGGAAGCTCTTGCTCAATACGGCACAAATGATGAATATACTGAAAGTATAGTCAAAAGTTGGCTGGAACAGTCTAAAAAAGAGGAAGATTTCATTAACCAGATGAATGTCTTGTATTCGTATGGAAAAGTCAAAAACTTAGCCCGATGGTTCGAATTATATCGTTGGCCTCTTTTTACAAATGATAAAAGCCGACAGCGGGCTATCGTAATATTGATAGATAAGATATTCAAAGGAAATAAAGAAGACCTGGAGCTCTTTTCAGCCTCAGTATCTGATCGCAATATCAGTGACATTCTGAAGCAGAACTCAGGATTCGGTGCCTCACTTAAACGTAAGTTCTCGGGCATCTTCGGTAAAAAATAAAAAGACATGAAGCGATTTATAAAACCTCTCCCTCTATGGTCGCTGTTGTGCCTGGTCTTGGTCGCTATCGGTATGATCGGCTGCGGTGACGATTTCAAGCCCGTGGCAAAAGATGATATAGTTCCTTTCAAGAGATTTCTATATCCTACAGCTTCCGACTCTGTGATTCAAAGCATCGAACGTACATACGACGCAAAAGGTAAGTTGATTGAAACCCATTTGTACGTTTTCGATGAGAAAGACAGAATTGTCACTGATATAGATTCTTTCCCTGATGGTAAAGTGTCTGGTTGGGTAATCACTTACGGTAGTAATGGAAGACCAGAACTAAAGTTTGCCGAAAAATCCAGTGCTTTCAGTGATAGCAAGTTCAGTTATGAGCGTGACGGTAAACTCTCAGAGATTATTTATACCACAGACTCAGCAAAATCATATCCCAGGTCGGTGTACTCTTACACTTCCTTAGGTGGGTATAAAGTTCCGAAACAGAGAATCGACTGGTCGTCCCCTAAACAACAGGAGTGTGTCATTGATTACTCTTACAAGAAGAATGTTGACAAGCCCATTCTTACCGGTGTTACAATCACCAAAAATCGTGATGTAGAGGAAGTGACCTACGCCGACGATGGTAAAACCATAAAGGAAATTCAGATAAGCAAATGGAATAAGAAAAAGACCAAACTTAATCCTGTTGACAAATATATCTATGAATATGAGGTAGATTCACTTGGTCACTGGACAGCCGCCAAGATAACTAATAGCCGGGGTAAACAGCTCCGGACTATTGAGCGTGAATATATCACACCCGGAAGTGTTCTGGCTGCAAAGACTGCTGCAATCAATGACAAATATACCACTGAGAGTAGCGGCAATGTACTGAAGGATTATTGGAACAATATTCTGTATCGTTTTGCTCTTGTAGACGCAAAGTCTAATGCTCCGTCATGGCTACTGTATCTTTTGATTCTGGTTCTGACCGGAGTATATATGTGGTTAGCAATACGGTGGTTTTTGGCAAACACAGATACTCTTGATGAATGGCGGCCTTATAAAAAAGGCAGTATGCAAAGGCTTTGGATGTTTAATAAGGAGCCTTATATTAACGTTCTTATACTGACCGGTTGCCTAATAGGTTCGTTCATTGCCGCTATGCTGACACTGATGGCGGTCGGACTTGTGACGTATGGTATTCTGTGGTTGTTCAAGCTTCTTCTTATTGTGCTCGTATGGGTAGGCTGGATAACTCTTATATTGGCTATTATCTTTTTCTTTGAGAATTGGCTTTATGCAATAGTATGTGGCATCGTAGCCGCTCTTATTCTTCTTAACAAAGAAGCTATCGCCAAGGTAGGACAGCTCTCTGTGGATTGGGGTTTCGATTTTATGAACAAACTCAATTTCTTTGACTGGACACTTTATATTTTCAAAGATCTCTGGGATGTGCTTCTTATAGTACTTTTCGGTCCTATTGTCATATTCTTGGTCATAGCAGCTCTGCTCATCATCTTTATGGGTCTGCTGATGGGACTTGAATGGTTGGTAATGAAAATATACGACGTCAGACGCCCGTGCCCTTCATGTGGGTCTACCAAAGGTTTTGAGTATATGGCCGATAATTATCATGTGCATCCTGCGGGGCTGCATCCGGGTATCTACGGAGTGTTCTATCAGTGGAGTCCTGACGCCCATAAATACTTACCCACCATGATTTTCAATGGTAAGGCCAAGCTGAAACGCCGTTGTAAGAATTGTAAGAATATTGAGCATCATGCTGACGGCAAATCGTTCGGTACGGAGAAACACATCGGTATTGTAGGTCATCGTTCTTCAGGTAAGACCTATTTCCTTTATTCCGAACTTGATCTTGTAACTCGTAATACCAAAGCGGAACAGACCGATGCAACTGAGGATACTAAAATACAAGATATAGCTGACCGTATTAAGAAGGGTGCCAATGTACAGACTGATCAACGTCAGTGGTTCAAAGCTGTTCAGCTTATGTTGCCACGCAAACTATCACCTATCCCTTGGCATCTGTTCTTCTATGATGTTGCAGGCGAGAACTTTGATACGAATGTATCGCGTACGCCTACCGCTTTGGAGTTCTATAAGAATGTTGAATCGATAGTATTCATTATCGACCCGTCAATGGTAGACCCTCTTATGCCAGGTGTGAGTCCAAAAGCAAAAGCATGGATAAAGGCACGTGGTGAGTCTGAACATTCTTCACCTGCAAGTACCTACTCGCGGTTGACTTCTATCCTTGATGAACATGGTCGGAAACTGAAGAATATCAATTTCTATTTCCTTCTGACTAAGAGCGATTTGGGTTATCTTGATGGAAAAACACCGAGACAGTATATCGAAGAGGAATTAGGTCTGATTGAGACTGTCAATCAAGCTACTAATAAATTCAGAAATGTAGGTTTTGGTGAGACGACAGTCAAAAATCTCTCTTCACCGAAGATATTGAAGGAAGTACTCGCTAAGTTAGGAGTAGACCTATAAATCATTATCAGTCGGGTATTGTCTTTTCAGAGGCAAACCCGGCTGATACGATTATATTAGAATTAATCTTTAAGAGCTACTTAAGATATTGTCACAATATAGATTATGAGATAGGTATGAAGAAATCGGAGCTTAAAAAAACGATTGATAGTATTATCAACGATACTTCTAAATCTATAGATGAACGTTTGGACGAAGTGCTGAGATTGAGTCCAAGAAATATAGTTAACGACGAAGAGGAAGATACTGAGGTGAGTGAGAACGATGTGCTTATTTACTCGTCTCTTATTGAAATGCTCCAGCGTGAAGCTTACGACCATAGCCGTGACCTGACTTTTCTGCAGCTTTGTGTGCTTCTTGCCGAAGCATACGATGAGCTGGAGGATTATCGTCCTATGGAAGAGTTGGCTCATGTTGTCATACGTCTGATGTATGATAATATGACTCCAGTAGAAGTGTATAAGGAAACTATTCCAAGATTCTGTTCTGCTCTCGGAAATTCTGTATATAATCATGCTCTCTATAAAGTTCTGTTTATGTATGTACGGAGTGTATTGCGTGAAAATCCGAATGACGAATCAATCAAGCCTCTAGCAAAGAAACTTTTAAAACTTAATCTTCTTCTTGAAGATGACCCATGGCGTGCAGAGGAGTGGAATAAGGAATTTGAAACAGCTATCAGTCGGCTTTTCACTCAGGAAGAACTTACCAAAATTATGGTTAATCCGAAAATAGGGCATCTGAAAAAAGACCCTGTTGAATATACTCGACAATGGGAAGAAATCTATTATGACCTTGAGGACGAACTCAATGAACGTTTTGAGAGTGTGCCACGTCACATGGGATTGTGCTTCCATATATGGAATGTGAAAAAAGAATTGTTAAAAGAAAAATACGGTATAAATTGGCGTTCACCTTCACAGATGAATCCCCGTGTAAGATTTGATTGAGATTATGAGCTTTACAGATAGATTTATTGAGATGCTTGACGGTAATGAGGAAAATCCTGATATTTGTCGCCAGGCTGCTGAGATGGTTCTGAATGCCCCGATAACCCCGGAGTCCACAGGACTTAAGGCTTATATTTATCACGAAGGTATCGGAGTAGATATTGATTTGGATAAGTGTTTTTCTCTTGCTGAGCAAGCTGCATTTGATGGAGGTGATGGGCTTGGTTATTACCTTCTGGGCTATATGTGTGATAATATTGAGACACCAGATCAGGCTGATGGAGGGCCACGGCAGAAGTATGACCACTATGATGCGGAGCGTTTTTACGAAAAATGTGCTGAGATTGATAGTCCTTGGCAGGAGTCGGCACGACTATGGCTTGGCGATTATTACATGAACACAGCTCGGGGCGGTGACCCGGAAATCGGAGTTAAGTATTATGAGTCAATTGCTGAGGATAATGCTGAAGCTGCTGGGAAGTTGAGTAACTATTACTGGGATTTGACTATGCCCGACGCTCTTGGTGACGAAGAGTGGCTTGCACAGCTTTTCAAATGGACAGAAGTGGCTGCTGCACTTGATCCAGAAGAATTTTCCTATCGTATGGGCTGGATATATGCCGATGGCCTCGGATGTGAAAAAGATTTTGACAAAGCTATCGAATACTTTAGAGCCGCTTACATTTATGGAGACTGGCGAGGGGCCAAAGCTGTAGCCGATTGCTTTGAAGAGTTCATAACCGAGCATCCTGAACTTTCCGCCGCTGATAAAGCACAGTATGAAAACAAAATAAAAGAATGGCATAAGCTCGCTGAATCAATGCGTGAGGAGGACCTACACAACAATCCTGACGAATACGATGATTGCGAGGAAGAGGATTGAGACACACTTCTTTTCGACGGCTATGGCAGTGGGTTAGAAGCGGTTCCCGGACGAGTGGCGTAGAAGTGTGGCGCCACGAGGTCAATATGGGCTGCGTGGAAGCTATCCTGAATGTTCTCCAGAAGGGCTGACATTATCTGCGGCATTTCGTCGGCATTCTTTATGTAGGCATTGATCTGATAACACATGTAATTGTCGTTGAGCTCCATCTCAAGTACGAATGGGCGCGGCTCGCTGAGTATACCCCGGGTGCGGAGCGCGGCGTCGATGAGCAGTTCATGTACCATCCGCCAAGGCACATCGTAACCCATGGTCATGACGGTGTGGATAATCAGTCCGTAACGGTGTGCTGACGCACTGTAGTTGACCGTATCGGACGACATGATGAACGAATTGGGAATCGTAACCACCTCATTCTTGATGGTACGGATTCGTGTCACAAAGGGGGTTTTTTCGATGACGTTGCCTACGGTGTCCTTCACTTTGATGAAGTCACCGTTCTTGAATGGACGCATGTAGGTGATTACAAAGCCGGCGATGAAATTGGAAATAACCGTGCTCGATCCCAACGACACTATAAGGCCAACGAAAACGGATATACCCTGGAATACCCCCGACTGCGAGCCTGGTAGATAGGGATAAATCATAGCGAGCATGAATGCGTAGAGTAGAAAGCGTACGATATTGAACGTTGGCTGTGCCCATTCAGGGTAAAATCCTGCGATTCGTAGCTTTTCGTGTTCGATTTCTTTGGCAAGATAATGCACTCCTTTCACGATATACCGCACGGCATACCAAATCACCACGATGATGAAGAGATTGGGAACATAGTCGATTACGGCTATTACCACCATCTTCACGGGGTCTATGATATAGTGGAATATTTTGAGTGCAAGATGTTCCGTCTGAGGAAAGACAGAGAAAATCATTGGTATGGTGACCAGAAGTACAAGCGCAAGGATAAGGTATCTCACAAGGTTGCTTAGGAGAATGAGGAACCTTGTGAGACTCTTTTTATTGAGAAGTTCATAATCTCTCACCACGAGTCCCTTCATCTTGCGCTGCTTGAAACGTATAATCACCTTACGGAGGCGACGGAAGAGATGATTGATGAGCTTGAAGATAATATATTGCATCGTAATGATGAGCACAAGAACACCGAGACGCCGCAACAACTGCCAGAAACTATGCTCGTTCTGTAGGTATTTGATTTTGGCTTCGAGCAGGGGAGCATAAAGAGCGGTCAATTCGGCACGGGTTCGGTGCTGCCAAAGAGCATCGAGATCGGTGACACTCATAATCACCTTACCTCCATACATTATGTCGGTATAGTGGTCATTTTCCAGGGTATATACAGAGTCTGCGGCTAAGCGGCGGTCTTTGCCGACACGCTCGATGGTCTCGGCGATATTTGCCGCACGATCGGCGGCACAGTTGCCACCAATAGATGCGTAGAGTCGGAAGAGAGTGTCGTTAAGCACCACTACGGGTACTCCGGGTGTGATGAGGCGCAATGAGTCGATGGTACGGAGCTGCTTGGCGCGTTCGAGCGAGTCGGCGAGCTGATTGCGGTTCCGGGCTTCAGCGAGTTCGTTGCGAAGCATCAGCTCGGTCATCTTCATTTCCTGAATCTGCAGAGCTAATTCTCGGAGACGCAGAGAGTCGCTGAGTACGCGTAAAGTGGGGTCGCCCTGCCCGTCATCAACAGAGTGGGTAGAGTCAGTGGGACTGCCCTCGAAAGCATTGCGCACAAATTCTCCAGCCTTACGTATTAGCTGCGCCTCAGAAACGGGTAGTCCGACGAAGATACCCGAAAGAATGAAAATCAAGATGATAAGTCTACGCATAGCATTAAAATTGCCATATCCAAAATAACGTCGCTCGAAATTAAAATATTGCTTCGCCCACCTTGAACAATCAAAAGCCTCACAATACTACAGTGGAAAAGAATTGACGTGGGTAGTTTAGGGAGAGAAAAATTATAAATGTGCAGAGAATAAGAAATTTTTCTTAACTTCGCAGAAACAGATAAAATAGCGAATTATGGGAACACTGGTAAAATATCCGTTGGGGATTGAGACTTTCTCGGAGATAAGGAGAGAAGGGTATCTTTATGTTGACAAGACGGGGTTTATAAGGAAACTTCTTCAAGGGAAGTACTACTTTCTGTCGCGTCCGCGACGTTTCGGCAAGAGTCTTTTTCTTTCGACTCTTGAGGCATACTTCACGGGGAGGCGTGAATTGTTTGAGGGCCTTGACATAGCTGCTGTCGAGACAGAATGGAAGCGTTATCCAGTACTGAAGCTAAGTCTGAACGGACAGCAATACAGCTGCGCGGAACATCTGGAGCAGATACTCGACCAACATCTGAAAGTATGGGAGAAGCGCTATAATGTACCGCGAGAGAATACCTCTCCTTCACTGCGTTTTGCCAATGTGCTGCGTGCTGCTTTCGAACAGACTGGTGAACGTGTGGTAGTGCTTGTAGATGAATATGACCTACCACTTGAAGAGACGTTGGAAAATCCGAAGTTACAGGAAGCTTTCCGCAAGCAGCTGAAGGCGTTTTACGGTACCATGAAACCCTGTGACCGTTACGTGCGTTTCGCCTTCCTAACTGGCGTGACGAAGTTCGGACATGTCGGTGTATTCAGTGACCTTAATAATATACGCGATATAACTCTCAGTCCGGAGTATAATGCTATATGCGGAGCTACCGATGAGGAACTTGAGCGTTATCTTCTGCCTCACATAAAGCCGTTGGCAGAGAATAACCATATAACTTTGGAGGAATGTGCGGCACAGCTCCGTAAAGATTATGACGGTTACCGTTTCAGCAGTCGTAACGAGAGAGTGTACAATCTTTTCAGTGTCATGTCTGCTATGGTCGAAAGGAACTTTGGACGCTACTGGTTCCGGACAGGAACACCGACTCTGTTGGTGAAGATGCTTCAGTCAAGGGATTATCGCATAGCTAATCTCGATGGCGAGGTACGTACCCAGCGCCAGCTTCTCGATGTCGACACATGGCGCAGTGACCCCATACCGATGTTTTTCCAGTCTGGTTATCTGACAGTCAAGGATTACGACAGTGAGTTCAGAAGCTATACACTCGGCATACCGAATGAAGAGGTACGTGAGGGGTTATATGACTGGCTGCTGCCAATATACGCCCTGCCTCCGGCAGAAAGAAGCGAATTTCGGCTACAATCCTTTGTCGCGGCCGTACGCAATGGTGATGCTGAGGGCCTCATGAAACAGATGAAAAGTCTCTTCGGTAGTATTTCCTACGAGCAGGTGCCGAAAGTCGGTGAGAAAGGTGTTCCTGACTACGAGGTGCATTATCAGAATCTGTGTCTGATGCTTTTCCATCTTATGGGCCTGTACGTCAAGACAGAGATGCGGACTTCGGCTGGACGTATAGATGTACTTGTCGAGACTCCGCGCTATGTCTACATCATCGAGCTGAAGATACGCGGCACTGCTAAGAAGGCACTGCGCCAGATAGAGGACAAAGGATACTCGATACCTTACGAGGCAGGAGACAGGGAGGTAGTACGCATTGGCGCTGTATTCTCTCCGCGTACACGTACCTTACGCGACTGGAAAGTGATAAGATGATAAAATCACACAGAGAATATTTGAAAAAGTGACATGTGTTGTTACTCAGCGGGAGCTACGTAGACGTAGGCTCCGAGGTCAGGAGCGCCTTCTGAAAGCCGTGGCAGACCGTCAATGTCAATAAGGGTAGGTTCTGCTACCAAAGCTGGGTCACCGGCGGCTATAGCCGGTGATTCAGGCCGCAGACGGTAATTAAAATAATAGTCCTCGCGTACAGTATAAAAGAGCGGATTCTTATCCCAGATACATGAGATGAAATGAGCATCGTCATTTCCGTTCTCTTTTAGGAGTACATAGCGTAGGTAGACCTCTGTGTCAGCAAGGTCTGAGGTATTGATTGAAGGACGCATACCGTATAATATGCAATTGCCGAAATTGGCCTTCATCAAAGGAGCCGGATTGCCGATGCGGTCATCGGGAAATAGATGTGACAGTGATAGCATAGCTTCACTCGAAGCTGAGAAGAGATAATAATTGGATATAGTACATTGACTGAAGTCATGGATACCTCCGCTGAGTGACACCACAGCATTGGCTGCCTCGGAGAAACAGACCCCATAAGCGTTGACACGGGCATAATCGGCAGTCAGTACCGACCCTTGGGAATTGTGCAGCCAGCTATTGACCAATGTAAGTCGTACACGGTCATCAAGGGCACAAGAATCTACTGTCAGGCCTTGTACAGTTGACTGCATGTGGATATATTCCATACGGTTGTCAAATGAGCCGGGTGCTATCTGTACACCTTCCCACTGTCCGGCAAGTATAGCATACGGTACACCCGGCAGCACGTTGTCAAGACGGTCACCACGCAGTTGAATCAATCTTCCTGGCTCCCCTACAGCTTCGATACGTCCGTGAATTATGAGTTTTGCTTTGTCATGGAATAGCATACGTGTGCCGGGACCAGCATACAGAGTAACCCCTGAAGCCACTACCAGTGAATCGGTGATTACGTATGGTACGGAGTCAGTGAAATGAGTATCTTCGTTGATGACTACACCACGCAGACGTGTCACATTCTGTCCGTAGGCTTCGACTTCGACTTCCTGCATCACACCATTGGTGACAAACTGCAAGCGGTCACTGGTGAGTTGAGGTTCTTTATTTGAAGATTCGGGCAAATGACATTCTATGAAGACGTAAATGGAATCACCGCCTCGAATTTCAACATCGGTAAAAGACTCACCGCTCATTCCATCGACATTAAGAGAAAATTCAGTATCTTGCCGGGCGAAACGGATTGAAGAGATATTGACAGCTTTTTTTGCATGGTTGAATACCAACAGACGTGCTGTCGGGGTGCCTTGGCCGGTGAAGACTGTATCGAAACTCACTGTGTCGGTTGAGAATGTCAGACGATCATCGGGCGATGTAGAGAAATCATCGGATATACAGGCAGTCATAGCGATGCCTACAAGAGCGGCTATAATGGTGAGAAGGAGATAACGTGCTTTATTCATTGGGCGGAATATTATTTATTCTTTGACTTCTTAGCTGTGCGATGAGCGTGAATGATGTGCTTGATACGTATTAACGGACCTCTAATATTAGCTTTATTTATGGTAGTTGCTATGGTAGAGAGCTGTTGTTTCTCTATTATGCTTGGATAGCGTTTCAGTTGAGCAGAAAGGTCAGAAAGTAACAGTACCTTGCCGCCTTCCTGCTGGGAAACGTTTAAGCTGTCAGCATCGGTAAAGACCACTAACGATATAAACCATTCTGCTGGAATGTTTCTAAGTATATGACGCAGATGACGTATGTGGGAAGCGTTCTGTAACAAAGGGTTATAAATGTCATGATTATAACGGGTTGCTGTCTGTCGCCAATATTGACTTTGCCCGTTACCCTCTATGACACCGTAATGACTTTTAGTTTCTATGACGAATATACCTCTTGTTGAAACCAGAATATGGTCAATTTGTGTGGTATGGCCTCCGGCTGTAGGCAGGAGAAGGTCATTAAGGGGTATATTGGAGTTATTCTTTATACTGTTAAGCAATTGCTGTACTTTTTGTTCGCCTTCATTTCCGTGACGATGACGTGGTATCACAGCCAACACTGCATAAAGGACTGCAACTATTATAATTAGTCCAGCTACTATTAAGCACCATGCTATCATGGAAAGAGATGTAAGAATATGCCACATTCTACAAATGATGAATTGTTATCTTATAAGAACGTCAAATCATGGTGTGTTATTGAAACGTACAGCTTAATCATACTAAAAAAACGATAGTGCTATAAACCTATTGTTATATAATCAATCTAACAAAAAGGTGCTTTATGCCCTGTGGACACTGTAAGGAAGTGCTGTGTTTCGGTGTCTGCTTCTATAACCTCTCACAGCTTGAATTTTTATGAAGTATATGCTGATTGCCGGAGAGGCATCCGGCGATATTCATGCAGCCGATGTGATAACGGCTATAAGGAAACTCGATGACCAGGCACAGATACGATTTTTTGGCGGCGACCTAATGGCCAAAGCCGCTCGCCGACGACCCGAGGTGCATTATGACCAGATGAATGTCATGGGCTTCAGCGAAGTGCTGAGGAAGCTGCCACAGCTTTGGCGTAATCTTAAGGCAGCTAAGCAGTTGTTAGCTGACTTCCGTCCTGATGTACTGATATTGGTCGATTATCCGGGTTTCAATTTGAAGATGGCCAAATACGCTAAATCACTCGGTATTCGTGTGGATTATTATATCTCACCGAAAGTATGGGCATGGAAGGAATATCGTGTGAAGCGTATCAAGAAATATGTTGACAATCTTTACTCAATATTGCCTTTTGAGGTCCCCTTCTATAAGCGTCATGGATATAATGTGACTTACGTTGGTAATCCGTCGGTTCAGGAGATGGATTATGCCTTAGGTCATTTGCCTCCCAAACGCCATTTTGTTGAACGTCAAGGTTTGGTTGATACTGAACTCCCTATAGTGGCTTTGCTACCCGGTTCGCGAAAAGGCGAGATAAGGAATAATCTTCCTATAATGCTTGAGGCTGTCAAGCGTTTTCCAGCTTGTCAATATGTTGTGGCAGCTGCTCCTGCCATAAGTGAGAAGTTTTATCGTGAAGTGGCTCAGGACCCTGGTTTGCAGGTAGTATTTGGCTGTACTCCGACATTGCTGAAATATTCGCAGGCAGCTCTCGTTACATCAGGTACAGCTACTCTTGAAACGGCTCTTATAGGTACACCACAGGTGGTATGCTATCGCGCCAATGGCAGTAAGCTGTCATATAAGATAATGGAGAAGATACTGAAGGTTAAGTATGTCTCTTTGCCTAATCTGATAGTCAATAATTCCGTGGTGCCTGAATTGCTGTTGCACAACTGTACAGCGGCCCAGGTGGCACGGGAACTGGCACCATTGCTTCAGCCTTCCCCACGTCGTGAGTGGCAATTAGGCGGCTATAAGAATATGCGTCGCAGGTTAGGTAATGCTTCAGCAGCCGATTATGCAGCTGAGTTGATAGTAGATTCGCTACGTAGTGCCGGTGTGCCGCAATGTGCTCCGGAAGAACCCGATCCTGAGATACTTGAGGCTAAGCCAAAAAAACGCAAGCGTAAGAAGCCTAAACCAAAGGTGTCCCAGCCTCAGGGTGAGGCTAATCCGGCCGATGACCAGTCACAGCAGCCACAAGCTCAACTGGTAGAGGAACCTGAAAATCCGCATAAGCATAATAAAGTCCGCCCTCATGAAGACAATCCAGTGCAAAACGAGAGAGACTCCTTATCTGCTGATACATCTCAAGAAAAGGACAATGCGGAAAGATAGGATTTACTGTCGGCTTTTTTTCGTAAATTTGCAACTTCCTCAAAATAGATACTATCCTACAAATGGACAAAGACAACAAGAAATTCAAACGTACGCTGATTACCTCGGCGCTTCCTTATGCTAACGGCCCAGTACATATTGGCCATCTTGCTGGTGTTTATGTGCCGGCAGATATATACGCGCGCTATCTGCGCCTCAAAGGTGAGGAAGTGATGTTTATCGGTGGCAGCGACGAACATGGTGTGCCTATTACTATCAAGGCCAAAGCTGAGGGTGTGACACCACAGGATATTGTGGACCGCTATCACAACATAATCAAAGATTCTTTTGAACAGCTTGGCATCTCGTTTGATGTCTACGGACGTACTACTTCGGAAACTCACCGCCGTACTGCTTCGGACTTCTTCCGCCGTCTCTACGAGAAGGGTGAGTTCATCGAGAAGACCTCGATGCAGCTTTATGATGAGCAGGCAAATCAATTCCTTGCTGACCGTTATGTAGTCGGCACCTGTCCTCACTGTGGCAATGAACGTGCCTATGGCGACCAGTGTGAGGCTTGCGGCACATCGTTAAACGCTACTGACCTAATAAATCCTCGTTCGGCTATCACAGGCAATGTACCTGTAATGCGTGAGACAAGTCACTGGTATCTGCCTCTTGACAAATGGGAACCTCGTCTGCGTAAATGGATACTTGAGGACCATAAGGAATGGAAAACCAATGTCTACGGTCAGTGTAAATCTTGGCTTGATATGGGTCTTCAACCACGTGCTGTAAGCCGTGACCTCGATTGGGGTATTCCAGTGCCTGTAGAAGGTGCTGAAGGCAAAGTACTCTATGTGTGGTTTGATGCCCCGATAGGCTATATATCAAACACTATAGATGTGGCTCCCGATTCATGGGAGAAGTGGTGGAAAGACCCTGAGACACGTATGCTCCACTTTATCGGCAAAGATAATATAGTGTTCCACTGTATTGTTTTCCCCGCCATGCTTATGGCTGATGGTACTTACAATCTTCCTGATAATGTTCCAGCTAATGAGTTCCTGAATCTTGAGGACGATAAAATTTCGACTTCACGTAACTGGGCTGTATGGCTTCATGAATATCTGCAGGAACTTCCTGGCAAGCAAGATGTATTACGTTATGTACTCACTGCCAACGCTCCTGAAACGAAAGATAATAATTTCACGTGGAAGGATTTCCAGGCACGTAATAATTCAGAGCTGGTAGCTATTTTAGGCAACTTTGTTAATCGTGCTATGGTACTTGTACATAAGTACTTTGACGGTGTTGTGCCTGTATGTGGCGAACTGACCGAAGCTGATCGCAACGTAATGGAGGAAGTACGCAAGGCAGTTGAGGCTGAAGGTGCTTGTATGGATACTTTCAAGTTCCGCGAAGCTCTTAAGGAAGCCATGAATATCGCTCGTGCCGGCAACAAGTACCTGGCTGACACCGAGCCGTGGAAATTGGCTAAGACCGATATGGAACGTGTGGGCACTATTCTTAACCTTGCAATCCAGATATGCGCTAATCTTGCCGTTGCTTTCGAACCGTTCATGCCTTTTATGGGTACGGATCTTGCTGCTCAGCTTCATCTTGATCATCTGAGTTGGGATATGCTCGGCCGTTTTGATCTTGTAAAGGCTGGTGAAGCAATCGACAAACCTCATCTTTTGTTTGAGAAGATAGAGGATAGTGTTGTGGAAGCACAGGTAAACAAGTTATTAGCTACTAAGGAGGCTAATCAGTTGGCTCAATGGAAACCTGCTGAAGTCAAGGATAATGTCGAATTCGAGACTTTCGAGCGTATGGATATACGTGTCGGACGTGTCGTAGAGTGTGACAAAGTGCCTAAGGCTGACAAGCTGTTGCGTTTGCGTATAGATGATGGTATGGGTGGCCGTACCATAGTCAGCGGTATAGCCAAATATTACAAACCCGAAGACCTTGTTGGTCAGGAGGTATGTTTCATGGCTAATTTCGCTCCGCGCAAGTTACGTGGTATCGAGAGCCAAGGTATGGTGCTTAGTGCAGTAGATGCTGACGGCCGTCTTGTAGTGATAGGCCCTAACGGTGATGTGCGTCCTGGTTCATCAGTAGGCTGACATCATCTCAGATATAAAATTGAACGGTATCAAAGGCCTAAGGCCTTTGATACCGTTCAATTTTATATCTGAGATGATTATATTATCTGATTATCTTTTCTCAAAACGAGCGTAGTCGGTAAGTGTCATATCGCCTTCTTCCATAAGTGTCTGGTGGAAAGCAAAAGCTGAACGCAGGCTATGAGGAGTGTGAACACCCTTGCCTTCGCAGAGTTTGAGATAATCCCAAAGAAGCTGTTTGTACATGGGGTGAGCACAGTTCTCGATGATAGTGTGGGCACGCTGACGTGGGTCTTTACCGCGAAGGTCAGCAACACCCTGCTCTGTAACGAGAATCTTAACTGAGTGCTCGCTGTGGTCAACGTGAGATACCATAGGTACTATAGCCGAAATCTTGCCACCCTTCTGGATAGAAGGACATGAGAATATAGACAGATAAGCATTGCGGCAGAAGTCAGCTGAACCACCGATACCGTTCATCATCTTGGTGCCAAGCACATGTGTAGAGTTGACATTACCGAAGATGTCAGCCTCAAGAGCAGTGTTCATGGCGATAAGACCGAGTCGGCGTACAACTTCAGGTGAGTTGGAGATTTCACCCGGACGCATGAGAATCTTATCACGGAAAAAGTCGATATTATCCATGAAGTGCATCATGGCGTCGTCAGAGAAAGTCAGTGCGCAAGTAGAAGCAAATTTACACTTACCTTCTTCCATAAGAGTCATAACGGCGTCCTGAATTACTTCGGTGTACATCTCAAACTGAGGAATATCAGGATTCTCACCCAGACCGTAAAGCACAGCGTTAGCTACATTGCCTACACCAGACTGGATAGGCAGGAACTCCTTCGGCATCTTGCCTTCGCGAAGCTGAGAAGCCAGGAAGTTGCAGACGTTCTCTCCGATACGGTGTGTAGTCTCGTCAGAAGCATGGAAGGGTTTGATGCTCTCTGAAGCGTTAGAAGGCACGATACCAATAATCTTCTTGGGGTCAATCTTGATAACTGTGCTACCGATACGGTCAGAGGGCTTATAGATAGGAATCTCACGACGATGAGGTGGATCCAGAGGCACATAATTGTCGTGGAAGCCACGGAATGAAGTCTTATAGAAAGAGCTGTATTCTATTATGACTTTCTTGGCCATCATAGCCAGAGTAGGACTCATACCCAGACCGGCACCAAGTATAAACTCGCCGTTGGGAGTCATCTCTGTCACCTCGATTATAGCTACATCTATATCACCGAAGAAGCCGTAGCGCAGGTCTTGCGATACATGGCTCAGGTGAGCATCGAAGTAGTGGATTTCACCGTCGTTGAGAGCTTTGCGTGAATCAGGGTGACCCTGATAGGGTGTACGGATGTTAATTGCATTGGCGCGAGCTAACTCACCATCGACATGGTCGTTGGTTGAGGCACCCGTAAACATGTTGATTTTGAATGGTTCGCCTTTTTCATGGAGCTCACGGGCACGCTTGGCCAGAGCCACTGTTACAACTTTAGGAGTACCGGAGGCAGTGAAGCCCGAGAAGCCTACGTTGTCGCCATTTTTAATATAGCTGGCAGCCTCTTCTGCAGTAATAAAAGGGATGCTCATTTGTAGCGTTTAGATTTAAGTGGTAATTTTGCGCAAATTTAATCATTAAATTCCGACATGCAATAATATGGAGCCGTTTTTTTTGCCGAATAACGATAAAAACTGCACTTCTTTAAAGAAAGTGCGCATAGAGACTTATGGGTGCCAGATGAATGTGGCCGATTCGGAAGTGGTGGCTTCGATGATGGGTATGGCCGGCTATGAAACTACCGACCATGATGACGAAGCTGCTGCAGTGTTGATAAACACCTGTTCGATACGTGACAATGCCGAACAGAAGATATATGGCCGTCTTAACTACTGGAACTCTTTGCGTCGACGTCTTGGACGCAACATAATTATAGGTGTGATAGGCTGTATGGCCGAGCGTCTTAAACATAAACTTATCGACGAATATGGTGTCGATATAGTAGCTGGGCCTGATGCTTATCTTGATTTGCCTTCACTTGTAGGGGCTGCCGAACAGGGACAGAAAGCTATAAATATAGACCTTTCTACCACCGAAACCTATCGTGACGTATTGCCGCGACGTCTTGGCGCCAACAAGGTGAGTGGATTTATCTCGATAATGCGTGGGTGCAATAATTTCTGTTCTTATTGTATCGTGCCTTACACCAGAGGACGCGAACGTTCACGTGAGCCGGAAAGCATACTGCACGAACTTGATGACCTTCGTCAGCGTGGTTTCCGCGAAGTGACTCTCTTGGGACAGAATGTCAATAGCTACCGCTATGAGGCCCCTGATGGCACGGTCACTGACTTCCCCGCCTTGTTAGAGATTGTGGCTGAAGCTGCCCCTGAGATGCGTGTGCGATTCACTACATCACACCCAAAAGACATGAGTGACGAAACGCTGCACGCTATGGCTCGTCATGCTAATATAGCACGTCATATACATCTGCCGGTACAGAGTGGTAGTAATTCAGTGCTGCATGATATGAACCGTAAATACACACGTGAATGGTATCTGGACCGTGTGGCTGCCATACGTCGCATACTACCTGATGCTGGCCTTTCGACTGACATGTTCACAGGTTTTCATAACGAGAGTGAGGAGGATTTCGCACAGACTCTTCAGCTGATGCGTGAGGCTGGTTTTGATTCAGCTTTTATGTTCAAGTATTCCGAACGTCCTGGCACCTTTGCCTCAAAGCATCTCGTCGACAATGTACCTGAAGATGTTAAAATCGAACGTCTCAACCGCATGATAGCTCTTCAGAATGAATTATCGCTCGAATCCAATCTACGTGATGTCGGTAAGGAGTTTGAAGTGTTGGTCGAAGGTAAATCAAAACGCAGTGATGAAGAGGTTTTTGGCCGTACATCACAGAATAAAGTGGTGGTTTTCTCACGTCGTAGTAAAGATGGCAGCGAACACCGCCCAGGTGACTTTGTGAAGGTACGTGTGCTGTCAGCTACATCGGCTACCCTTCGTGGTGAAGAAATATAGTTTACCTCTAAAATCTCTCAGTTATGTTCAAATTAATCAAACGTAGCCTTGTTGCGCTCTTGGCGTTACTTGGCATCGGAGTTAGTCATGGCGAAACTCAGCAGGATCCGCGTCAACTCACTATCTATCAGGTTATGGTGGCATCGTTTCAACATGCCGAGGACGGCGCACCGGGTTATACAGCCATGTGGGGTCCGGATGGCCACCGCAAGAATGGTAATATCAAGGGTGTCACCGCTGCCCTTGACCATATAAAAGCTTTGGGAGCCAATGCTATATGGCTGACACCTATCTTTGACAGTACCTCAGCCACGGGTGGCGAGAAGCTTCAGGCTACGGGTTATTTTACTAATAACTTCTTTGCTGTTGACCCTAATTTCGGTACTGAGGACGATTTGCGTGAACTGGTTCGAGAGGCTCATGCACGCGGTATGTATGTGATACTTGATGGTGTATTCGGTCATCACGGTGGTGTTACAGAGCCATCTCCGTCTGGCTATACTCTCGATGTGGAATGGGTAGATAGTGACCGTGGTCCTGAAGGTGGACAGGGTAATATCCGTTATCCCGGTTCACTTGACTATATAAAGGAAGTGGCTACTTATTGGATAGACAATTTTGATATCGACGGCTGGCGTCTTGACCAGGCATATCAGGCTACTCAGAATGGTGTCAACTACTGGAATGAAATACGTGGAGCTGTCGAAGAATTGACTGCCAAACGTCGGGCAGCTGGCGAACGTTGGGGTACTCTCGGCTATATGGTAGGTGAAGACTGGGGCACAGCTGATGTCATCAACCGTGGTGTCTATCGTGACGGTGGCTTGTTAAGTGCTTTTGATTTTGATGGCAAGGAGCTTATAAGTGGCCCGATGCAGGACCCCTCACAGCCTGGACTCGCTAATGGTTGGGACGATGTTGTCACTATTTATTCTGTGCCAACGCTGCGTGGTTATCTTAACGATTCGGTTATACCGAACCTTTATCTGAGTAATCATGATGGCTATCGTCTTGCTGACCATTTTGCTGATGACGATGCTGACCGTTGGCGTCAGATGAAGCTACGTCATGCTATTCTTGCCGGTTACTCTGGTCCGATTACCTTGTATTACGGTGACGAATACGGTGACCTCAGCCGTGATACTGAGGGTGGGCAGCCAGATAACATCGCTCGTACTACCGGTCATCTTGAACCGCGTACGCCTGAAGAAGCAGATCTTCGTGATTATGTGGCATACGTTATGACATTACGTCAGAATAATCCTGCGTTATGGCGCGGCAATTCCAATTTTTCACGTATCTCGTTTCCTGACGGGCCTGACATACTTGAGGTCACTAAGACTGACCCTGAGACTGGTAACACGGTGCTTATCATATTTTCTGATAGCGATGCTGATATAGAGACACCTGTCGGAACTGTTCATGTTGAGCGTCTTGTGCCTCGTTTTGTTCTGCTGAAGTAAGATTTATACCATACATACACATAGCCGCCTCTTGCTATTTCGGCAAGAGGCGGCTATGTGTATGTAGTAGAGCAATCAGCGTGGAGTTATGGTAAATGTAATAGAGCCGTGAGTATCACCAGCACCTTTCTTTGCACTCCATGTAGCTTGACGAGCTGCCTGTTCGCAGGCTCGGCGTATGGAAGCATCGGCAGTTCCGGTAGCGGAGGCCGAAATCACTTTACCATCTTCATCAACCACCACTTCTACTTTAACGACTGTTTTGTGACGTAAGCTGACGTTTGGTTTAGGACAGCCGTTAAATGTACGGCCACGTATACTGCCTTGTATGCCGACTCCATCGCCTCCGGCACCACTGTTACTGTTTTTGCCTGTCTCGGTACCATTACGGGGTGCGAAACCCTTGGCCACACTTGAAGTGACTTTGGCTTTCTCCTTATCTGTCACAGTAGGAGTAGTGGCCTTGACTGGGCTTTCTTTTTTCTGTGTTATCGGTTTTTCGACTGGTGGAGCAGGTTTTGGATTTTCTCCTTTGACAATGAGTTCGGTATGGTCTTCTGGTGCCGGTTCGGGTTGTCCCTTGAACGAGGGAGCTGGCGCATCATTAGTAACGGCCTTTTCCTCACCTAAATCAAGGAGTTCAGGTTCTACAAACATTTCTTCCTCTTCTTCGGGTACCATCATTTCTGCCGGAGTACTGTCAGCTGTCAGAGGCGGATAGAAGGTCAGACGTCCCCCGACCAGGAACAGAGCTATTATGACCACGATGACAAGCGTGAGGCCTATAGCTATCCAACGGTCTTTTTTTTCGCGTTCGGTGCTCATTGCTGTTGGGGAGCGTCTTGTGGAACGGATTGTGCGGCGCGTGTAGCCAATACTATGTGCAGATGTCTGCGTGCCGCCATGTCAAGCACTTCGATGACACGTGCGTAGGCTACCGTACTGTCGGCGTAGAGAGCCACGGCACGGGTGGAGTCCATCTGCTGTATCAGTGTAAGTTTATTCATAAGTTCATCACGCTGCAACTGCTGGGGCAAAGTATTCTCTACCGATACTGAGTCGTTGCGGTCCACTACGAGATGGTAGTTGGAATCGGCATCTATATAGACTTCAGTGACTGGTTTGAGTGATGCCTGCTCACTGCTTTGGGGCAGATTGACATCTATGGCAGCCGGGAAAATTATAGTTGAGGTCACCATAAAGAATATCAGAAGCAGGAAGATTATATCAGTCATCGACGACATTGAGAATGTGTCGAGAGGAGCAAAAGTTTTCTTCAGTGCCATGCTTGAGTAGTTTCAGAGAGTAGGGCAGGGAGTTGACCTGCGTATCTTACATGGAAGGCTCGTTGAGCAGGTCCATGAATTCCATTGACTTCTGCTCTAATGAGTTCATGATTCGGTTCACCTTAGCCACCAGTACATTGTAGGCAAAGAGGGCTACGATACCTACTATCAGACCGGCTACAGTGGTGACAAGAGCCTGGTAAATGCCTGAGGATAGGACGGTGATGTTGGCTGCTGACCCTGCACTTGCCAGAGAGAAGAAAGCTTCTATCATGCCTACTACGGTGCCGAGGAAGCCAAGCATTGGCGCACCAGCGGCTGTTGTGGAGAGCCAGGAGAAACCTTTGGTAAGGTTTGTGACCTCGATGTTGCCGGTATTTTCGATGGCTACGAGCACATCATTCATTGGGCGCCCTATACGAGTCAGACCTTTGAGTATCAAGCGCGAGTAGGGGGTAGAGTGCTTTTTGCAGAGACTGACGGCACTATCGATGTCACCTTCGTGGACATAATCACGTATACGGCCCATGAAGGTAGGGTCTTCTCTTGCTGCACGCCACAGTACGATGCAGCGCTCGATGAATATGTACAGGCTGGTGAGCAGCAGCAGTGCCAGCGGAATCATGATAAAGCCGCCGTCTTTTACCAGCGACCATAAAGAAAGAGATGTCATATTGAGAAACTCACGAAAGGGTGGATATTGTAGTATGTGGGAGCAGAGCTCCCGGCGGGAACCGCTGAATTAGGGAGCAGAGCTCCCAGCGGAAACCAGCTTCGCGCTGCCGGAGCGCTGCGGGAGAGCTTCGCGGTGTCTAAGCCGTGGAGGTTATTCTGCTGTGGGTGTGTCCTTGAGGCAGTTGAGATAGCGGTGTATGGTCTCTTCGATGCCCAAGTACAGAGCATCGCATATAAGCGCATGGCCGATGCTCACTTCATCGAGATGGGGTAGGGAACGGTGGAAATAAGCCAGGTTCTCAAGACTGAGGTCATGACCGGCATTAAGCCCCAGGCCAATTTCGAGTGCGGTGCGCGAGGCTTCTACAAACGGTTTTACGGCCTTCTCGCGGTCGATGGCATAATTGTCGGCGTATGGTTTTGTATAAAGCTCTACACGGTCAGCACCGACTTCTTTGGCTGCACGTACTTGTTCGGGGTCGGCTGCCACAAATATCGAGCTTCTTATACCGGCTTTGCGCAGACGGGTGGTTATGTCACGCAGAAATTCAGCGTTAGCTATAACGTCCCAACCGGCTGACGAGGTAAGCGCGCCTGGTGCATCAGGCACAAGAGTGACCTGAGCAGGCTTTATAGAAGTGACCAACTGCATGAAGTCTTCTGTAGGATAGCCCTCGATATTGAATTCCGTATGCAGCACAGGCTTAAGGTCTGTCACATCACGGCGGCGTATGTGTCGCTCATCGGGACGCGGATGTACGGTGATACCCTGAGCGCCGAAACGCTCGCAGTCGAGGGCAAAGGCGACGACATCGGGATTGTTTTCACCCCGGGCGTTGCGCAGGGTAGCTATCTTATTGATGTTTACGCTTAAACGTGTCATAGTCTTTATAATGGTCTCCTGGTTATTCTTCGGATTTACGATAAAAACACTGTTATGGTGTTTTTTCGGCACAAAATTTGTAACTTTGAACTCGCAAGGCTCTGCGATCGTTCACATAACAAGCAGTTACCTCGTTTTTTCGAACGTAACACAGGGCTTTGGCTTCGTCAGTCCGGATAGTTTCGGGGAGGTAGATGATAATTTTTTGAAATCAAGCGCAAAAATAGATAAAATAATTGAAGGTCACAAAGAGCGACTGCAAAGAATTATCAATCCTCTTTTTTCCGTCAGTCTGAGTTGGACTACGAACACTATAAAAATTAATTTATTGAAGGAATTTATTTATGACTGCAAGAGATGTAATATCGCCTGTGCGTCAGGCACCACAGGCCGGCATGTTGCCTTCTGTTGAAGCAGATATGCCGTTGGTCGATGTGTTGCATCGCTTGCTCGATGCACCTGGTCGTGAATTAGCTGTCACCAGTCGGGGACAGGTGATGGGAGTGGCCGACCAGACTACTGTGCTTGAGGGATTAGGACGTATGTTGGCTCCACGTGATGACAGCAGTGTGCTGACTGTAGAGTGTCCGGCTTCTGATTACAGTGCTTCACGTTTAGCTCATGCTGTTGAAGATGCTGATGCGCATCTGGTGGATATGTGGAGTGTGCCGGCTCCTGAAGGACGCGTGGCTGTGACACTACGTGTGTCACACCTTGACCCGACTTCAGTGGCGCATAATCTGGAGCGTTATGGTTATGAGGTGACTTCGACTTATGGTGACACCGAACTCGATGCCGAAGTGGCAGCCGAACGCCTCTTGGCGTTACAGATGATGCTGAATATCTAAGCCTCCATACTTAAAAATTGCTGACTGTGGAAACCACTTGTCTGAACCCTGTATCGACTGTGTTTGTTTTTGGTAATTGCCGTCAAGAGGGACATTTAGCTGATATTGCCGATTTATTCCGGATTCTTTTAGCCGATGGCTTTTCTGTTATGGTTGAAAGACGTTTTGCCGGTTACTTGCGTTCTAACGGTATTAAACTGCCTGATGAGGTGCGTGAAGTGACGGACGTCGTTGCCGGTACGGAGGCTGTTATATCGGTGGGTGGTGACGGTACATTTCTGCGTGTGGCCCGTATGGTGGGCGACCGTGGCATTCCGATATTGGGTATAAATACCGGACATTTGGGTTTTCTTGCCTCGTACACTCTTAACGAACGTTGCGAACTGTCACGTTCGTTGCGTATGGGTAATGCCTGTGTTGAGCCGCGCACGGTGCTGCGTATGGAGTCGGCGGCTTTGCCTGATGCGGAGTGGCCGTTTGCTCTCAATGAAGTGGCTGTGCTCAAAGACGCTACGGCTTCCATGATAACCGTACATGCTGAGGTTGATGGCCATTTTCTTGCCGATTATCTTGCCGATGGCCTTGTTGTGGCTACTGCTACAGGTTCTACCGCTTATAATTTGTCGGCTGGTGGCCCTCTTTTGGCACCGACTCTTACTAATATGGTGCTGTCACCGTTAGCACCTCATTCGCTTACATTACGCCCGCTTGTGCTTTCTGGCTCTTCGCGGCTGAAGCTGTGTGCAGACTCGCGTTCTTCTTATTGCCGTGTTGCTATTGACGGACGTTCATTCCAAGTTAAATCGGGCACCTCCCTTATTGTGGAGCGTGCCCCTTTCTGCATCTATGTCATTCGTCGTATTGGTGACGATTTTGCCTCTATACTTCGTAATAAACTCCTATGGGGTGTGAGATAAGAAGAACTAATTACCATGAAACACCTTAATATATCTGTAGTACTGCTTCTTGCAATCACGGTATTTCTGTGTGAGTGTAAACGCCATGATGCAATAAGCAAACAACTTGAACAGGCAGCTGCCTTGATGGATAGCCGTCCTGATTCGGCGCTTGCTGTGTTAGATTCCCTAACTTTGTCTTATCCCATCATTCGCAGTGATAAGGATAGAGCCTTATACGGTATGCTGTACACACAGGCGCTTGATAAAAATCACCTTGACCCGAAGAATGATTCCCTTATTTCTTTTGCTGTCGATTATTACAACCGCAAGAAAGATGTTTCGCGTCAGATTGTGTCCACTTACTATCGTGGACGGGTGCTTTTCCATAAAGGCCTACTCTCACAGGCTCTTGTCAACTTCTATAAGGCTAAGGAGCTTGCTGAAAATGACAGTTCTTTTTTCTGGGCTGGTATGGCCTGCCGTGGAATAGCGGATATATATAATGACACCTATAATTCAGCTGAGCAACTAATATATGCTACTAAAGAATATGAATATATTAAAAAAAGTGGTAAACAGCCTTACCTGAATTATGCTCTGCATGATTTGGGTACAGCATTTAATAATAATGGTAAAACCGATGAAGTTCTTAAAATCACAAAGAATCTGATTGACTCAGCAATATTAACCAATGATGACTATCTGTATTATGCCACTTTACAACTTAAAGCTTGGAGTCTAATACGTATAGATAAATATGACGAGGCTAGGCCTGTAATTACCGAAGTATGCGAAAACAAATTTGCCACTTCAGAGGATTCAATTAATTTATGCTTGGTATTACTAAACACTGGCTTTGAAAAAGAAGGTGCAAAGCTTATTGAAGCTCTATCGAATTATAATGCTCCTTTGAAAAACTTAGCCATATATACTCTGTATAAAAAAACAGGCCAAGCTGCTGCTGCTCTTTCAGAAGGTCAGATTATTTATAGAGAAACAAATAAAATGTTTGAAACTGCCATGAGTCAGGAATTGACAACGTCCTTGGCAGATTATTTTGAACTGAATAAAAAAATTAATAATGCAGAGCTGAGAGCTTCTCGTCTAACAACATTACTTATTATCATACTTTCATTATTAATTTTAAGTGGAGTAGGTTACACAGCTCTTTATATTTATAAGTCACAGAAACATGAAATAGCTGATAAAATTCTTTTTGCTGAACAACTTCAAGAAGCACTTAAACAAAGTAAGAATGAGAATTCAACTTCCTTCCAAATTATAAAGACCTTATTAGGCTCGAAATATAAACTGTTTGAAGAACTCAGTGAAATAGTTATAAGGTATACGGATACTAAAGTTGCAAGGCGTAAAATTGCTGATAGAGTAACAGAACTTATAAGTTCACTTTCTATAGAAGGTGATAAAATAAAAGAATTAGAAAATCAGGTTAATGAATTTTATAATAATCTTTATTACGATTTCAAGAATGATTTGCCAGGATTAAAAGAAGCTGATTATTTACTTTATCTTTTTTCAGTACTCGGATTCTCTAATACCTCAATTTCGTTGCTTCTTAAAGAGGATAAAATCGAAGCAGTGTACAATAGGAAAAGGCGCCTGAAAGATAAAATCAAACAACTCGACACCACCAAACGAGACCGCTATATGAGCTATCTAAGCTAAGTGTTTAAGATAAATAATTGTTTATCAATATTTTAAATTTATTGTTTTATCTAATTCTTATATATCACATAATCAGTAACTTACAAATAAAACCAAATTTTATATTTGTTGTCTTATGTAAATGGCTGATTAGTAGATGGTTGTAATTGCCGAAAACCAAACTTTATAGAGCCTAAAATTAGGTCCAAGCCAGGGTGATGTTGTAATTTTGCGGTCAAATCATCAATACTTTCAACTATGTTAAAATTTAAATTATGTCTTACAATGCTGATATGTGCTCTTTCAGGATTGAGTGTGTTAGCAGACTCGGAAGAGAATAAAAAAGATTATAATCCTATAATCATATAGAGTATCTTTATATAAATTATAAACGTCATGAATAAATCTATTGGGTTAACTATTATAACTATGTTGAGTATAGTTATGGGTAGTTGTTTTGTCTCATGTGATAATGAGCTCAGATATGTTGAGCCGGCACCTACCGGGCAACTTGAGTTAGTGTCTTCTGATTTAGATAGGAGATATATTGACTCGGAGGAGGACAGTATTATTATTTCATCATCTCATGATTTGCTTTTTGAGGCAAAATATAATTATTCTATTGATTGGGACCGTGTACTTACGACCCTTTCTACATGTGATGATTATAAGCTTTATGAAAGATGGAGCTTTGAGTATCATCAACAATGGGAAACAGTAGAAGAAATAAAGGCATTTGATGGAGATTCTGTAGAGGCCGACTGGATAAAAGTAGAGATGATAAAAGATGCTCCTTTAAAAATGAAGATTTCTATTAAGGAAAATAAAACGGACAAGCAACGTGCTGCTCGTTTTATGATGTACGCCTACGATAAGACTGTACAAATCGAGGGAAGATTTGTAATAGTACAGATGCCCTATGATAATGCTGCTTTAGAAGAATAAGTACGCAGCTGAAGGACTACTGAAACCTTTATGTCGTATAATACTATACATCTGCTGAGTGGGCTGTAGGTGGCAGCCTGCTCAGCAGATGTATAGTATAGGGGAGTGAAGGGGGGTTATAATTTGATGAAGATGTGGCGGCGGTAGAGAATGAGTCCGATGAGGAAGTTGAGGGTGACAAAGAGGAGGGCATATGTGAGGGAGACGAGCATAGGGAATGGGATAAGGCCGAGTAGAAGGGAGTAGAAACTCTTACTGATACTGGTAGCACCGAAGAAGATGGCTAAAAGTTCGGAGATGATGTAGAGGGCAAGAGCATTTGTGCCGAATACTTTGAAAATTTCGCTTAAAAGAACTATGGGTTTGCTTAGGGTGAGTTGTAGGCTTTTATTTCTGTCGGTAACAGTCATGATGACAGCCAAGAGGAGCGCGCACATACCGGAAGTGACAAGCGCAAAACTCGGACTCCAGATTCTTTTATTTACCGGGAGACAGTAGGTCAGTAAACCACCAATGGCTAAGATGATTGCTGCTGCGGTGTATAGAGCTATGATACGGGAATCAATATTCTTACGGATAAGCGAAGCACAGTAAAAGCCTGCCAATACATTTACCAGTGAGCCAAGTATTCCAGGCAAACCCTCGGGGTCTACCGGACTCTTATGATAGAGGTGAGCCTCACCGACAATAGCACGGTCTATACGAGCAAGTATGTTGGTGGAAGAGTCGTAATCATACCCATTTCCGACTACTAACAAGACTGTATAAACCGCCAAGACAATCACCATCGTTGTGACAGCATGATGCCGCAGGGAAGTCAGGGCCCATAAGGCAACAAGGAGATAACAGAAAGCTATGCGTTGCAATACCGCCCAGAAGCGTAATTCACCCCAGCACCATGGCTTGCCACCAGCGGCTTTGTCAAGCCAGTTGATAGCCAATCCCAACAGCAGTAGAAGTAAAGTACGTTTCAGGATTTTGGAAATTGTAGCAGAGTTGGCTTCAAAATGTCTTGCCGAAAGCGACAGAAACATCGAGAACCCCATAATGAAGAGAAAGAAAGGAAATACAAGATCAGCAAGCGTAAGCCCATTCCATACGGCATGACGCAACGGTGGCCATGAATCCGACATACCGTTATTGACCAGTATCATACCTGCTACCGTCAAACCTCGCGTTATGTCGAGACTTTCGAGGCGTTGTTTCATTTCTCTGCAGTAAGAAAAGTTATGACCTCGTGAGCTACATCAACAGGATTGCCTTCAGGAGCAGATGTATAACCGCCTGTAAGCAGAGTCCACGGTTCCTCGATGCTGTACCAGTCGACAACCGGACCGGCAGGCAGAGCCATCTTAAACAGTTCGGCTGATGTAAGAGAGGCATTTGGACCACTACCGAGAGCTTCGTAATCCGGCTGACTGTGAGCTTCCATTTGGTCAGAGAGAGCCTTGAAATAGTGTGCCCAGCGAACACGGTAAAAATCACTGAGAAGACCCTGCCATTCCTTATTGGCATAGTCGCGCAGGCCACCGCGGTCAGCACATTCGCGATTGCCCCAGGTAGTAATCTGTGTGCGGGCATTCCACTCATAGAGGTCTGATTCGATTTCTGTCGTGCCTGCTGCACGAGCCGGTTCAATCCAATGGCCGAGTCGAAATTCGCTGCGTGTACCCAACAGACGGTCCTGCAGGTCGAGCATGTCAAGAAAACGCCGGGCTCCACGTTCAAAATCCTCACGAGCAAAGGCACGGTAATCGGCTATGGTGTGCAGATATTGACGACGTGCCTGGTCAGCCATAGCCTGACGGGTTATGTCGACAAGGTCATACTCGAAATTGTTATTGCCTCGATAACGGTCAGCTACTGAGTTCATCAATACAGCCGCCTGAAGCGTTGCTGCCGGGTCGTAATAATTACGCATTTTAGACCAACTCTTGACCTGGAAATTGTCGAGCGAAGGGCGACCGCAGAATATACTCTCGTGAGGACCCTGCTGATTATTGCCGGGAGGACAGTTATAAATGGTAGCGCCTAAAAGCTGCCAAGCCTCCTGTACGGCTGGGTCATCAAAACCGTAACGCGCTTTTACATACTCCGTCAGCCATTCGGGGCGTGTCACACGTTCGCTACGCCACGGCAGTTCGCTCATAAGTTCGAACATCACGGGATTGTTTTCGGCACCTTCCATGGTAAAGCCTATTCCTTTGATGTTAGCTGCGAGAGGGTGTGTTCGTGTGCTGTAGAAATTATCAAGAAGTTGGTCCATGCGTCCGTGCAAGCCTACGTTGGCACCGAAGTTTTCAAGCATACAGAACAGCCAGTGATGAGGACCATAGCCTTCATTGCGTCGCCATACCGATTCTGCACCCCACATGGGGCGACACTCTGAAAAAAGGTCAAGGATTATCAGTTCTCCGGGTTCAATGGCTTCCATCATTGTCGGACGTGGATTCTCAGTCCAACCCTGTATCACCCAGCGAGCTTCGGGGTTGGTACGTTTTATGGCGTTCATGAGGGCTTTACCGGCAGCGGCATAGTCAACAGCCGCATCATCATGGCTCTCGTGGAAAGGGTCGGTGGAGTAATAATGCGAGGTGCCGTAGAGCTTTGTAAGCTCGCTGTAATACAAATCAGCTATCTCATCGAAACGTGGGTCAGTGGCTGACAGATTGGCCGGACGCCGATAGCCATTCCATTTGCCGCCATCGGTGACTTCGAGGCCAAGATGTTCGCGAGCATCGTGCGGCATCATGCCGCAGTAGCCGGGTAATACTGCTTCCATACCGAGTTCGCGCATACGGTTGAGAATGTTCTTTTGCAGTTCTTCCTGACGAGTGTACCAACTGTCAGTCAATGGACCGCCCCAACCTTCGAGGTTGTTCATGGCCCACCAAGCAAGAAAAGCCGGGCCAGCGATGAAGTTGCCGACTTCCTTATCGGTATAGCCGAGACGCAGCAGTACATTGCGCCACACACATTCCTGCCCTACGGCAGCGAGAGGCATGTTGACACCATGCATGGCCATCCAGTCTATTTCGCGCTGCCAGCGCTCCCAGTCCCAGAAGGCCATGGAGTAGGAGAAAGTGCAGTAGTTGAAGTTATAGCGAAGGGTGAGGTTGGTTTCGTGGCGCTCTTTTGAGGGTAGGGGAAACTCTGCGAGCAATGGGGCTTGCATACAGTTCCATGTCAGATGTGTGCCGGTGTGATACTTCAGATACCAGTTGATGCCAGTGGCAATGTTGACCCAGGTGTTGCCGCGTATCACTACCTTGCCGTTGTCGGAGTCAAGCTCGAAGAAGTCGTATGGGGTGGCTTCAGTTAGCTCAGTGATGATATGCTGTGAGGCGCCTGGCATAATCCGCTCCAACAAGCGGTCGGTGGGGTTGGTAGCTGAGAGGCTTTTGACAAGGAAAAGAAAGGATAGAAGATAGAGGAGTCGCTTCATGGTGGTAGTTGTTTATTACGGAGCAGAGCTCCGGGTGGAAACCAGCTTCGCGATAGTATTTTGCCGCTGGTGGGGCTGCCCAGCTGCCTTCGGGGCTGTATCTCCCTCCGTCTTTGGGCTGGAGTGGTGTCTGGCTTTGGTTAGAGGCAGCCCGTTTGTCTTTGGGTTGGGCCGATGTCTGTCTTTGGGTCGGGGGTCGGGGTCGGAGCCGGTGTTAATGCTGTGCGCTCCATCGCTACGGAGCAATGGAGCGCACAGCATTGTTTGGTAAAAACTTTCTGGTGCCTTTATTTGGGCAGCTGGTTATGATGACAGCTATGCCTTTATTTGGCTAAAGGCTGTTATGTGACAGCGGTGCCGTTGTTAGGTAGCGAAGCTGTTATTGGGCTGGAGCCGGTGCAGGTGCTGGCGCAGGAGCCGGAGCAGGTGCTGAAGTCTGTGCAGGGAGGGGCTTGATAGAGGATACGTTCATAGGTGTCTTAACCGTGAACGAAGCCACGATGCTGAGAACACAGATGAAGATAGCCAGAGACCAGGTAGCCTTCTCAATGAAATCGGTGGTCTTACGATAGCCCAGATATTGGTTACCACCCGAGTAGTCAGAGGCCAGACCGCCTCCTTTTGACTTCTGAATCAGCACGGTGCAAATCAGCAGCACACATGCAATCACGATAAGAATCGCAAGAAATATATACATTTTTGTTGTCAGATTTTAGAGCTTTTCTACCGGGTATTTGTCTACTGTGGCAGACAAGTATCCGTAGATAAACTCGACATTATTTCGGCTATGATTTTGACGCACTCTTAGAGGCGTTAAGTATCAGTTTTTTAAGAAAACGAATTTGGTCTGCAAAGTAAATACTTTTTTCCGGATTATTCAAATTTATCTCAGTAATTATTTGCAGAGCTTCTTCGTATTGACGTTCCTTAACAAGAAATGCGAATCTGCGCTCCGGTTTGGAAGCCTTAGCAATATTTTCAGTGAGTCTTGTGAAGGTGTTATGGTCAAGGGCGAGTTCAAGCAACGCCAGCATACGCCGACTATCAGCGGCTGAGATGATGTCCGGATTAGTGGTCAGCGCTTCGGCCATGGGCCATACGAAATAAGGAGTATTCTCAAGGCAGTCAAGTGCCTGCTCTTTGAGCTCTTCGGAGGTCTGTGGAGTGGTTTGTGACATTATCAGAGGAGGTATAGAAGTTTCATTAAATGTATATGTTACCAGTTGCCGAGTGTGGCATTGAAGATGAGATCGACAAGTTCTTCCGAAATCTCCTGACACAGTTCGTCTTGCACATCAGTAAGCATAAGCGATGACGAGAACTGACGGTAAGCAGAGAAGGACTGGTCGATATCGTTGGCAGAATTTTTCGAATCGGTATATTTTACCCTTACCGTTATGGTCAGTCGTGTTTCGGTAGCGTATGCATCTGTGCCTACAGCTTGCGGCGAGAGAGAATAACCGGTTATCTCTCCGGTCATTTCAAGGTCAGCATTTCCGTCCACTTCCTGCAAACGTGTCTGACGTGTAATGGCATCAAGCAGCTCGTTCTCAAAAGTCTGTTGCAGTGGTGGGTACACTAAAGCGGCTCGTATGGGAAACTCCCCTACGTTGATAGTCTTGTAGATGTCGTAGTTAAGAGCCGAACCGTTAAGCTTATAGCTTATGGTGCAGCTGCACATCATGACTAATGACAGAAGAGCCAGCCAGCAGTCTGTACGATGTAACAGAGAGAATTTATTCTTCAATTTCATACTCGCGTAGTTTGCGATACAAGGTGCGCAGCGAAATATCGAGATGTTCGGCTGCTTTTTTACGGTTGCCGTCACTGAGGCGCAATGCGTTGACAATGGCCTCACGTTCGGTAGGCTCTACCTCTTCGGCCTCATCAGCCGGTACGGCAAGAAGTGATTTGGCGTTTGGAAGCGTTGTCTTTGATAGCGGTGCAGATGCCGCAGTGCTATTTTCGAGGTTGCGTTTCAGTTCGTTTACCTCATTTTGTAGCGCTAACACCACTTTCCACAGTACTTCGCGTTCAGAGTCGTAACTCGGAGATGCCTGACGCGGCACAGGAGTGGTGGAGTGATTGCGTGTCAGCGGTATGGCTTCCATCATGGTAGTACGGTCTATCTCCTGACCTGCCTCGAACAGGGCAAGCTGTTCGACTATATTCTTAAGTTGGCGTACATTACCTGGCCAACGGTAAAGCATCAGTGCCCTTTGTGCCTCAGGCGAGAAGGTTATAGGGGCTGTCATATAACGCTCGGAAAAGTCTGAGGCAAATTTACGTGCAAGAAGCACTATATCGTCACCACGGTCATGAAGTGGCGGTACAGAGATGACAACTGTGGAGAGACGGTAATAGAGGTCTTCACGAAATTTCCCCTTGGCTACGGCCTGTAACAGGTCTACGTTAGTAGCTGCCACGATACGGACATTGGTCTTCTGTACCTGCGAAGAACCTACTTTCAGATACTCACCTGTCTCAAGCACACGCAGCAGGCGTGCCTGAGTAGTAAGAGGAAGCTCGGCTACTTCGTCAAGGAAAATAGTACCTCCATCAGCCTCTTCGAAATAACCTTTACGAGCTGAGACAGCACCGGTGAATGCCCCTTTTTCGTGTCCAAACAGCTCGCTGTCAATAGTGCCTTCAGGTATGGCACCACAATTGACTGCTATATATTTGCCGTGTTTACGTGCTCCAAAGTGATGTATTATCTTAGGAAAAAATTCCTTTCCTGTACCGCTTTCACCGCTCACCAGTACCGACAGGTCAATTGGCGCGACCTTTACGGCACGTTCTATAGCCTGTAACAGAGCCGGGGAATTACCTATTATTGAAAATCTCTGCTTGGCTTTTGCGGCTTCAGCAGAGAGGGTGGTTGTATTATCGTTATTGTTCATTTATATTTTTCTCTCAGTTGGTAGGTCTTCTCACGTAGGAACTTACCGAGCTCTTCGACAGTTTTGTACTGAAGTTGTTCTTCTACCGGAATCGGTTCGCCAACACTTACATGGACCGGTTTGCCGACCATATTGAAAAGCTCACGCGGTAATCTTAAAGTACGTAGACGCCAGTCAATCATACCTAATATATTAAAGAACATTGAATTGCGGCCATGAAAGAAGACGGGAACCACAGGCGCTTTGGCCTGCTGTATGAGACGTATGACAGTTGGTTGCCAAGGACGGTCATACGTATTGAGGTGTCGGTCTATCTTTGATACGGCACCAGCTGGAAAGAAACCTACCGGGTGGCCGGTCTTGAGTTGTCGCAGTGCTTCGCGTATGCCATGCATCGAGACCTTCTTCTTTTCGGGGTCATCAGTAGCTAAGGCGTCTACAGCTATGAAAGATTCACGCATAGCTTGTATCTGATTAAGAATCAGATTAACCATTACCTTATAATCCGGTCGGTATTTCCCTACTAAGGCAAGCAGTATGATGCCGTCGTAACTGCCGAATGGATGATTGCTGACAGTTATGAAAGCCCCAGGAGGCATGTTGGCCAGTATTTGTTCGTTATCAACGCGCAATTGGAAGCGGAACTCATCATCTACTAAATGCTGTGCAAATACCGCACCACGGTAGTGACACCATCGTTCGTGCACATCGTTGCACTTGTCAAGCCATAGCCAGTGCATGACTTTGTCGACAAGTGATTTGTGGCCTTTTAGGGCTGGCACTATCTTTATTATATCATCATAATTGATTATATCGTGCCTTATGTCATCGGTTGGGCCGGTTGGTTGCTGTACTGGGGTAGATTCCTGATTCATGTTGACGGGGCTCATGAGCTTTAAGAGCTACTTACAAAGTGCAAAATTAAGCAAAATAAGCAGGCTTTCAAAATAATTCGTGTATATGCTCCGTAGTCTACATAGAGATTTAAACAGTGTTACTCTAAATGTGTCATAATATAGAATGAAAGTCCACAGTTATAATGCTATGAAAGAAATAAGAAGATATGTGATTCTGTTTTCGGGTGTATTGCTTTTTGTCCTCGCCGGCTCCTGCAATCGTCAGGAGGAGCAAAAGCCTGAGACCGAAGTTATAGATTTTCGCTCTGTTCTGTCTGATATGAGCGAGTTGCGTCTGGCTGAAATGTCGCTCAGCAAAGTGGGTCGTGTACGTGACGAACGTATGCGTGAGGCCTCTGATGTCAGTTCGTGGGTGCGTGCTGCTGTCAATCATCTCAAGATAGGCGCACGTATAGGTGTTTACAGTTATGATACTTATCTGACTGCTTCGGCCGACTTATCCCAACTGCGGCCTGAAGATGTTCATGTTGACTCTAGTGCCAAAGTAGTGGAAGTTGATTTTCCACCGATACAGATAGCCTATGCAGGACGTGATATGGAATTACGTGAGGAACATGTTCGTGTTACTGGTCTGCGTTCTTCCATAACACCACGTGAGCGTAGCGAACTTAAGAGCATGATGGCAGCTTCATTGCAACGCGAATTGGAGAATAACAGTGATATAGAACAGCAGTTGCGTCAGACTGCCCGTACGTCCGCTATAGAATTTATCTCTGCTCTGGCCGCTGAGCACGGTTATACGGCTAAAGTTACTTTCCGTTGATTGTATACTGTAATATACTATTAAAAATGAAAAAAGTAGTTCGGTTTATTATATTGCTGATTATCTTGGGCGGTTGTGTAGCTGCTGGTGTGATATGGTATAACAGTCGGAAGCCTACGCCTGATTCTCACTATGATATAGCTGCTGCACGTATATCGTCATTGCGTACTATGTCGTCATTATGTACGCTGACATTACGTGAGGAATTGATGATGCGTGACTCAGTGCGCGGTCAGTGGATTGTGGCACGTGTTAAGGTCGAAGGGCGTATATTGTTTGACCTTGATAGTATGGAGTTTGACCGACAGGGTGATACGTTGACGGTTCGTCTGCCGTTTGAGAAGATGGAGATACGTGAAAATGCCGGACCAGATGCATACGAGGTGCTTGATTCGTGGGATGCCGAGAGTCTGCTGATGCCACGTACTCTGACTGCTGCTGAAGAGAATATGGTAAAGCAACGTTGGGCACGTCAGGTAAAAGACCGTCTCTATAAACGCGGGCTGCACGAAAGGGCACGGCATAATGCTGTCGAGACTATCGAACGGCTTGTATCTACCTGGCCTGAAGTCGCTGATGGTACGATGACGGTATATGTAAAAGGTAAGTGGGAACCGGAATAATTGTGTCTTAGTTGTAGCCCATAGACCTTGAACAGACTTACTTGGCAAAATGTTATAAGTACAGATTTAACATTATATCAGGCAGTCTTGTACGGCCTGTTGAAAAGCTTTATTATCATGATTAGTAAGTCAATGTCCGAGGCCCTTAATGGGCAGATAAATCTGGAGATGTGGTCATCATATCTCTATCTCTCGATGTCGTTATATTTTGAGTCAGAAGGACGTCGAGGTTTTGCAAAGTGGTACCGTGTTCAGTCACAGGAGGAGTATGCACATGCTCTTGCTCTTATTGACTATGTTCACGCCCGTGGTTCGCGTGCGGTGCTTCAGCCTATAACTGGAGTTCCTGCTGTGTGGAATTCTACCCTCGACGCGGTTGTGGCTACCTTAAAACATGAGGAAGCAGTGACAGCTCAAATCAACGCTCTCTACACACAGGCCATTGATGAGAAGGATTATGCCACACGTCAGATGCTTAATGCCTTTATAGCCGAACAGGTAGAGGAAGAGGAGACAGTACAGCATATTATCGATGACCTTTCGCTGGTCGGTGATGACGGCACAGGACTGCTTCAGATAGACCGTGAATTAGGTACTCGTACTTATCAGGCACCTTCGTTTGCCCGTAATGCCTGAAATAAGGCTGTGATTTACGCATAGAAGATTGCATTATAAAGAGAACACTCTATCGTCCAGACGATAGAGTGTTCTCTTTATAATGCAATCTCAATTGACTTTCACAGTGTTATTGTCAGTGTGTTGTCTTCGTAAGCCCAAGGTAGACGTACACCTACAGTATGATTGGCTGCATCATACCACCAACCGCCCTGTTTTGCACCAGAAGCTTTAGCTACTGCTGGTAAAGCTGTCCCGTCAGAAGCTGTTACTGATGTGGGCTTTTTGGCTACTCTTTCTATCTCGAAGGTAAACACACGGTAAGCAGGCATTCCTTCATAACGACCACCATTGCTCTTCATGCTTATCTCGATAGTATTGCCCTGACGACGTCCGCTGAACGTGGTGAGTTGGTAAGTACGGTCAACAAGCGAAGTCGGAGACAGACGATTATCATCAAAGAGAGTGTAGTCAGTCCATGTATCGTCGGGGAAATATCTTATGGTTAGATACTGTGGGTCATACTGAGTTACATTCTCGATAGGCTGCATGTACTGTGGAATAAAGCTACCTGCGCGTACAAACATAGGTAGTTCGTCAAGCGGTGCTTTTACAGTAGCTGTTGTTCCACCTCGGTAGGTCAGCGACGGATGATTCCAGTTTATCCATTCTCCCTCGGGGAAGAGTACTTTGCGTTGACGTGCTCCAGCAGTCATTACCGGTGCGATAAGTATGTTATCGCCCCATAAATACTCATCGGTTATGGCGGCATATCGGCTTTCAGGATTATCACCTCTGAAATTAAGCGGACGTGCCAATGGAAGACCTTGCGAAGCATTCTCGTAAGCTAACGTATAGTTGTAGGGCAACCATTCGTAGCGCATCTTGATGAAGCGTCGTGTTATCTCCTCCTGCTGTGGGTAGTGATAAGGCTCAGGTTTGGTCTGTGCATGGGTGCGGAGTACGGGCGTGAAAGTACCCATCTGGAGCCAGCGTACGTATAATTCTGGATCAGTAGGATGAGCTGGATCAACTGCAAAACCTCCTATGTCACTGCTCATATAACCGAGACCGGAGAGACCTGAATTAAGCATTAGATTAACCTGAGGCTGGAGACCACCCCATGAACGTGATACGTCGGTAGTCCACGGCATGACACTGTAACGTTGCAGACCGGCTGTGCCGCCACGCATTAAGAGTAGCGGACGCATATCCGGATAGTCACGACGTAGGCCTTCATAGATAAGACGACTCCATTCGTTACCATAGACATTATGGTATTGTGATGCTGTTTCACCGTTGTCGTGAACGATGGTGAGCGGATGTACTTCGGGTTCACCGAGGTCGCCCCACCAACCGTCTACACCTTCGGCTGTAAGGCCTTTGAGACGTTCCCATAGCCATTCACGAGTCTCCGGATTACTAACATCTATCATACCGGCATCGCCAACCCAGGTTGTGACATCATGAGTCTTACCATCGGCGTCTTTTGCCAACATGCCCTTTGATGACAGCAAGTTATAGTTGTCAATAGCTCCCTTTTTATTTACGTATGGCTGGGAGATTAGCACTATGTTGACTCCTTGGCGTTGCAATTCGTCCATCATCTTGCGGTGGTCAGGCCATTGTTCTGGGTCCCAGGCGAGGCGTCCCATATCCGATTCCACACCGTACCAATAGAGGTCAAGTACGATACCGTCTACAGGATAATCACGGTTTTTGAGCGAATCTATAGCCCCGAGCGTTTCAGCTTGATTATGATAGCCGTATTTCGAAGTTATATAGCCTAAGCTCCAGAACGGTGGCAAATCCTGACGGCCGGTGAGCTGTGTGTAGCGTGAGGTGGCACCTGCGAGAGTGCCATCACCGTTGATGAAGTAGTAGGAGAGCGGTTTGGGTGTATCAGAGGTGTAGGTGATAGTGTCGCGCAGAGCTAACGAAGCCATGTTGTAGTCATCTACGAGAACACCATAACCAGCGTCACTTACAAACCAGGGCATTGTTATACCCATCTGGGATATACGTGGGTCACCTGCTGTATAGCCGTAATTCTGTCGGTTGAACATTACAAGCGAGTCACCGTTGAGACGGAGACTGTGACCACGTTCTCCAGCTCCGTAGAAGATCTCGTCACGACCGCCTTCAAAAGTGACAGTCTTTACGTCGCCACGGTTGTCAACACCGTTGAGTTCGGAGAGGAGCAGTCGGCCGGAAGCATCATAAAAACGTACACGTCCTGTACGCTTGTCTATACGCAGTGTGGTAGTGGGAGAACTCATGACAAACTCTCCGGCAGAGACCGATGTGCGTATTCTTGGTGATGTCGGTGTGAGTATGGCTGACTGAGAGACGGGTAATTCACGTGTAGTCGATACACGGAATATGTCGTTGGTGTAAGGAGTAACATATACAGGCCCTTTGGCTGTAATTACCTCGGTGGTGTGCCCCGGAGTCGTTGTGGTCTTAGGGGCAGCGGTAGCCAGCATTATTGTCATGGCACCGGCGAGTGCAGCTGTCAGTGTCTTCATGTTCGTAGCCTCAGAGGTCTTACAATTCTATATCACCGTCTGTTATCACGTGCCAAGGAAGGCCGGAGGCAGCAAGTTTCTCCAAGAATGGGTCAGGATTAAACTCTTCTACATTGTGTACACCAGGCATTACCCACTGGCCAGTCAAGAACATGTAGGCACCTACCATAGCCGGAACACCTGTAGTGTAGCTTACAGCCTGTGCGCCTGTATCATGATAGGCTTCCTGATGCGAACAGTTGTTATAGATATAATAAGTTGATTCTTTGCCTTCTTTGTCAAGACCTCTGATACGGCAACCTATTGAAGTTTCGCCAGTATAATTTTCTCCGAGTGAACCGGGATCAGGCAGTACGGCTTTCAGAAACTGTATAGGTACTATCTCCTGACCGTTATACATAATCGGTTCTATTGAAGCCATACCTATGTTCTGTATGACACGCAGGTGAGTCAGATATTCCTGACCGAATGTCATCCAGAAACGAGCGCGACGTATTGTGGGGTAGTTCTGTACCAGCGATTCGAGCTCTTCGTGATAGAGTAAGTATGACTCGCGTACACCGATATTGGGATAAGTCAAAGGCCGATGTATAGCTAAATTCTCTGTCTCTACCCATTTGCCGTCCTCCCAGTATTTACCTTTCTGGGTGATTTCGCGGATATTGATTTCGGGGTTGAAGTTGGTGGCAAATGCTTTGCCATGATTGCCGGCATTACAGTCAACTATATCGAGATAACGCATCTCCGAGAAATGATGCTTGGCTGCGTATGCAACGAATACCGCTGATACACCCGGGTCAAAACCACAACCTAAGATAGCGGTCAAACCTGCTTTCTCGAAACGCTCGCGATATGCCCATTGCCATGAGTACTCGAAGTGAGCCTCGTCTTTGGGTTCGAAATTAGCTGTGTCAAGATAATTGACGCCGCACTGCAGACAGGCTTCCATAATGGTAAGGTCCTGATAAGGGAGAGCCACATTTATGCAGATGTCGGGACGATGACGGCGCATAAGTTCGCAAAGTTCCTCTACCGAGTCAGCATCTACACGATCAGTGATGATGCCGGCATTAAGACGCTCTGCGATACGGTCGCACTTTTCCTTGGTGCGTGAGGCCAATACGATTTCGTTGAACACTTCGGGGTTCTGGGCGCATTTGTGCGCTACTACTGTGCCGACGCCTCCGGCGCCGATAATCACAACTTTTCCCATTTTCTCTTTGATATTTTCTTTTGCGTGTTTGCTACAAAGTTAATAAAGATTTCCCATATTGAGGCTAATTTTAACTAAATTTGCATTATTGTAACCATCGGAGTAATTTGATTGGGTGATAGTTTCAGAGAGTTATAATATTTTATATATCTCTGACATAACTCACTTCTTTCCGATAACTCTGACAACTATATTTTGACTATGAAACATCAGATTTTAATAGATTCGCTTCAGGCTCTGCCGGAAGCTGCTACAGCCTTCGTGAAGGCCATAGGTCCACATCGTCACTTTGCTTTCGAAGCACCAATGGGCGCTGGTAAGACTACGTTTATCAGCGAGGTGTGTCGTCAGTTGGGTGTGACTGACGATATAGGCAGTCCTACTTTCAGTATCATTAATGAATATCATGCTGATGGTGCCGGAGCCTCGCCTGAACATCCTATTATATTTCATTTTGACTTCTATCGCATAGATGATTTACGAGAAGCAGCTGATATGGGTCTTGATGATTATTTTGACTCAGGTGCTTTGTGTCTTATGGAGTGGCCACGACAGGTAGAACCTATGTTGCCTGATGATACAATATGGGTTAGTATCGAGCCTCAACCCGATGGTAGTCGTTTACTCACTTTTGAAGCGTAACAGACACCATGATTCACATAGCGCTTGATGAGGTGAGTTCGACTAACACCTGGCTCGCTCAACATGTTGCCGATTTATCCCACTTGACTATGGTGACTGCTGCTCAACAGACGGCTGGTCGTGGTCAGCGCGGCAACAGTTGGGAATCGGAGCCGGGTGCCAATATCACTTTCTCTCTCTTGATACGTCCAGAGGGAGTTCCAGCACGTAACCAGTTCTCTATTTCCGAAGCAACTGCCTTGGCTATAACTGACTTACTTGCTCTTTACGGTGTTAAGGCTACGGTAAAATGGCCTAACGATATATACGTAGGTGACCGTAAGATTTGCGGTATCCTAATCGAACATGCCATAATGGGTACATCAATCATGCATAGCATTATTGGTGCTGGTCTTAACGTCAACCAGACACGCTTTGTCAGTGATGCTCCCAATCCTGTTTCTCTTCTTCAGCTTATAACGCCTTCCGAATCGGCAGTGTCGGCTGAATCTCTCACTACCTCTGAACATTCGGATAGTTCTGCTTCATCAGACATCACAGGTCGCTATAATCTTGAGAAACTGCGCACACAGCTCGCTTCATTACTTGAGGAACGGTTGGCAGCTGTGTCTAAACCACTGGGGCGTGAAAATCTTCATGCTACTTTCCTACAGCGTCTCTATCGTGGTGATGGTGGCCTTTATCCTTACCGAGACCGGGCTACTGGCCTGACTTTCGAAGCCGCAATATCTGATATTGAACCTATGGGTCTCCTTCATCTTCGTCTCGCTGACGGTGAGGAGCGTGTCTATGCCTTTAAAGAAGTCGAATACATACATTTGGAAAAGTGAGACTGTTGTGGCGTTAGTATGAAGGTTTATGATTATATTTGCAGTTTGAATGTAGCGAAGCAGTTTCAGGCTGCTTCCGACTGAGCAACTCTTAGAAATTAATGAACTATAAAACGCGGTTCTCAAGAAATATATAGTTTCATTCTAAGAGCTGCTTAAGGCAATTAACTCAACATTACTGCTTCATGAACGATAATTCTCAGATAGGTGATAACTCTCAGATAGACAGTAAGCCGGAGAGTGGCTTGCGCAAGTGGATAGGTTACGGTGTACGCTACTTACTGCCTCTGTTACTGACAGTGGCGTTGGTGTGGTATATGTTCCGTAAGGTAAACTTCCACGTCATGATGGAGATAATCCGCAATGGAGTTGACTATTGGTGGATTTTGCTTGCTATGGGTATCAGTGTCTTTTCGCATATCTTTCGTGCTGCTCGTTGGCGTCTTCAGTTGCGCGGATTAGGGATAGATGCCCCCTTCATGGCATTGTGCTGTTCTATCTTTGGTTGTTACGCTCTCAACCTTGTCTTTCCACGTTTAGGAGAGGTATGGCGTTGTACATATATTTCGTCACGTCAAAAAGCACCGTTTACCACAGTGCTTGGTTCGATGGTTGCAGACCGTTTGGCCGATACTCTTACTGTACTGTTGCTCACTGTGTTGACCTTTGTTGTGGCTAATTCAGCTATAAATTCCTTCCTTGCCAAGTATCCTGTGGGACGTGATTTGATAGCCTTGCTTTCCAATCCGTGGTTCTGGATTATAGCCTTAGGTGCCGTACTGCTTGGTGGTATAGCTTTCTATCTTTTGCGGAATACTGCCTTTGTAATTAAGTTGAAAGGCTGGCTACGTGAGCTATGGCAAGGCTTTGTAGTAGTGGCTCGTATGAAAGGTCGCGGTCGTTTTGTTGCGCTTACCGGCTGTATATGGGGTTGCTATTTCTTTCAGCTGTATGTAGCTTTTTATGCGTTTCCTTTCACGCGCGAGTTATGTACACAGCCTCTTTTAGGTTGGGGTCTCATACCCTGTCTTGTAGCTTTTGTACTGTCATCTATAGGTATGGCTATACCATCAAACGGTGGTCTTGGTCCATGGAATATTGCAGTTATGTTTGGTTTGGCTGTGTATGGTATAACCGATGCACAAGGCACTGCCTTCTCAATGCTCCAGTGGTCTGGCCAGACAGTGATGCTTATCATATTGGGTATCTATACTATGGTCTACATAGCTGTATCACGACGTAAAGCTTGAATAAAATCCTTTCTTCTATAATAATCTAAGAGTACTTTTAGCTTATGATGTTCAAACCCTCCGATTCAGATTCCGATGACTTTTTTGAGTCAACTCCTTCACCGGAGGCTCCTAAACCACCTAAAGCACCTAAACCACCGGTACTGACCCCAGATGACCCTGCCTATTGGGATGGAGAGGAGTCACAATGGGAACATTTGCGTGCTCCACGTCTGCGTAGCAATAAATTATGGTTATGGTTGGCGGCCTCAGTAGTAATAGTGGGTCTTCTGATTGGTTTTTGGATGCGTTATTTTTCTCCCTATATTGATGATGCTGTTCAGTATGGTTATATTGATCATATTGAACGTCGTGGTACGGTGTTCAAGACATACGAGGGTGTGCTTATTCCCTACAAGGAACTTCGTGATACCTCGCGGGTGTATCGTCGTGATTTCATTTTTAGTGCTGCCGATAGCAAGGTGGCTGTCAAACTGCGCCGTATGCAGCTCAATGCTCAGCCGGTAATGGTGCATTACCGTCGCTATCATGCTACATTACCTTGGCGTGGGGCAGCCAAGATCATTGTGACTGACATAGATTCTGTCGATCCATCTAAGATACTGCCTCCTGAATATAATCCGCTTTATCATGCTCAGCCGACTGCTCCTTAAGATATTACTGCTATTCTGTACTTTACCTGCGTGGGGGCAATGGATTGATAGTGACTCAGTATTGCATATACCGGCCTCTGTAAAAACATTGGCTGATTTCGCCTATGCCGGCCGCAATGACATAGTGGAAGTACGCTTTGAAGCTGGCTCGAAATTGACTAAAGTAGGTGATTATGCTTTCTGGCAGTGCGGTGTCTTGCGGCAGATTGAATTTCCTTCGTCGGTGACACATCTTGGTGAGGGATGTCTTAAGGAGTGTGGTCAGTTAAGGAGAGTGGTTTTTTCTTCTGGTCTTAGTGCTTTGCCACGTTACTGCTGTGCATGGGATACAGTTTTGACTGAAGTTGTGCTTCCTACACGTCTTAAAGATATAGGTAGCCATGCTTTTGCTTATTGCGCTTCTTTGCGTAGTATGTCTCTTCCTGTCAGCTTAACTCATGTGGGAAGTAATGTATGGTCGCGTTGTTCTTCGCTTGAAGAGATGACATTCCCTAAGTCGGTGACAGAACTTGAATCATACGCTCTCTCTGATTGTGTGGCCTTGCGTCGTGTAGTGCTCCCGGCCAATAAATCACTGCTTGGCGAACTTATACTTAGCGGCTGTACAGCTATTGAGGAAGTAGTGGAAATGTCGCCTGTCCCACCGCCTTTTGATTGTAATAGTACCCTTTTTGAACCGGACGACATTGCTGCCTGGCACCGATGTCGGCTTACTGTACCGCCAAATGCTCGTAGTGCTTACGCTTGTGCTTCTGGCTGGCGACTCTTTTTTACCTCAGCGCCATGATGCACGAAGACATGATGGCGAGGTAAATTAACCGAGCTAAAGCTCGTATACACAACCATTTTAGACGAGCTAAAGCTCGCACACACAACCAGGAGGCACCGTGACAGCCAAAAGCTGAAAGTGTGGTGCCTCCTGGTTGTGTGTGCTAGCTTTAGCTCGCTTAACTTTTAGAGCTCGTTATGAGTTTTATTTTATTACCTCACGTGTAACCTTGTTGCCGCGCTTAACAATGTAGATGCCCTTTTTGGGGTTGGTAACACGCAAACCTGTAAGGCTATAGTACTCAGCAGGCATATCAATATCATTAGCAATATTTTTTACACCTGAAAGATCCTCAACTGACCAGATTACGTTAATTACTATCTCATTGTTATCGCTATCTACTACTCGTAAACAACCTGTGCCATAATTATCTTCAGCAGGAGCGGTAGGTACATCTAATCCATAATATGGATTATTAACTGGGTTTATGTTGTCATAGGTGATACTACGGTCGAACTGTATGTCGCTGCCGTTAGTATTTACACTACCGTTAGCGTTTACAGTATTATCAGGTGAGATAGCCTGACAACTTATGGGCCAGCAGAGCTGTGCTGTTATAGACGAAGTTGCATAGACGGTTATATCCTCCTTCCCTGCAAGGGCACGTACTGTAAAATGAGGATTCCACTCGAACATGACAAACTGACTATCTTTATTTTCTCTATCTTCCAAAATAACATGCCAGGGCACTGTAACAGTAGCACCGTTCTCGATGTCGCCCTCTGTTACATTAGAAGTGACAGCTACATTCTGGGCAGCTGCGCCGAGTGTCATAGCGGCGAAGGCAGCCATAAGAGTAAATTTCTTCATCATAGAATCTTGTTTTAATAAGTGTGTTAAAGAGTTATACCAAAGCAATAGAATGAGTACATAACCGACTACGGACAGCAACGGAGGTTGTGTAAGAAGTAGAGGTTGCTGAGGATTGAGTGACTCCGTTGTCGTTACCGCATGGTAATAGTCATTATTGAGCAAAGGTATAAAATATTTCGCATAGTTGGTGGGGTAAAATATATTTTTCACATTTTTTACGAAATCACGCTTCCATCTGCGGTCATCGTTTGCAGACGGAAGCGTGGTTTCGGGTTTCAGAAAGGGGAGTAAGAGGTGCTGTTTATTAGGCTTCTTCCTCTTCCTTCATGTTGTGGAAGACGTTCTGTACGTCTTCGTCATCTTCAAACTTCTCAAGCAGTTTTTCGATTGCCTCACGCTGTTCGGGTGTTACCTCCTTGTAATCATTGGGGATACGTTCGAATTCAGCTGAAAGGATTTCAACACCAGCTTCCTCAAGATATTTCTGGATATTGGCAAACTGGTCAAAAGCGCCATAGATGAGCCATTCCTCGTCATCAGCTTCAAGTTCGGCCTCATAGTCCATGAGTTCGAGCTCGAAGTCCTCCTGTGAAGTCTCAGGATTAGGCTTTACGTGGAATACACTCTTGTGATCGAACAGGAATGACAGCGAGCCGCTTGTGCCAAGCGAACCGCCATGCTTGTTGAAGTAACTGCGTACGTTGGCTACGGTACGCTGATTGTTGTCAGTGGCAGCTTCGACTACGATAGCGATGCCGTGAGGGCCGTAACCCTCATAAACTATTTCCTTGTAGTCAGAGGCGTCCTTATCGGTAGCCTTCTTTATGGCACGCTCAACAGTATCCTTAGGCATGTTGGCAGCCTTGGCATTCTGCATCAGCACACGCAGACGTGGGTTGGTAGTAGGGTCGGGACCACCAGACTTGACAGCGATGGTGATTTCCTTGCCGATACGTGTGAAGGTGCGGCTCATGTTGCCCCAGCGTTTGAGCTTGCGGGCCTTACGGTATTCAAATGCTCTTCCCATGGGTAGAGATTATATTGTTTTGTGGTTAGGTTTCTAAATCTGTTTTTAGCGTAACTCGGCACCTACACTCTTGGCGAGTGCTTCGGTTACTTTGTGCATCACGCTGTCAATCTGTTTGTCGGTCAGTGTCTTCTCATCGTCCTGAAGTGTAAGGGTTATGGCGTAGCTCTTCTTTCCTTCAGGCAACTTGTCTCCTTCATAGACATCAAACAGGCTCAGTGACCGTAACATCTTGCCGGCTGCTTTACGCACGGTACGGTCTATATCGGCAAAAGCAGTTCCCTTATCTATCAATAAAGCAAGGTCACGACGTACCGGTTGTGTACGTGGCAGGTCGGTGAAAGTTACTTTAGTGCGTGCAGCCAGACGGCACAGTACATCGAAGTCGAGTTCGGCGAATACAACGTCCTGTTCAATATCAAAATCTTTCAACACTTTACGTGCCACAATACCTATTCGGCCTATGGCTTTGCCATCACGACTTGTCAGTCTCAACATAGCTCCAAGCAGGTCATCACTTTCTTGTGTAGCAGCGATGGCAGAAGCAGGTATGCCCATACGGAACATTACGTTGTCGACAACGGCACGAAGGTCATAGAAAGTAGCCTCAGCTGCTTTGCTGTTCCATGAAGGCTGAGTATAGTGGCCAGTTAACCATAAGCCTAACATGAAATGCTCGCTATAAGGTATAAGTGGTTTCTCCTCGGTAGCCGTGGCATTAGGATCAAAGCTGTAGACATTGCCAAACTCATAAAGGCGCAAGTCAGCTGCCTTGCGGCGCACATTATGACTAATCACTTCCAGACCACCGAAAAGCAAAGTCTGACGCATTACGGAAAGTTCGTTACTCAATGGATTGAGCAGACGAACACTTCGCTCAGCCGGGAAAGCTTTACCTTCGGCGTAATAATTGGCTGAAGTCAGCGAGTTGTTAAGTATTTCGTTGAATCCCTGTCCTGTAAGTTGTTCGCTTACCAGGGTCTGAAGAGTGTTTACTTCGTCGGTATGTCCGCGTTGTGAGAGATTGGCATGCATTTCAGTGCCGAATTCCACATTATTATATCCATACACACGCAGTATTTCTTCAACTACGTCGCAGGGACGTGTTACGTCCACACGATAAGCCGGAACACGGAGGTGTAATACTTCCTCATCGTCGGTAGGCTGAACGTCGATTTCAAGAGCACGCAGTATACATATCACCAAGTCTTTAGGCAAACGCTTACCTATGAGACGCGCACAGTAGTCGAGCGAGAAATCCATCTCAGCATCTTTTACAGGCACGGGATAGAAATCGGATACGTCGCCACACATTTCACCACCGGCTAATTCCTTGATAAGCACAGCTGCGAGGCGTGCAGCATAGACAGTAATATTGGGGTCGGTACCACGTTCGTAACGGAACGATGCATCAGTGCTTAGACCGTGACGGCGAGCAGTGCGACGAACACGGGTTGGATTGAAGTAAGCTGATTCGATGAATACATCTTTAGTCGCTTCTGTTACACCTGAATCAAGGCCACCGAATACACCGGCAATACATAGAGGTTCGATAGCGTCGCATATCATAAGGTCATTTTCTGACAACTTGCGTTCTACACCGTCAAGTGTCACAAAAGATGTATCTTTCAGACATGTACGCACCACGATTTCCTCACCAGCTACTTTGGCAAGGTCAAAGCAGTGCAGTGGCTGGCCGAGGCCAAGAAGTATGAAGTTAGTTATGTCGACTATATTGTTGATAGGACGCTGACCGGCAGCTATGAGTAAATCGCGCAACCATTCAGGACTTTCCGCTACCTTTACGTTACGTATTGTCACACCAGAATAGCGGAGACAACCTTCGGTATCGTCTACGGTTACTTTTACGGCACCATCCATACGGTCAGGATGCAGAGAGGATGTGTCGGGTAACGATACAACAGGTGGCTCAGCCTGTCCACGATGCTCGAAATCATTACGTGCTATGTGGGCTTTCAGGTCACGTGCCACACCGTAGTGAGAGGCTGCGTCCACACGATTAGGCGTCAGTTCTACTTCAAGACGCCAATCACTTTGCAGATTGAAATATTCGGCAGCTGGTATACCTGGTTTTACTGTCTCCGGTAGTACCATGATGCCATCATGCGAAGTGCCGATGCCTATTTCGTCTTCGGCGCATATCATACCGAATGACTCTACACCGCGTATTTTCGATTTCTTGATTTGGAACTCCTTGTCCCCATCATAGAGTGTGCAACCTACAGGGGCTACTATCACTGACTGTCCGGCAGCCACATTGGGCGCACCGCACACTATCTGAGTAGGCTGACCATCACCGAGGTCTACTGTAGTTATATGCAGATGGTCTGAATTAGGATGCTCTTCACAGGTGAGCACTTTACCGGTCACAAGGCCGCGAAGACCACCTTTGACCGTCTCGACCTCCTCGACAGTGTCACATTCCAGACCCAGCGAAGTCAGCACAGCTGCTAATTCACGGGGTGGGAGGTCGATATCTATGTAGCGTTTAAGCCACTTGTACGAAATATCCATATATAAGTTCGATTGTTGCGGAGTTGGCCGACCCCTGTTGCTGAACGTAGGCCACCTCGTGACAGTGGCTGAGGCTTATGGGGTCTCAGAGTGCAAAATTAAGAAAAATGCTGCAACCCTGCAACTTCACACCGATTGTTTGCCATCATGTCTACCAAAATGTCTTTCTAAATATCTGCTTGGGGGAAGCAAGGATTATTTTTAAATTTTTAGAAGCTGCTTATTAAGTATATCTTAAATTATATTTATATTTGCTTAAAATTTATTATAGCATTAGTGTTATTATAACTAAAGGTATATTAAACCCAATTGTAATTTCGGGCGAATCAAAAATCATGACGATTATGACGAAAAACAATTTTACGGCTCTTGGGCCTTTTGTGATGTCTCTGATTGACTCGGTTGTACGTGCTGTAGCAACTCGCGTTACTGACAATCGTAAGCCTGTTTGTGGCGGCTCAAAGCTACATGAGATAACAGTCGAGATTGATTTGGGACGTCTGCGGAGCGATGTTGTGGAAGCTACAGCTTACGCTTCAGTCAAGGGTAACGGAGAGAAGAGAGATTTTGACCGAACTACCGTTTGTGAAAACGATTTTCCATTGTTGGACGGTTATCGCCGTGAGGCACAACGTACTTTGTCGGTACATCTGTGCCGTTATCTGCCGATGTGGAGTGAAGTTGACGATACGTTGTATCTGCGCCTCTCAGTACCAGCTGATTTTAATAAGACTTTCATTACCTCACTTAGTGAAGGGGTGCATACTTATCTGCTTCAGTCATTACTTTCACGCTGGTGTGCGCTTACATCTGATGGTGCTGGAGTCGAAGCAGGTGCTACACGTGCTGAACAGGCTGTCAATGATATTATCGGTATGCTGGCTTACCGCTTGCGTCCTGTCACTCGTCGTATGCCGCCGATATGAACGTCACTAACGATGCTGCCGTATTGTTGCAGCTTGCTCACGACCTTTGGGCGGCTCGCTCGGATTTCCGTCGTGATCGTCGGCGTAATAAACGCTATACTTACGGCCGTCAATGGGAAGATTCTGTTACTGTCGATGGACGTGTCATGACTGAGGAACAGTATATCCGGAGTCTTGGCAATGTGCCGCTGACTAATAATCTTATACGTCGTCTGGTGCGCTCGGTGTTGGGAGTGTTTCGTAATCGTGGCCGCTGGCCTGTCTGTCACCCTGTGCTTGAGGCTGACCGTAATCGTGCTGAACTCCTTACACATCTGTTGCATGTAAATGCTCACACCAACCGTCTCGCCGAACTTTATGCCCGAAGCATGGAGGAGTTTCTGATAAGCGGCTGTGTGGTGCATCGCAAATGGTACGGACGTCGTGCCGGTCAGATAGGTTGTTGGACTGACAGTGTGGATCCTGAAGCCTTCTTCATGGATACTTCCGGTACTGATTGCCGTGTGTGGGATGTACGTGCTGTTGGGCAGTTGCATGATATTCCTTTAGAGGATGTCATTGCGGCTTTTACAACTGATACGATTTCTGAAGCTTATCTTCGAGATATTTATGCTGGCTGTAGTGGTGAGTCTTGGTATATGGCCCAATGGGGTGCAGGTGATACGGAAAAGGCTTTTCTGAGTCCGACTTCACCGTCGTTATGTCGTGTCATCGAAGTGTGGCGACGTGAGAATGATAGTCACTGGCTCTGTCATGATACGGAGAACGGTGCTTGTTATCGTGTGGAGTGTGAGGATTATGAGCGTCTTGTTATGGCTGAGAATCGTCGCCGGGTGCGCGAAGGGCGCGGCTCTCTTGAGTGTCGTCGTGTGAGTAATCATCGTTGGCGTTACTATTATCTCAGTCCTAACGGTACAGTGTTGGCGAGTGGGGATAGTCCTTATCAACGTTATGGTCACCCTTATGTGGTTAAGGCGTATCCGTATATTGACGGTGAGGTTCATTCGTTTGTGGCCGACATAATTGATCAGCAACGTTATACCAACCGTCTTGTCACCCTTAACGATTGGATGATGCGTGCATCTGCTAAGGGTGTACTGCTCTTTCCTGAAGATGCCTTAGGGCGAGGTATGTCGCTTGAAGATGTTGCTGACCAGTGGTCACGCTTCAATGGTGTCATTCCTTATCGACCCCGTCCAGGTGTACCTTTGCCGCAGCAGGTAAGTGGCAGCGTCGGTAATCTTGGCATTACAGAATTACTTTCGGTTCAGATGAAGATGCTTGAAGATATATCGGGAGTCAATGCTGCTCTGCAGGGCAGACTCGACGGCGGTTCGGTGTCAGGAACTCTGTTTAACCAGCAGACTCAAAATTCGCTTACTTCCTTGCTTGATATATTGGAAAGTTTCGATGCCTTTATACTTGAGGCGGCTTACCGTGATGCTGAAAATATCTGCCGTTTTGGTGTACCTGTCAGTTCGGGTGACGATAATGTCGGCGAGGGATATTTTGATAATTTCAGTTATGATGTTCACCTTCAAAATCCGTTACAATGCCACGAGGAAAAATAGATTTTACCCATCATAGACACAAAGCCTTTGCCGAGTTGTTTTGGCATATCGTTAAGTCTCGTCCCCACCATCATATAGATGTACGGCAGATAGCGGTGCAGATGTGTCGTGCTGGTGCTCCGCGTTTTTGGATTTCCGAAGAACGTGCCTTGCGTGTGGTTCGTAGTGCTTTACATACTGGAAATTTGCCACCGTTGCGTACTGCGGTACATAATATGTATACCGACTTGTTGAAGGCTGTGCGCCGGTTACTTGACACTACCCCAGGTCTAACCGTTACTGAGGCTGTCTATCGTGCTGTTAATTCGCCGGCTCCCAGTTTCTATTATTCGCCTGAATACGCTCGCTGCCTCATCTATCGGCTGTTACGCAAAGCCTGACTAACGACGCCACCTGTATTTGCCTTACCAAAGGCAAATACAGGTGGCGAAAATATAATTGAGTTATTATTTTGTTATTTTCCAATCACGTAGAGTACGTGTACGCGAGGAGAATACAGCACCTATACGTATCACCTCCCTGTCTCCTGCTTCGTAAGGTATCGAGTATCCTTTGTCCTCTATCTGACGCAGCGCTTTCTTGGCTGTGCCGCGCATCTTCAGTTCGATAATGTAGACATAGCGCGGAGTCTCGACAAGCACGTCTATACGTCCAGCCGAAGTCCTCATCTCCGTCTTGACATACAGACCCATAAGATGGAAGAGCATCAGACATAGATTCTGATAATGCACTTCGTAGTCGGCCACACCCTTCTCACCAACTTTTGGCACCTGCTCGTAGGAGATACTACCGAAGAGACTTTTCATCTGTTTCATGAAGCCGTCAGCATCACCGTTGCGGACGGCGGTGACAAAGGATTGTAGCTGAAATTCGCTTCTTTCAGCCGGAGGCAGGGCGTATATGGGCAGCAGCCAGTCATACAATCCCTCACGTACCTCTTCATTCGGTATGCCGAGTGTATAGCTTCTGAACTCACTGTCATAGTCCTTGACTGTCAGATAACCGGCTTGGAAAAACATTGGTATGGGGTCGGTACGCCATGTATCGACATCGAGTAGCTGACGCTGGGTACGTACCTCACCGTCAAGATTGGCTATGCGGTAATTCCTTGACTGAAGCATCTTCACCAACAGAGTGGGGGTTCCTGTACGGAACCAGTAGCGTCCGAAGGTTCTGTTCTTCATTGACATCATTACGCTGAACAGATTGTACACCCTTTCGTCAAGGCTGCTGAAACGGTAACCGTCATAATCTTTCCGGAGCTGTTCTGTACATTGCTGTTGTGTCATTCCGTTATTCTCTGCCAACGGCTCTATATGAGGCAGAAGATAACGCTCAAGTTCCTCATCGGTAGCTCCGCATATAGCATTATACTCCGGACTGAGAGTTATATCGCGTATATTGTTAAGGTCACTGAATACACCGACATGTCCGAACTTCGTCACGCCTGTGAGAAAGGCGAAACGCACGTAACGGTCACAGGGTTTCATGGTGCCGTAAAACGCCTTCAGCTGCTTGCGGAAAGCATCCTGTAACTCCGGATTCTCCAGTGTCTCTTCAAGTGGTAGGTCGTATTCATCTACAAGTACCACCACCCGTTCGCCAGTCTGCTCGAAAGCAGCACGCAATACATTGGCAAAACGCTCCTCAGGAGAACGATCTGTTTTGGAACAGTCATAAGCAGATTCCCAGATTTCAAGATGATAATTAAGATGTTCGACAAGATTCTCTGCTTCTACATACTTCTTGCCATTCAGACTTAGTCTTAGTACTGGATAACGCTTCCATTCCCTCTCGACAGCAGCTATATCGAGACCTTCGAACAGCTCGCGCCGTCCCATGAAATATGCCTCAAGAGTCGAAAGAAAAAGACTCTTGCCGAAACGTCGTGGACGCGACAAAAAGTAATACTTCCCTTGAAGAAGTTTCCTTATAAATCCCGTCTTGTCAACATAAAGATATCCTTCCTCCCTTATCTCCGAGAAAGTCTCAATCCCCAACGGATATTTTACTGATGTTTCCATAATTCTCTGTTTTATCTCGTGTCGCGAAGTTACGAAAAAATTCTTACTCTTCACTAATTTACAAAATTCCCCCTATTTCCCATCAGACGCGAGAATTTATAGTAAGCCAAGTGAGTTGAGGAAGATGAGGAATATGGCTACAGGGCAGATGTATTTCAGTGAAAAGCGTAGGGGTTTCAGCAAGGGAAAGCGATAGGAACCAAAGTCGGTAAACTGATTGTTGAAGAGTCTCTTATCTACGAACCAGCCTACGAATAGGGCGCATATAAATCCTCCAATCGGCAGACAAACATTCGAGGCCAGATAATCAAAAAGAGAGAAGATGGTCATTCCGGCTATTTTAAGTTCGCTCAGCGGACCAAAACTTAACGCACATAATACCCCACCCATTATTGAAATAGCCGATGAGAGGAGGGTACTTTTTTTCCTTGATATTTTCTTTTCGTCACTAAAGAAACTAATCGATATCTCACTCATCGAGACCGTCGAGGTGATTGAGGCGATAAAGAGCAGGAGGAAGAAGAGGGTTGACCATATCATACCTGCTGGAAGCTTCATGAAAATATAGGGGAGTACTTCAAATACCAATGTCGGTCCCGCTTCTGGAGAAAGTCCAAAAGAGAATACGGCAGGGAAGATGATTATTCCCGCAAGGATAGCTACTGAAGAATCGAGTATGGAGGAGACAATCGCTGTGCGACCAAGGCTCGTCTTGTCACTGAAATAAGAAGCATAAGTCATCATGCACCCTAATCCCAAACTCATCGAGAAGAATGCTTGACCAAGTGCTCCTAATAATACGGAGGGTGTAATCTGACTGAAATCAGGTTTAAATAAAAAGCTGATTCCTTTCTCAAATCCGGGAAGAAATGCGGAATTAATACAGAAGGCTATCAAAAGAAGGAAGAGAATCGGCATCATGATATTAGACATCTTTTCAATTCCTTTAGTTACTCCCGCCGATAATACACCGAAATTGCATAGAAGAAAAACGATGGTCCATATTACAGGGCGCCAACCTGTGGTTAGGCTGACAAATTGTCCATGTCCTATATGGGAATCGGAGAAGTCAAGCTGGCCGAAGAGAGAGGAGATGCAGTATTCCATAGTCCAACCTGCCACAACCGAATAGAAAGAGATAATCAAAAAGGATGCAAGTATGCCAATATATCCCGAAAGATGCCATTTCCCTTTGGGGGCTAATTTCAGATAGGCTCCAAAGACATTGCTGCGAGTAGCGCGTCCCATGCAGAACTCCGCACATAATACCGGCACTCCGAGTATAAATACACAGGCCATGTAGCAGAGTAGAAAAGCACCTCCGCCATGGATACCGGCTTCATAAGGAAACCTCCATATATTTCCAAGACCGACAGATGAACCGACTGTGGCCGCAATAGCACCAAATTTTGTGGCAAATACCGCTCTCTCTTTCATAGAAGTTTATTTCGTTTATTGAATCATTGCTCTACCGACCACATTATCGGGTCTTTGCGATTCCATTTGTCGTGGACGCGACAGAAAGTAATATTGTCCTGAAGAAACCAACTTACTGATAAAACTGGTTTTGTCAACGTAAAGATACCCTTCAGTGCGTATCTTCTCAAAAGTCTCAATCCCCAACGGATATTTTACCGATTCTCCCATAATTCTATGTTTTTATCTTTTGTCGCGAAGTTACGAAAAATTTTTTCATTTGCAATATCTTCCGATTTTTCTCATAATTATTAAGTCACCCATAACTGTAGACACTCCTGTACACCTCCAATTTAAAAGGTGTACAGGAGTGTCTACAGTTATGGGTGACTTAAGTGTTTGCTTGTTTTACAGAGCGTCTTTAGGTAAGGTTAGCATATTCACTGCGAGCGTCGAAACTGGGGCATGCTTTGGCCGCGTAGTCTCGGTGGCCAACGATAGCCGCATTTGGGTAACGCCTACGGAGGGTGCGCAGTAGAGTAAGGAGAGTGCGCTTTTGAGCCGCTGTGCGTGTGTCGGCAGGGTAGCCTTTGGTGTCAGTGCCTCCGACGTAACAGACGGCTACGGCACGATTGTTCATATTATGTCCGGGACAATGTTGACCACGATGAGCGTCTGGACGTAAACGTTCATAGGTGCCGTTTATATGCACCAATAGATGATAGCCGGCGTATGTGTGGCGACCGTTCGGGTCAATGTAAGGTTCAAAGCGAGCCTTACGGTGCCAGGCGTCAAGGTCAGCGCGACTGACTTCACGGCCCGCCGGGGTAGCAGTGCAATGGACCATGATAGTATCTATAGGGGTAGTACGTAGCATAAGAGATTTAATATTTAGGTAATTTATTGGGTACGTTGTCCTGTGTACGTCAGTTTAGGGGACTGAGTCGGTAGGGGTGAAGGAGAGCGAGCTGAGCCGCGGTTTGGGCAAGACGGCAGTTATCTTCTGTAAGGCCGGCTACCGTACCGCTGCTGCCGTAGTTGGCACCAGGTATATCACGACTGGTTATCCATGCTGGGTCAGGGCGAGTGGCCTCGCCAAGCACACCGGTATGAAGTCCAGCAAGGCGAATCAGTGATAAGACCATGGCATAAGCCGCACATAGACAGCCGAGCCCCTCCTGTAGATGGAAGGTGTCTGCCATAAGACCCGGTGTGTCAGAGATAGAAGTTTTTGTAGTAGAGCCGCTTTGACTGATGACTGTGGTAGATTGGAGAGTCTGGTGGTCAAAAGTGGAGAAGTTTTCAAGAGCGGCACGGAGATTTTCGATAGCGGTGCCGTAAGGGAAAATCTCGGTGGTCATGGAGCGTTCGGTCACAATGGCAGCGTTATCGGCAGTAGCTTGCCAACGGTTACGAAGTATTGTGAGGTTATCAGAATAAGCCCCATGAGTCAGTAACCAACCGAAGCGTACACCAGCCTTCAGATAGGGGAGTGCGGCCATTTGGGCTTTTATCAAATAAGGTGCATAGTAGGTGGCGTAATCTTTGAAGGCGTTGCTACCATTTTGTTGCATTGTCACTATATCCCATTCCTCGTCCGTCAGCACACTCTCAGCAGAACGCCCTGAAGTGTTATTCCAAGCTTTGGCACCAGGCGTATGTTTGTGATAGCTGTAGAGTTTCGGCACGTAAGTAGTGCCGTCAAGAGACTGTGTCTCACCTGTCAGCGAAGCACACTGCTGCACTAATCCTGCACCATCTATACAAGCCATTGCCACAGTCAGCTGTATTTCTGGCGCCAGCTTCTCAATGATAAAAGGCACATAACCCAAAGCATTTTGTGTAAACGAATTGCCTATACAAAGCACCTTTAATTGTTTGCTCCCCACTTTTATCCCTTCAGCTAAGGCCACTACTCGTTTGACTGCAGGTGGCATCACTGACTCGTCCAGACAACGCCTGCTTACCGTTACCTCAAAGGCATAACCATAGTCAGGTAGGTAAGTGCGGGTTTCAAAATCATAAAAATAGTTGTCATTAGGTCTATTACAATAACCGAGTCCACGAATAGCCACATGCCAACCACTATTGACCTCAATATTGTGAGCCGATATATCAAACTCATGCTGTCCAGGTTTTTTCAGCACTCCAAGGTCCGTGACAGAATGTAGTTCACCTTCACTGTCAAATACGGCCACCTTTGACATAAAAGTGTTCGCTTCCGAGACATTAGCAATATTAAGTGTCACCTTTTCAAGTCGGTCGCCATCTTTCCATTTCATTCGCATATCAGCCACATACCTTGCTGTATTGATATTTGTCCCTGGGTAGCCCGTAGACTGTATCACTGGTGTTCGGTCGAAAAGTCCGTTAATCGTCGTCTGTACCGTATTTCCGACTGTATCTAAGGCCTTAGAAAGCTGTTGCTCCGATTTTTCTAAAGCACTCTCTAAAGCGGTCTCAGCCTCAGCCAAAGTCATCTGTAATGTAGTTTCGCTATCTTTAATAGCCGCATGTAAATCGCTTTCAGTCTTTTGCATGGCTGTATGCAAATCTTGTTCCGCTTGTTGAGCCCGTTGATTTTCGGTTTGAAGAAGTTGTTTGAACTGTTGCATATCAACTGAGAAAGTTTCAGGTGCTACACCACAGTTAATCCATTTCCCTCCTTCAGTGCGAAACAGGGTTGCTGGCAATGTGTCACCCACAAGAGCAAACCAGCCAGGCTCAGGACGAGGCCATTGCTTCATTAAGGCTTCAGCATCGGCATATAATCCTTTGAGAGCTCCCTTGATATTAGGCGCTTCAAGCCATCCGTCTACTCGTAGGTCACCTCCGACAGATGTATTACCACGCAGGGTTGTCTCACCGCTCACGATAGCATGTCGGCCAACTATAAGGTCATTCATAATTGTAAATAAATGTAAGGGAAATTTTATTGCTTAAGACATTCGGCACAACGTTTGGCCACACTTGAGATAGCAAGACGCGGAAGTTCTATAGCACCGTCGCTGTCGATATTAGGTATAGGAATGTAAAGAGCTTCAGCTATACGGCGTGTAGGGTGTCTACATACATCAGAGATAGTTTGTTCAGGGCTACAGAAATAGATTAATGAGAGCCCACTCGGTCCCATTGTAAGAAAACAACAGGGGCGAGCGTCACTACCACGTAACGCCTGAACAGATTGCTGTTGGAGCCGATAAAGTTCATCGTCAAGACTACCAGCCATGTGTAGAGTACGTTGCCAGCCTTCAAGTCGAAAACTGACAAGCCGCAGAAAGCTGTTAGGCAGCAATACTGTGCCACTGCCTTCATCTGTGTTGTGCAGAAACGGTGCGTCAGCAAATGATCGCACCGTTTCAATCCATTCCACAGGCAGCTCCTCTACGACTTTAGTCGCTACTTCAGTCACTATAGCATCGAAGCGCTCACGTAGTGTCAGCACCCCGCAGTCCTGATGTGTGTCTTCGGGACGATAGCCGAGATAGCGGCACATGATTTCATAAAGCCGAAAGAGCTGTATCTTCATAGTTATGCTTTTGTCCAGATTATACTGCCGTCCGCACCGGCTTGCGAACGCCATGTTTCACCAGCCTTCATGTCTGTTTCGCCATCGCTGCAGTCAGTAAAGAATTGTACTGTCGATACATTGGTAAGACGAGCAGGCGGTGGTGTTTCAATACCTTCCCACATCAGAACGTTATCATCTTCACTACGAAGTGGGTCGTCCTCACCGTTTATCCACAGATGACAATCGCCTTTAAGCGCTACAGCGTCCCAGATAAGTATGCCGTTACGTGTGGCTTCTTCTCCATCGACACGGTCACTGAATGAATGTTCAGCTGAATAGACGTAATGTACGAGTCGGTTTTCACCTATTAAGGCTCCAGAATGACTCCAGCCGAGTCTATCGAGAGTAGGCTCACGTTTTATCTCTATATCGCCAAAGACAGTGTGAAAGTTTGTGACACTCCATCCAAGTCGATTAGTCTTGGTAGTGATACGTATTTCGGGGTGGTCAATATATTTTATACACTGTAGGCTTTCAAGCAAATCTTTGCCTGCAAGCAAAAGTGCCGTCTTTGGACAATCTTCACCTGTGAAGAACATCTTGGCCAGAGCTATAATTTTTTCTATAGTCCATTTACCGGGTGCCGTAACACTGCGTCTGAACTGCCAACGTAACCCTTCAGTGGTATAGACAAGCTGCATACCCATCATAGGCACATCAACCTTGAATTTTGAAGCGCGTCCGGCCCAAAGAGTTCTGTTACCTCTCACCTTAAAATTGGCGATAGCCTGTTCTGCAAGTACTGCTTTCGAGAATGGTATGCGCTTACGTTGACTTTCGAAATAATCGCTTACCACTTGATTCATGCCACGCTTCTGAAGATAGATGCGTGTCGGGCGAGGCACCATTATATCCGGGTCTACTTCCTTTTGTGTTTCGTAAAGGGAGTTGGCCAATACAACCATTACCGTACCTTTAGGTATAGCGGGTACTTTACGCAACTCATCGCTACCCTGTGCCAAAGGCCCGTTGACGGCACGTACTATTGGATTGCCGGTATTTGTGTCGTGTCCGATAACGAATAGCATAAGCCATGCACCGGGAGTAGGATTGTTTGCATTGTCGTAACCGGCTATGCCACGTGCCAACAATGTGGTGTAACGCCGTGCCAGATATCGGTCAGCCGCCTCCATAGGAAGAATAGCTTGTGTGAGAGTAGAGTCAGTATGGGCAGCCGAAGTAGTGAAGGTAGCCTCTTGGCTTTCGATTATATAATGGTCTACTTCTGGACTGTTGACCTTGACGCGTCGTGCTTTGAGCATAAGGCTCATGAGTGGTGTGTCATCAGAATTGAATTTAAACAGTTCTTCGTCGATAGCTGTCTCCATCAGATGACCAGCTTCGAGACCGCCGGTATTTTCAGCTACATTACTTACTGTAGCTGCAGGGGTGTTGAGTTCCATGTTTTTCAGTTTTGTTTTGGTGGATGTTGTAGTTAGTTTTAATGCCTAAATTGTATTGCACAGTTGCCTGGAATTCAGGCTTGAGCTGCAAGATCAAAGATGCTCGGTGTTCGGTGTTGAGCTACACCTGTACCGCTTCCGCTAAGAGTAGGTAGGCCGTCACCGCCAAAGTCACGCTTAATTTGACGACGTATAGCTTCGTTACGGCCTTGTACTTCTCCAGCTTCTCTGGCAAGGCGTATGGAGTCATCGTAATCAAGCAGTCGCAGCATGTCTGTGACATAGCTGACGCGGAAGTTGCCGGCGCTTATGTCGGCTACCAGATGGGCCAGCATACGTACAGCTTCGTCAATACGTGGGCCGCTGCCGGGGTTGGCCGCCTCGTGTGCCTCGAGGTCAATAAGAGCAGCATAGAGGCGGTTGCTCCAACCTTCAGAGCTTTCTGAAGTGGTAGCGCTGGTGGCTTCATTAGCTTCACCAGACTTATCAGAATCATTAGTCTCATCAGAGTTATCCGACCTATTAGTCTTATCAGATTTATTCGATTTATTCGATTTATAAGACTTATTCGACTTATTCGACTTATTCGACTTATTCGACTTATCCGATTTTTCTGATTGCTCCGCTATAGCTTCGAAGAGCACAGTGCGTGGGTCGCAGTCATTTTCGGCTGCGCGTAACAGTATGGTTGGGCTAATCCAATGTGCTGTTACATGTGGGGTTTTGTTCATGGCTTTTTTCGGTGTTATGTTTTACCGGTGCGAAGATAAAACAAGCCTCCCGCTTACTTTTGCTTTATTGTTACAAAAGCAAAAGTAAGCGGGAGGCTTGTGGATGGGAGCAGAGCTCCCGGCGTAAACCAGCTTCGCGCGGATAAAATTTAGAGACGCACTATTGCTGGATTGGAAGATAACTCCTACGATAAACCAGCTTCGCGCGAGTAAAGGTTAAAGCTACGCTGGTTAATTGAAGCGACGGTTGCCCTGCTGTACTGGGCCTTTGGCAGCCTCAGCAGCAGCTTGCTTCTTAAGCGAGTTCTTGAGAACCTGATAAGCTATAGGAGCTGCGCAGTAGAGCGAGCAGAAAGTACCTACGATAACACCGAATATCATGGCGAATGTGAACGAGCGGATTGTGTCGCCACCAAGGAAGAAGATGCAAGCGAGCACAAGCAGTGTCGAGAACGAGGTCATGATCGTACGGGTAAGTGTGGTATTGAGGCTCTTGTTGAATGTCTCGTAGCGGTCCTCTTTAGGATAATCCTTCATCATCTCACGCACGCGGTCGAATACCACCACGGTATCATTAATCTGATAACCGATTATAGTAAGCACGGCGGCTATGAATGATTGGTCAATCTCCATAGAGAAGGGCAGGAAGCCCCAGCATATAGAGTAGAAGCCTATGATAAGGAAGGCTGTAAGAGCTACTGCGCATACAGCACCTACAGAGAAGGCGATGTTGCGGAAACGCAGCAAGATGTAGAGGAACATGCAGACAACGGCTATACCTACAGCCCAATAAGCGTCACGGCGCATGTCGTCAGCTACAGAAGGACCTACTTTCTGTATAGAAATGATACCACGGCTTTCATCAGCAACGGTAAAGCCTTGCTTATCCATTACTGTACCGTCAGCCGAAGTCAATTCAGGTGTCAGACCAGTGTAGAGAAGATCAGTGATTTCATTGTCTATACCTTCAGTTTCGTCAGCTATCTTGTAGTTAGTTGAGATACGTACTTTAGAAGCATCGTCGATAGTGATGACGCCTACAGATACGGTCTTGTCATCAGCTGCTTCCTGAAGCTGAGTGAGCAAGCGCTGCTGTATGGCAGCAGGGTCAACGTCTTTGTCAAACTGTACTACATAGTTGCGACCACCAGAGAAGTCGATACCCTGGTTCATGCCACGTATAGCAAGTGAGGCTATAGAGACTACTATAAGAGCAACCCATACTACTGCTGCAATACGAGCCTGACCGAGGAAGTTGATTTTTGTTCCTGAGAAGAGATTGCGGCTTATAGAAGTATCGAAAGTCATATTAGCGCAACGACCGTTCTTTGTGATAAGGTCGAAGGCAATACGGGTCAGGAAAACTGCTGTGAAGAATGAGCAGACCAGACCGATGATAAGAGTGGTAGCAAAGCCCTTGATAGGACCTGAACCGAATATCAGCAGGATTATACCAGTGATGATTGAGGTAAGGTTTGAGTCGAAGATGGCCGAGAAGGCATTGCTGTAACCTTCAGAGATAGCCTGACGGAGCTTCTTGCCGAGCTTGAGTTCTTCTTTTGTACGTTCGAAGATAAGCACGTTAGCGTCCACAGCCATACCGAGTGCGAGCACGATACCT
>CAYNUE010000001.1:135789-146061 GCA_964400325.1 uncultured Sangeribacter sp. | reverse complement strand
ACATCTATTAGAACAAACCAACAATCTACACCAGTGTTACTGTTGACCGGTTATCTCGGCAGCGGTAAGACCACACTACTGAACCGAATACTGAATAATAAGCGTGGCATACGCTTTGCAGTGATAGTAAATGACCTCGGTGAAGTCAATATCGATGCAGACCTAATACGCGAAGGAGGTATTGTAGGCCAGCAGGGTGATGATGACCTTGTAGCACTGCAAAACGGTTGTATCTGCTGTACTCTACGTGCAGACCTTGTAAAGCAGATTTCACAGCTGATAGATACCGGAGATTTTGATTATATCGTTATCGAGGCTTCAGGTATCTGTGAGCCTGAACCGATAGCGCAGACTATCTGTACCATGCAAGCTATGGCGGCTGGTTCACCGGGAGCCCATGGGCCGCGTCTTGACTGCATCGTAACCGTGGTTGATGCACTACGAATGAAGACTGATTTCGGAGGCGGTGATAATCTTACACGTAAAGACATAGGTGAAGAGGATATAGAGAATCTCGTAATTCAGCAGATAGAGTTCTGTAATATTATTCTGCTTAACAAGATTTCGGAGGTTACAAGTGAGGAAGCGGCACGTATACGCGCCGTCATACGCGCTCTGCAGCCCAAAGCCGAAATCATAGAGTGTGATTATTGTGACGTTGATCTCGACCGTCTGCTTGATACACATCTTTTCAACTTTGAACGTACCATCACCTCAGCCACATGGGTACAGGAGATAGAACGTCCTGTGACAGCCGAACAGGAGGCTGAAGCTCATATCCACGAACACAGTGAAGAAGAACACGAGCATGAGCATCATGAACATGGCCATCATCATGAGCATGAACACGAACATCATCATGAACATGGCGAGGAAGGACATGTATGCGACGAACATTGTCACCATCATCACCACCATCATCATGGGGAAGGTGAAGCTGAGGAATATGGCATAGGCACATTCGTCTACTATCGTCGTGCGCCGTTTGATTTCGGACGTTTCGATGATTTCTGTGCTCGTCTATGGCCGAAGAATATCATACGTAGTAAGGGCGTGGTTTACTTTAGTCACAACCGCGATATGTCGCTACTCTTCGAGCAGGCCGGCGTACAGAAGAATCTTACCGAGGCCGGGAAGTGGTATGCCACTGCTCCGGAAGAAGACCGACGTATGCTTATGGAGCAGGACCCAAATTTCGCACGAGACTGGGACCCTGTGTATGGCGACCGTATGATAAAGTTAGTATTCATAGGACGCGATCTTGACCGCAAAGCAATAACTAAAGCACTTGATGCCTGCTTAGTAAAATAAAGCAGTTGGAGTGCTTGTAGATGTAGGGAGCCCCTGACGGCCTAATGCCGTCAGGGGCTCTTCGATTGTACTTTGAGATAATTCTTATAAATCGTATAAGTCGTATAAAATTTATAAAAATTATAAGATTTATAAAATTTATAAGACTTATAAGATTTATAAGACTTATCAAAATTATTTAAACTTATCAGGCCTTATCGTCTCAGTCAAAGATACCTTCGACAGTCTCTTCAGAGACTGTCTGATTCGGAGACTGAAATTCTATAGTGCCACCACAGGCCGAGAAGTCAGCCGGGAAGGTAAATTTGGTATCCTGCGAATAAGGCAGTGTCTTATCGGCATAGACTTTCTGCATATACATACCGTAGATAGGCAATGCCGCACGGGCACCCTGACCGTAAGCCATCGTATTAAAGTGAATGTAGCGTTCATCACCGCCAACCCATACACCAGTCACAAGTTCAGGAGTAAAGCCCATAAACCATGCGTCGCTATTTGAATTGGTAGTACCGGTCTTTCCACCCATCTGGGCAGATATACCATAACGGCTACGTAGCGAGGCACCAGTACCACTGTCAATTACATTGAGAAGCATAGACAGTATACGATAATAAGCTGTCTCTCCGGTCACGTCCACACGATGAGGCATGGCAGTATAGATAACGTTGCCCTGGTTATCCTCTATACGTGTCACATATACGGGGTCTACACGCATACCCTGGCTGGAGAACGTACTATAGGCTCCTACCATATCACGTACGGTTACATCTACCGTACCCAATGAAAGGGTCATCGTAGGCTCTATATAACCTGTTATGCCGAACATACGCATCTTGTTAGCAAGGTTGGCAGGTTGCAATTCAGCCAACAGACGTGCCGAAATCCAGTTATTGGAGTTTGTCAGTGCCCAACGCAGGTCTACCATCTCACCAATACGTGACTTACCGGAGTTACGTGGTGACCAGTTGCCATAAGTTGGCTGGGTATTGGGGAACATTGAACAGGGTGTAAACTCTTGTTCCATAGCCAAAGTGTAAAGGAACGGTTTAGCCGTCGAACCAATCTGACGTTTACCCTGTGACACCATATCATACTGAAAATAGTTGAAATCGACACCACCAACGTATGCCTTCACATAACCTGTATTGGGGTCCATACTCATGAGACCGGTACGCAATATCGACTTCATGTAGAGCAGCGAATCATAAGGCGACATACGTACTGTCTTCGTACCTGCCACATAACGGCCATTTTCCTTGACGTAAGTAAACACGTCCATTTCATAAGGAGTATTCCAAAGACGCTCCATTTCAGCTTCTGACAGACCGGCCAGCTTCATGACACGGTAACGTTCCGACTGACGTTTGGCATTACGTATCAGACGCATAACACCCGAACGAGATAATTCTTCGCTGTTAGTAGTATAGGGTCCTGTAGGCTGTCCTTTCTTTTCCTGAAAGAAAGCAGGTTGTAAAGTACCACCCATGTGCGACATAACAGCTTCTTCGGCATAATGCTGCATACGCAAATCGACAGTAGAATATATGCGCAGACCGTCGGTATAGAGGTTATAAGGGCTACCATCGGGTTTGGGATTCTTAAGTATCCAGCCATACAGCGGATTTTCCTCCCATTGAGTTGAGTCTGTATTATAGTTACCAAGAGCTATGAAGTAAGCCGACTGACTGTCATATTTAGAGCGGTCAGGGCGAACAGGCTTCTTAGCCAACATCAGACGACGTATCTCTTCACGTAGATAAGGCACTTCACCTTCACGATGGTCAACACGATGATAATCGAGTTTAAGAGGGAGTTGCTTTAGTGAATCGGCTTCTGCACGGCTCAGACGTCCGGCCTTGACCATCTGCTCAAGCACAACGTTGCGACGCTCACGTGTACGCTCGGCATGACGCAATGGGTTATAATAACTTGGATTCTTAAGCATACCCACCAGCATGGCTGCCTCCTCAGCTTTAAGCTCGCCCGGTTCCTTACCGAAATATACGTTTGAGGCAGTCTTAATACCCACAGCATTGTTGAGAAAATCAAATCGGTTAAGATACATGTTGATAATCTCATCTTTAGTATAGAAGCGTTCGAGCTTGATAGAAATCATCCATTCTATCGGCTTCTGAAGAGCACGTTTAAACAGATTGCTCGATGGCTGTGAATAAAGCTGCTTGGCAAGCTGCTGGGTTATGGTCGAACCACCACCGGACGAGCGGTCGCCTAACAGCAAGGTCTTAACACCTGTACGTCCGAGCGCAAGGAAGTCTATACCTGAATGTTGCTCGAAACGTACATCTTCCGTACTTATCAGGGCGTCTATGACATAAGGAGATACAGCATCATAATCAGTATAGACACGATTGCCCGCACCGGCAAAATAACGTCCCAGCTCGGTCTTACCGTCAGAAGCATACACCACCGAAGCCAATTTGTCGTGAGGGTCCTCAAGTTCGTCAATAGGCGGCATATAACCTATGACTCCGTTATAAATCAACAGTAGCAACAATCCTATAAGGCAGCCCAGACCTATAAAGCCAGTCCAAAGACACTTAACGACTATACGGTTGCGGCGCTGACGGCGTGCAGCATCTGTCTTAGTCTGCTTCGCCTTCTTGCTTTTGGCATTATTATCACTCATTTTTTCTGGTTGGAGTTCAGTCACGTATTAAAGGCCCCCACAGCACAATAACAGGTTTTAAGGGGTGCCTAACGATATAAGAGTACAAAGTTAATACTTATGACGCAATTTCTGACTTATCCACACCTAAAAATTGAAGATTCAAAGATGAAGGTCGGCCAAATCGACCAATCTATTCACTATGGCATAGATAGTCAATCCCGTGGCTGAGTGTATCTCAAGTTTACGCGCTATGTTGCGACGATGAGTTATCACTGTATGTACGGATAAAAACAGGCGGTCAGCTATCTCCTTATTTGTTAAACCTTTGACAACCTCAACCAATATTTCTTTCTCACGTTGCGACAGTACATCTTTATCATCATAACGCGATTCAGTCTCAAGGCATATAGGACTCAACTTTGCAGATAGCGTGTCAAGGTCATCTACTACACTTACGGTCTCATCATAAAGACTTCGCACATGACGGTCAAGTGGTGCTACCTCGATAGCCACAACCTTAAAACCACAGTCCGGACAAGCCATACGAAGATGCTCAGGCACGAAAGCACCTCCAAATGACGGATTAACGATAACAAGTTTAGGATTTTGCCGTCTCACAGTCTCAGCCAACTCGGAGGGTTCGGATACTTCAAGTGGGTGAACATGTATGCCGGGCATACGTTGCAGACAACTTGCAAGTCCGGCTGCTATTATTGGTGATGCCTCAGCTACTATTATGTTATGTTGTTCTTCTCTTGACATGACTTTGATTACGGAAAAAGTTTTTCAGTCTTCTTGACTTTCTCAGGCTTTGGTACAGTTTCGACGTTCAAGGTTCATTATAGCCGGCACCAGCAAAGTATCTTCCAAACGACAATGGCTTTCAAGCTCCACTTCACAACGGTATATGTCATAGAGTGCATCATTAAGCAAGTCTACATCAGCATTAGCCGGACAGTATTTGAGGATTATATTTTTAAGCTCACCCAGACGCGTAGATACCTCTTCGTGATGCTCACTGTAGGTACGCATACCTTCTGGGGTGGAAGCTGTACCATTATGTAGAAGGCTGTCTATATACCCGAATAACATCTGCTCCTCATAGTGCATGTGCTGACGTACCTCAGCTGTGTACTCATCAAAAAACTTCAAAATCAAAAAGGATACATCGTTAGTACGCTGTTCTATTCCGTCGGTAAGTTTGCGACGTATGGCAGGCAGAAAATAGTCAAGAAAATAATGATGACTACGACGTAAATAATCTACTAAAGCAGGTAATGATACCTTACCGCGCACACCCGCCGGTGTGAATCCCTGATTGACACAATTCACTACTGTAAGAAATGTATGGCAATCCACACCGGTCTCCTCACATACTTGACTAACGGTAAGGTCACCAAAGCCTACCTTTATACCAAATCGGCTCATAACCTGCAGAAGCTGAAAATTATCATTGATAAGGGTTATCATACGGTCATCAGCCTGATATGTCTTATGGGTCTGTTCCATGGTCTTGACAATTTATTATATTGAGGCAGGTATCAATGCAGGAGATGGCACTGACCACCACGGCCCGTGCCATCTTCCTACTCTCCTTTAACAAAACAGGATTGTACCTAAATCTAACTCTAAATAACTAATTAACTTGTAAAGGAGCAACTCCTGTCGGCTATGGCATCGTCGGCAACAAGTATCCTTTTACACTTGCAAAGTTACAATGTCCGTACCATGTACACAATCACCTGTTTTAGGTATAATGCATACATGACACGGACATCAACTAAAAAGTAGCTATTTAAAAATTAAACGATATTACTTTTTTACTGAGAAACCAAAGCGTCCTATTACAGGGCCCAGACTATGATAGAAACCGTGACTATAAGCTAACAAATCAGCTTTTTCAAGCGAGAAAGCACCAGTTTCTGGGTCAATATAACGTGTATCGGCACGCACATTGAGAACATCTGCTATAAACATATCGTGACTACCGAGGTGCATGACTTCCTTGACACGACATTCTATCGACAAAGGAGACTGTTCTATGGTGGGTGATGATACTTTCTCTCCAGGCAGCGGAGTAAGGCCGGTTTCTTTCCATTTATCGTAATCTCGTCCTGAACGCACTCCGGCCCAATCTGTAGCACGAGCCATAGCTACGGTAGTAAGATTGATTGTAAACTCCATATTGGCTATCAGTAGCGGATATGAAGCGCGTTCAGGTCGCACAGATATGTAGCACATCGGCGGATTAGTACAGATTGTACCTGTCCAAGCTATGGTGAGCATATTCCATTCTGAGGGTTTGGCACCACAGGTGACAAGTACAGCAGGCAATGGATTTATCATTGTGCCTGGCTTCCATGATTCTTTTGCCATAAACTAATCTGTTGTTTTATAGTTAGGACTGATTATGATTTATACAAAGGCATTTATCATACCCATGATGCATCCCAATAGAGCACCAAGCCAGATTATAGCCTGTAACTCTTTATTCATGACCGCAAATATAAGACGCTCCGTTTCACGCATGTCCATCTCATTAATGCGTCCTTCTATTACACGTGGTATGTCGATGGCACTGAGAATACGAGGCAATTGTTCGGAGATAACAATACGGTATGCCGACACAAGAGTCTCAGACACTTCCTGAATCTGGTTCTCCTTACCTTGAAGTAAGTCACATACGCGTGTGTTAGCCAATGCGTCAACCTGCGTATCAATCAGGCGACGCACCATTGTCTCTCCATCTTTAGCTATTATCGAATTTATATTACCTTTCAGGAATTTACGCAGCGGTGCTTCTATCAGGTCAGCCAATTTATTCTTAAAATTGTCTCCCAACATACGCAACATACTCGGCAATAGAACTTCAAGACCGTCCTTTCTTAGTCGTGAGGTAAGATGTCGTGCCACAGCATCAGCTATCTGTTCACCAAGGTCAGACTCAGCAAGACGTGCCGAAATCTGTACAGTCAAATCACCACGCACAGAAGATACTATACGCTCTACATCTTCTGGTGCAAGATAATGCTCTAAGAACTGATGCACCGTCTCAGTATTCGACATCTGCCGGAAGCAAAATGTATCTATAGCTGTACGTAGCCGTGACAACATATCCTCCGATAAGAGATAACGCTCCAGCACTTCATGATTCATCAGATTATCACTGATAGCAGTACCGAGTGAAGCCGCTATACGTCCCTTTTCTTTGGGTATGATACCGGGAGTAAAGGGTACGTGCATACCCAGAAAATATTTAGCAGTATAGGGACGAAACAACATTCTGATAGCTAAAGCATTGGTAATATAACCAATTACGCCTCCTACCACAGGAGCCAGTATAAAGTGTAGTGCAGACATAGACAAAAGAATATTGATTATTGATAGGCATTAATTACAAACGGCCAAAACAGCACCGATTTTAGAGATAGCGTTCAATCTGTGTTTCATCAAGACTGACATAGACAGCCTTGCCGTCAGGACCACGAGCCGGTTCCGGAAGACTGAATAATTCACCGACTATGTGTTCCATTTCATCTACTGTAAGACGTTGGCCACGCTCCACAGCATTTGAACGTGCAGTAGCCAGAGCAATACGCCCTATGAGCAATTCGGGTGTAAGAGAGCCATCACCGTAATGCAACGACCCGTCACACATATCATCAAGAAGAGCCATGATGACATCAGCCCCACGCAATGAACCGGGAATACCAGGCACAGTCATTATTTTCCAACGGTCATTTTCATCATGTTCAAGGACAAAACCCAGACGATTCAAAGCCTCACGGGCTGCTTCAAGAGCGGCTTCATGTTCTGGATCAAGCGTAAGAACCTCGGGAAACATTACTCCTTGGGCTACCTGTGCACCTTTGACAGCATGACTCAAAAAACGTTCGTAAAGTATCTTGACATGTGCGCGATGCTGGTCTATAATCAGAAGACCATTACGTGTGGCTGTCACTATATAGCGCAAAGCAAACTGTACACATGTAGCCGCCGGTACCTCAGCAACGTCAAGTTCGGGTAATTTGGCAGCTTCTACTACTTCACCCCCACCAGCCATAAAGTCATCGTAGAGCCGTTCCCAATTGCCCTCCACGCGTGTCGGACGCCAACTATTACCCACTTTCGGACGACTTGGCTGCGAATCACTAAATGAAGGAGCTTCGGACTTAAACTCCTCTTCAGCAAACGGATTGTAACCAGCCTTGAGATCAAGAGCCGGTGGGGCCGGCTGTTCACCTTCTTTTACAGGTTCGACAGGCAATACATCTGAATTAAAATCGATAGTAGGTACCGCACCAAACTGACCTAACGAAGCCTTGACAGCCGCGTGCAATATAGGCCATATCTGCTGTTCATACTCAAATTTTATCTCACTCTTAGTGGGGTGAATGTTGACATCAACACTCTCTGGATCAACCTTAAACTTAAGAAAATAGCATGGTTGTGTATCAGCAGCTATGAGTGACTCATAACAGCTCAATATAGCCTTATGAAAATAAGGATGACGCATGTTGCGCCCATTAGCGATAAGATATTGCAAAGGATTACGACGACGCGCAAATTCAGGACGCGATATAAATCCTTCTATCTTGATTAAGGCAGTATCTACCTCAACCGGGAGTAGCTGCATGTTAAGATTGTTCTTCCATATATCCGATATACGCTGTTTGAAAGAACCCGCACGCAAATCGAGTACTCGCCCACCGGTATCAATAAGCATGTGTATGTTATTATTGACCAGAGCCAGACGTTCAAATTCGCGCATTATATTCGAGAGCTCCACACTGTCGCTCTTCAGAAATTTACGACGAGCCGGAACATTATAGAATATATTGCGTACCATTATGTTGGTACCAACATCACACATCACTGGCTCCTGACTCTCTACCTTTGTGGCATTGATAAGGAGTCGTGTTCCTATGCTGTCGTCAGCCGTACGTGTCATCAGTTCTATCTGCGCTATGGCACAAATAGAAGGCAATGCCTCTCCACGGAAGCCCATGGTATGAAGCTTGAACAAGTCTTCGGCCGAACTGATTTTAGATGTGGCATGACGTTCAAAAGCCATACGGGCATCAGTCTCAGTCATGCCGCGACCATTATCCACTACCTGAATCATGGTACGACCCGCATCCTTGATATATATGCGTATATCGGTGGCCCCAGCGTCGACGGCATTCTCCACCAATTCCTTGATTACTGATGCCGGACGTTGTATTACCTCACCGGCAGCAATCTGGTTGGCTACCGAGTCAGGCAGAAGTTTTATAACGTCACTCATTCCGATAACAAATTTGGCTGTTGGTCTTCATCGGAGGTCTCGGAGTTAGCTTCTGCTTCAGAGGGCTCAGACTCCTCGGAGGCAGCTGAGACAGTTGATTCATCAGCACCCTCTGCTTCTTCCGTTTGCTCCGGCATTTCCGCCTGTTTAGATTCTTCCACTTGCTCTGCTGACTCTGGCTGCTGTTCTGATTCTTCCGCTGTTTCGGATTGTGGTGTCTGCGGAATTGAGGCAGCCCCACGTGGCCTTCGTGTCACTTTGGGCACCGGAACATCGCGCCCGGCTGCAAGATACTCTTCAAGTTCGTCGGGCACCTCGCCGAGGTCATCGGCCCAGTGCATACCGCCTCCATACCATTCACGACGAGGACGCAGTACTTCCAACCATAGAAAACCGGGTAAATAAAGTTGAGTATTCTTGACAAGGAACAACGGAGTCACCGTACCAGTTACTTCAGGCCACATCTTGAGACGGTCAAGAGCAGTACCATTTTCAGCAGTTTCTATGGTAAGATAAGAACTTTCAGCCTCTATCAAGCGGTTGTAGGTACTATCTGATTCCATAGGGAGAAATATGACTTCCACATTACCATCAACATCAAGCCTACTCAATGTCTGACCTTCAAAATGCGCAAGCATACGACGTCCAGCAAGCTGATTAAAAAACTCATCCTCTATATGTTCCACCATCATGCCACCCAGAGGAAGTTCAGCCCAGTCGCTGGTAGAGTCATTAAGGTGTACATGGATAAGTTTACCACTCACTTGCCGTTCGCCACTCCACACTACCGGACGTATTTTCATACGTAATAATGAATCTTCCTGACTCACTACTATACTGTCAGCTACACCCTGCATATCGCTTTTGAAAAAACGAGCACGTCTGAAAGCTTCAGCTACACGATACTGACGTTCAACCATAAGTGATGAGTCACGGACAGCCGTATCAGCTGTAGCGACAAGAGATTGAGGCGATGAGGCTATTGGTTTTGCCCAAGGGTAGAGGAAAGAAATTATATTGATGAAAAGGTCTGAAGGAGCAGACG
>CAYNUE010000001.1:0-135689 GCA_964400325.1 uncultured Sangeribacter sp. | reverse complement strand
AGGAAGGTTTTTATCGTATCGGCACGAAGGAAAAGCGTGTCAGGACGCGAATATTCCATCAAAAGCGGATAGTCAGCTGCCAGAGCCTCACCTGTCGAGTCATTGTAAAAACCGTAACCACCTATCAGAATCGACTTATGAGCTGTGTCGGTCAATACCATCGGTGTCGGTATTCTACCAGGAGCACCAAACATGTATGCACGGCTTATACGACGAGCGCGGTCGTAGACTATGGAGTCGCCTTCAAGCAAAGTTACAGCCCCAGTCGAGTCACGATGCGATATTATAGAGCGTGAAGTAAGTTCGGCGTTATCAGTGTTAGTGTCATACCAACCACGCGAAGTGATAATAGTATCATTTTCGCCCATGATACGAGTCGGACTCACAATACTCGCTATGTTAGTGAGAGTGCTGTAATACAGAGTATCTGTCAACATCCGAAAGCCATCACGATTGTTATCAAGCACCACATCCCAGAAAAACTCAGCTTCCTTCGTAGCAGTATTGTATTGACCAAATACTGAAGTCAACACATTTACTTTGTCATCAAGACGACCACCACGCTCATACCACCCTCGCTCTTCAGCCAGACTGTAGTCAAGACTATCAGTGGTGAGAGTCACATCACGGTCAATAAGAGTAACTTCACGACGGCTCGGGCCATTACGTAGCCGGGCCAAACGCACATCACCGTCATAATACACACGGTCTGCGTACACAAAGAGGGTGTCACCCTGTTCCATGCGCACGTGGCCGAAAGCATCAAGTGAATTTAGAGCAGCAAAATAATAGGCCGAATCGCAATACATGAACATACCACCCTGACGGAACATCACATCACCTTTTACTATCTGACGTTCAGAAGTATCACCAGCCAGACGATAAAGACTGTCAGCCCGTTCAAGAAACACTCTGTTTGTTTGATAACGGTTTGCTGTACCTATGGTAGAGCCCGCTGGACCTGTAGGCTTTGGACGCCGATATGGGTTATCCTGCTGTGTAGCAGCCTGCGATTGTGCCTGTCTTTGATTTTGGGCCACCGCCTGAGCCATGATACCGCCGGCGAAGGCTACCACCAATACAAGCACAGCCCACGCCACCAAGCGGCGCGGGCCATAAGGCTTACGTGAGTGAGAGTGCATCATGCGGTGAGTTACAGTAACAAGTTTATTTTACCCAGCCCTGATAGTTGAAGTCGCAGGCCTCCCACCCTTCTTCTATCTTGACGTATGTATCCTTGATTTTCTTTTCTATCCAATCGCGTATTATCTGCTGCTTCTCATGATTCTCATACATCTGGCGTATCAGACTATAATCTTCAGCCAACGTTGCTCTATGGCCGGGTACACGATTGGCAAGGCGTACTATAGCAGCAACCTCTTTATTACGCTGTGGGTCTTTCCAGATGAAGGCTTCCGAGATGTCGCCAACTTCAAGACCTTCTACATGATTGGCAATATCAGTAGGGAGATCCTGCATTTCAAAACGTGATGAGCCAGTGAGAGGATTTACCATCAGACCGTGATTATTACGTGTATCTTTATCCTGCGACAGCATACGTGCCCCTTCTTCAAAACTGAAAGCACCACCCACAATCTCCTTGCGTACTGAGTCAAGACGGTTGACTGCTAAAGCCAAATCCTGTGTGCTGACATGCGGACGCAATAGAATGTGACGCACATTCACCTGGTCACCACGTTTAGCTATGAGCTGTATGATATGATACCCATATTCTGTCTCAACGATACGACTTACCTTTTTGGGGTCATTGAGATTGAAGGCAACATTCGCAAACTCCGGCACCCACTGAGAACGAGAAGTGAAACCTAATTCACCACCTTGAGGCCCAGAGCCGTCTTCACTATACAGAATAGCCAATGTCGAAAAGTCAGCATCGCCACGTGTCACACGGTCGGCATAGTCACGCAGACGTGCCTTAACGTCTTCTATTTCCTGACGCGGTATCTGAGGATTGATGGTTATAATCTGTGCCTCAACCTGCATAGGTATATAGGGTACGCTGTCAGCCGGGAGAGCATCAAAATATTTACGCACTTCACTGGGAGTAGCCTGTACATTTTCAGTCAGCTTATTCTCCACTTGATTTATTATATAATTTGTGCGTATCATATCGACCAGCTGTGCGCGTAAGGTAGATAAAGGCTTACGGAAATATTCCTCGACCTTCTCCTTTGAGCCGATATTGGCTATGTAGTAATTGAGCTGCTGGTCAGCCTGTGCGAGCACCTGACTTTCAGGTGCCTCTATGGTATCAATCTTGGCTTGATGCAGATAAAGTTTTTCGACAGCAAGTTTCTCAGGCAGCACACAGTAGGGATCGCCATCTATACGGTCACCCATCGAACGCATCGAGGCATACATCTCCTCCACGTCCGACCGGAAAATGGCTTCATCACCCACAATCCAGGCCACCTCATCGACCACATTGCGTGTAGGCTGCGCCATGGCGCACACCACGGTAAGTGCGGCCAATGCCGCGGGCACCAATGATAGCTTTGGATATTTCACGTTGTTCAGGTGTATATGATTGGTGTTTGTTGTGTTTGTATCATGAGGCCTCACTGTGTCAGACGGCTGTGACTTACAGGATCATATCCTATACCACGTAGCATACGATTGTCAAGTGCCTGACTTACCAGACGCTGCACAAGACGACGTTCCGTCTCACGCATCACCTGCTGTTCGAGCCACTCAGTTATTTGAGTCCGAGCAAACTCGTAGGGCATAACACTGCCAGCAGGAAGATAATCTGCTATATGAAGCATGTATACCCAGTCGCCATAAGAGGTCTCAAAGTCAGTGTTACTCTCCAGAAAAGCCTCAGCATCATAAAATCTGTACGGTATCTGCCGTGCCACCATCTGCCAGTCTACCCAACGGTCGCCGAAGTAATCATACTCCTGCGCATGGTCGAGGCCATGCTTTTCGATATTCTCGAAGGTACGTGGCGAAGCCTCGGCCATCCATTTGCGAAGTCGGTCAAGCTTAGGTTCACGAGCGCTGACTTTCAGGTAGGCACCGCGTACAAGTGGACGTTCAGTAAGCATCTCGCCGGAATGTCGGGCATAGTAAGCACGCACATCTTTCTCGTCAACACGTCCACGACCGTTTTCACGCACGCGTGACAGATAACGACTCACTATAAGTTCACGACGGTACTGTTCTACAAGGCGGTCTATCTCATCGACATCAGCAAGATTGTCAAGAGCTACCTGCATCAATAACTGGTCTTCAATCCATGAGTCGACAACACCGGCAAAGAGACGCGCCGAATCATCAGGAGCTATACCAGCCGGTATTCTTGCCACTACTTCGTGTTCGTATAACGCCGAGTCACCGAGCATAACCAGAAGGTCACCACGCAGCGGTTCAGAAGTATCGCTTCCATGGCAACCTGCCAGCAGAAAACTCACTCCGGCCAAAACGGCACTATACAACCGACATGGTACAGACCTCACTTTACTTTTTTGAGTACTTTCTCGTTGACCTTGACCGGATAACGATTACGGAGTTCCTCTATCCAGTCAGCTTCGAGCTGGTTCTGGTAATCACTTGTCACCATACCGCGCACATCGGCTGCCTCCTCAGGAGCGTCAAGTACACGAGCATCGTAGATAAAGCTAACTTTATAGTTGCCTGGAGCAGTAGCTTCCGGACCACCAAACATAAGGTAATCGACAAGTGGATTGCTACCTCGTGCTGCAAGCACGCGTTCAGCTGAAGCTTTACCGGCAAAATCTTTACGCACTACCGTAAGCAGCGAGTCAGCAGGTACATTGTCAAGTCGACGACGTATCTGTTCGGCTACATCTTCGTCAGCAGCATTTATGAGAATACCCTTGACATGCGGCTCAGTCCAAGTATAGTCACCACGGTGAGTATTGAAGTATCGTGTCAGACCTTCCTGGTCTTTAGAAGCTTTATCCCACACTTTAGCCACACTGACTTCATACAGCAGGCTACCGTCGCGATATTCATTAAGCAGATTGCGATATTCAGGCTGATTAACCTCCAGCCATGCCTGTTCGGCTTCGACAAGGCGTTTGTTATAAAAAGCAGCAAGAGCTTTGTCAAGGGTAGCTACAGCAAGAGCTGGATCAGACTGACGATAACCGTGCATATATTCGGCAAATTCACTCACCGGTACGTCTTTCTTGTCGATACTGAGTAATGCAGTGCGGCCAAGCGAACCGTCAGCACAAGCTACATAAAAGAGTGAGTCAAGTCCGCTCACACTGACACGAGTTTTCAGAGCATTAAGAGTACCGGTCTTAATCGACCCTTTATGCTTGCGTGCAAGCATCTCGGTCTGATGTGCTTTTATCTGACGACTACGGTCGTCCTGAGGATTAGTAATACGTTCAAGCAGACTTGGACGCATCTCCTCTAAAGATGGAACACCACGCTGATCGGTTTTGTGAATTATATGCCAGCCGAACTGAGTGCGTATAGGCTGTGAGATTTCACCCACATTCATGGCGAAAGCAGCCGAATCGAAAGGAGCTACCATATCGCCAGCACCGAACCACGGCAGCTGTCCGCCGTTACGAGCCGATCCTTTATCATCACTGAGCGAAGTAGCAACAGCTGCAAACGATGACGGATCAGCCTTTACTACAAGATAAATACTATCTATCGCAGCACGTGCAGCTTTCTCGACAGAAGGAGATGCATTCTGAGGTACCATCTTCATTATGTGAGAAGCCTGTACGGTGCCACGAGCTTTGCGTTTCTTACCACCTTTGACAATGTGATAGGCCATCGGACTTTCAACCACCTCTGACAGTTCACCTTCACCAAGAGTGAATACAGCTGTCTCAAAATCGTAAGGGAAACGTCCGGCTGCAGTATAGCCCAAGTAACCACCATTGGTCTTGGCAGTGCGGTCGTCAGAAAGTTGACGTGCCAAAAGCTCGAAGTCAGCTCCATCAACAAGTAAAGTGCGTATACTGTCTATGGTATGACGAGCTTTTGCTGCCTCGGCGCCACTGCGTCCTTTGCCTATCATTATATGTCGGGCCTCGGCCTCCTGCTGAGAACGCTCATAGGCCTGGGTTACCAACTGGTTGAGGAAGGTGGAATCGGTCATGTAAGGAGCGCTAAGATCGCCACGATACTGCGCCATCTCACGCTTGAATGCTGCTGTCGTGTCAAGACCCTCGGCCAGAGCGTCAGCCACCTTGAGTTTATAGATTTTAAACATCTCTACATATTCGTCCAGTGGCTGAGGAGACAACTGCTGCTGACTGTTTTTATGGTAGAGGTATTCGAATTCCGACTTGGTGACGTCAACACCGTCGACGGTCATAATGACAGGGTCGGCAGCCCAAGCTCCGAGACAGGCGGCCAGTCCGACTCCCGCAATCAGTTTATTTTTCATCTAATTTGTTGTTATTATCTAAATAACCTAACGAATTTAGGATTGAAAAATTATAAGTACCCTTTTTAAGATTATTTTTACGTATCAATTACCCATCTCCGACAAGAACTTGATACGCAACAGACGTATCTCTTCTTCTGAGTATTCGTCACCCAGATCCTGTATTGCTGCCTCAAGATCATCTTCCTGACAGTCGCGGAAATACTCGATAACTTCTTCCTGTTGATCTTCGCTTATAATCTCATTAAGGAAATAATCGATATTGATTTTAGTACCGGCATCGATTATAGCCTCAAGTTCATCAAGCAGTTCATTAAATTCCAAGCCCTTGCTCTCAGCCAGTTCTTCGAGATCTATCTTACGGTCAATAGCCTGTATAATCGAGATTTTAAGTTTACTGCGATTAGGCACCTGACGTACCCTTATATCTTCGGGACGCTCTATTTCGTTCTCTTCGACATGACGCTTTATGACCTTTACAAATTCTTTACCGTAACGGTTAGCTTTGCCTATGCCTACACCGGGAATATTCTGCAATTCTTCCAGTGTGATAGGATAAGTAGTAGCCATAGCCTCAAGACTGGGTTCCTGGAATATGACGTAAGGAGGCAATTCATGCTGACGGGCCAGCTTGTTACGCAGGTCTTTAAGTATGGAGTACAATTCCTGATCGGCAGCACATGAGGCACCGCTCTTCATCGGCACTTCAGCGTCAACATCGTTGTAGTCTGTATCCTCAACGACCTTGAATGAAACAGGTTTTTTCAGGAATTTCTTACCCATAGGCGTAATTTTCAGTATCCCGTAATTCTCAACGTCACGTGCCAGATAGCCGGCTATCACAGCCTGGCGTATTACAGCACTGAGAAACTTCTCGTCGCTATCAGGCAACGAGCCAAATTCGTCGAGTTCGTCATGACCGTACGACTTCACCTCATCAGTGCGACGTCCTATAAGCACGTTGATAAGATAATCGGTCTTGAACCTTTCTTTTGTAGACAACACCGTCTCAAGGACGGCACAAAGTTCGTCTTTAGCTTCCACTTGATTTTTAGGATTTAAACAATTGTCGCAGTTGCCGCAGTTGTCGGCTGTGTATGTTTCACCAAAATAATGCAATAAAATACGTCTCCGGCATACCGACGATTCGGCATAGCCAGCTGTCTCGGCCAGCAGCTGGCGACCTATCTCCTGCTCGGCCGGCGACTTGCTCTGCATGAGCTTGTCAAGCTTTATGAGGTCTTTGCGGTTATAGAAAGTCACACACCTTCCTTCGCCTCCATCACGTCCTGCACGTCCGGTCTCTTGATAATAACCTTCGAGACTTTTAGGCAGGTCATAGTGTATGACATAACGCACATCGGGTTTGTCTATACCCATACCAAAAGCTATGGTCGCCACTATGACGCTAACTTCTTCCTGCAGAAAGGCATCCTGATTGGCCGAACGAGTGACAGAATCCATACCGGCATGATATGGCAAAGCAGATATATTATTTACCTTCAGCACCTCTGCCAGCTCCTCCACTCGCTTACGCGAGAGACAATAGATGATACCTGACTTTTTACCCTGCGAGCGTATAAAGCGTATTATCTCACGGTCGACATCGCGAGTTTTAGGCCGTACTTCGTAGAACAGATTTGGACGGTTAAAACTCGATTTGAAGACCTCGGCTTCGAGCATACCCAAATTTTTCTGTATGTCATGCTGTACCTTAGGGGTAGCCGTAGCTGTGAGTGCTATGACAGGGTGTACCCCTATCTCCTGTATAACCGGGCGTATACGTCGATACTCAGGACGGAAGTCATGACCCCATTCCGATATACAGTGTGCTTCATCGACTGCATAAAATGAAATCTTAACTGACTTCAGAAAGGCAATATTGGATTCTTTAGCCAATGATTCCGGGGCCACATAGAGCAACTTGGTGCGTCCGGCTATAATATCGGCTTTTACTTGGTCAATAGCGCCCTTAGTCAGCGATGAGTTAAGAAAATGGGCTACTCCGTCATCTTCACCGTAATGGCGCATGACATCGACCTGATTCTTCATAAGCGCTATGAGGGGCGAGATGATGATAGCTACCCCGTCCGACATCAAGGCAGGCAGCTGATAGCACAGCGATTTGCCTCCACCCGTGGGCATAAGCACAAACACATCCTTGCCGTCGAGCAGGCTTTCGATGATTTTGAGCTGGTTGCCCTTGAATTTATCAAATCCGAAATTCGATTTCAGCGCTTCATGAATTGCTTGTTGGTCTGCCATAGGATAGCGTTTGGAGTTTATGCTCAAGCCGTTCGGTCTCCGTTTTTTCCAGAGATATGTTTAGCCGGAACGGAGACTGTGGCGGTTAGTCTCAACAAAGTTAAAAATAAATATCCGATTTTACTATAAATAGCTGATATTTTTTTTATCTGCCTCTACTATTATGACAAAGCCCCCATACCGAAGACGGCATAGGGGCAATTATGTCAGATTATAACGAATATACGGTCGTATATTTCAATCAGTCATTGCTGTTTTGTCGAAATGTGCCTTATTGAGCTTATCAAGCACGTATGCAGAGTCTACTTTAAAAGTATCTACTGGCTGCGAGGGCACATCGTACATAGCATCAACCATAACAGTCTCCACTATCGAACGCAAACCGCGTGCGCCGAGCTTATATTCAATAGCTTTGTCTACTATGGTATCAAGGGCACTGTCATCAAACTCGAGTTTCACACCGTCCATTTCGAACAGACGTTGATACTGGCGTATGATTGCATTCTTAGGTTCGGTGAGAATACGACGCAACGCTGCCTTATCAAGACTCTCCATACTGGTAAGTACAGGTAGACGGCCGATAATCTCTGGTATAAGACCGAAAGATTTGAGGTCCTGAGGCATAACATAACGCATCAGGTTGTCGCGCTGACGTTTACGTGAGGTTTCGTCATGACCGTAGCCTACCACATGAGTATTAAGACGCGAAGCTATCTTACGCTCTATACCGTCGAAGGCGCCACCGCAGATGAAAAGAATATTTTTCGTATCTACAGGTATCATCTTCTGTTCCGGATGTTTACGACCTCCATTAGGGGGTACAAGCACTGTCGAACCTTCGAGAAGCTTGAGCAAGCCTTGCTGCACACCTTCTCCCGAAACGTCACGTGTTATCGAGGGATTATCACTCTTACGAGCTATCTTGTCTATCTCATCAATAAACACTATACCCTTCTGAGCACGTTCTACGTCATAGTCACATGCCTGAAGCAAACGGGTCAGCAGCGATTCTATATCCTCACCCACATAGCCCGCTTCAGTAAGGACAGTGGCATCAACTATAGTGAAGGGGACATCAAGCAGACGAGCGATAGTCTTGGCTAAGAGAGTCTTACCTGTACCGGTAGGTCCTACCAGTATAATGTTCGATTTCTCTATATCAACGTCATCATCTTCGCTCTTTTGTCCATCGGCTGCTGCTTCCATCTGGGCTATACGCTTGTAATGGTTGTAGACAGCTACCGACATATATTTCTTAGCTTCTTCCTGACCAATTACATACTGGTCAAGGAAGGCATTGATTTCTTTGGGTTTAGGAATACCCAATCCTTTTTTGGCACTTGTTTTTTTGGCGGGCGCCTTCTTCACCTTCAGCTGCATGTCGCGAGCTTGATCGATGAAGTTAATGCAATCGGTACACAGGCTCAGCCCGTCGAACACCTGCACCAAAGGCGTAGCTTTGGTCTCAGTGGCACCGCACATGGCGCACCGTTGCGTGCCGTTACCCGTTTTTGTCGACATAATATAATTGGGATATGTTAGTTTTTATTCCTTGACCTCTTTGCGCGGATTAATCAGCACTTTGTCTATCATACCGTAGTCTTTGGCTTCGGCAGCTGTCATCCAGTAATCACGGTCACTGTCGGCTTCTACCTTTGAATAAGGCTGGCCACTGTGTTCCGAGATGATATTGTAAAGCTCAGATTTGAGTTTCAGTATCTCACGGGCTGTTATCTCTATATCTGAAGCCTGACCCTGAATACCGCCCATAGGCTGATGTATCATAACACGCGAGTGAGGCAAAGCGAAACGCTTACCATGCTCACCAGCTACAAGCAGAACGGCTGCCATAGAAGCTGCCATACCTGTACAGATTGTCGAAACGTTACTGGTGACATACTGCATAGTGTCGTAAATACCAAGACCGGCATAAACGCTTCCACCAGGTGAGTTGATATAAATAGAGATGTCTTTCTCAGGATCTACGGAGTCAAGATAAAGTAGCTGTGCTTGAATTATATTTGCTGACTGGTCAGTTACCTGAGTGCCAAGAAATATAATACGGTCCATCATCAGACGTGAGAATACGTCCATCTGAGTGACGTTAAGCTGACGCTCTTCCAGAATATAAGGATTCAGATAATCGGCCGTAGGATTCAGACCGCTCATAGCGGCCTGTGCGCTGATATGGCGTGTGTAGCTGTCAAGAGTGTTGGAACTCATACCCAAATGATTGACAGCATAATTTCTAAAATCGTTGTTCATTATTTTGTAAATCTGTTTTTATTAAAGATACACTTCACTGTACAATAATATCATATTGCAAATAGTGTACCAAAACCCGATGCGGAATATTCCGCACCGGGTTTTTAACAATTTTACCCTCTATGAGGTTCGTTTTGTCCAATCACTTACTATCAGGCGTCAGCCTGTTCGGCAGCTTCCTCAGCCTGAGCAGCAGGTGCAAACAGAGCGTTGAATTCTTCTACATTGACATCTTTCTCGTCAGCTGTAACAGCCTCGTGTACAGCAGCGTAGAACTTGTTGTCAAGTGCCTGCTGAGCCAACTGCTGACGAGCGCGCTCGTCTTTAAGTATCTCACCGGCATACTTGTTCAGCATATCGTCGGGCACACTGGTCATACCATACTGTGCAAACTGCTGACGGGCTACAAAACGAGCCATCTCCTCTACGTCTTCCTTCTCAAGCTTGACACCAAGCTGAGCGCAGATAGCCTCACGTATGAGCTCCCATTCCAGCTGAGGACGCATAGCAGCATACTGCTCGTCGATATTCTCAGGTGTCAGAGCCTCATTCTGAGTCATAAGATAAGCCTTCAGTATGTCATCAGGCAGTTCAAGCTTACCTATAGCGTTGAGGATAGTAGTCTTGGCATCTATGGTGAAACGGTAGTTGGAGTCGCGTTCCAGAGCCTGAGCAATCATCTTTTTCAGCTCTTCCTTGTACTCTTCCTCATTGTGTACTTTGTCAGCACCGAATACCTGCTTGTAGTATTCTTCACCAATCTCAGCGGGTTTGAGCACAATGGCTTCCTTAACTTCGAAACGGAAGTCACCCTTGTGAGCGTCTACTTCGTTCTTGTCAATATTGAGCATTGATGAGAGCTCGGTAGCGTTGTGACCGCATGTGGCAGAAGGATTGAAGACAATAGTATCACCTACCTTCTTACCGATGAACAGCGAACGCTGGTCAGCATCTGTAAAGTGTTCGGGAGCCACAATACCGTTCTCCACAACTACACCGTTTTCCTTATCGCTACCATCAGCTTCAAGTTCGGTAATAACACCTTTCACTACAGCTGTATCGTCGATAACCTCACCACTCTCCTGCTTACCGAAACGACGGCGAAGTGCTTCGTCCTGACGCTGCATCATTTCATCAGCTACAGCGATTCTGTAGTAAGGAACGTGCATGTCTTTGTTAACGTGAGTATCAAATTCAGGCACCAGACCTACTTCAAACTTAAAGGTGAAGTCAGTGTCATCAAAATTGATTTCATTATCCTTAACAGGGATGGGATTACCAAGCACACGAAGGTTATTCTCCTTTATATAGTCATATACGGCATCGCCTACGGTCTGGTTGATGACTTCATACTTAGCGGCCTTGCCATATTTTTTCTCCAGCAGACCGGCAGGTACACGACCGGCGCGGAAGCCCGGTTCGGGACGGCGACGACCTATCTCCTTGAGCTGTTTCTTTACTTTGTCTGCGTAGTCTTTCTCCTCGAGTGTCACGATTATCTCACCGCGTACATCTCCGAGTTTCTCATAATTTACATTCATCTTGTGTGTATGTCTGTAGTTGTTGCTTTTCTATTATATCAGCTATATCGTTTTTTCCCAGTGGGGCGAAGACAACCTAAAAAGGTGTTTACCTGCGCCACGCCGAGCCATAAGCGCATTGCAGTTGCAAAGTTATAACTTTTTTATATTTCCGACAAATACTTTATTATCTCCGTGCCCATACAACTGCGCTGAAGCTGTCAGCACTCACCATAAAAGGCCTTAAACACACGCACAGCGTCGGTCTGGTCACTGACTCCGGCTGTCTCACGAGCCGAGTGCATTGCCCAGATAGCATTGCCCATATCCACTCCGGCTACATCGAGCTGCGATGTCAGTATATTACCTAAAGTAGAGCCTCCGGCCACATCACCATGATTGACAAATACCTGACAGTTGACTCCTGCTTTGGCACATAAACTACGGAACACGGCTGCACTGTGGGCGTCTGTCATATATTTACAGTTGGCATTGATTTTTACTACCGGTCCTCCTCCTATAACGGGATGATTGGTCGGGTCGTACTTTTCATTGTAATTTGGATGCCATGCGTGAGCATCGTCAGCAGAGATAAGGAACGAAGAGGCTATAGCCTTGTATACACCCTGACCATCGTTCGGTGTCTCGATAGTGGTTATACGTTCAAGTATATCGCGCAACAATGGCGAAGCGGCTCCCTGACGTGTTCCACTGCCTGTCTCTTCGTTGTCAAATATAGCCATTATCCTTGTGGCGCTACACGGTAAGTCGGCAGTATCAAGCAGAGCTTCAAGCGCACCGAAAGCCATCGAAAGGTCATCTATACGTGCTGATTGGAAATATTCTTCAGAAGCTCCACATAGGCCAGCAGGCTCGCAAGGATAAAGACAAAGTTCATAGTCGAGTATCTCTTCAGGTTGAACTCCTATATGGTCAGCCACCATGCAACGTACAACACCACCACGTGCCATAAGCTGACGCAGTTCAGACATATCGTAATAACCTAAAACGGGTTTCATATCCTTCTGCACCGACAGAGGATTGCCTTCGTTGACACTACGGTTAAAGTGTATGGCAAGGTGAGGAATAACAGCTACTGCCCGACGCAAGTCTACCAGATGAGTACGTGGATGTAGTGGGTCAGTACCGGCTGTCATCACACGACCTGATATTGAGAGCGGACGATCAAACCATGTGTACATGATACCGCCTCCGTATTTCTCGACGTTAAGACACACTACGCCTCCGTCACCTATAATTTCGGCATTAGGTTTGATTTTGAAACACGGACTATCACTATGAGCAGCTATAATACGGGCACCAGTCTCGGCCAGTGGTGAGGTACCACATATCCATGCCATAATGGCACTGTCGTTACGGACTGTATAATAACGACCTCCGGGCTGAAGATGCCAGTCGGCAGATGGGTCAAGAGCTATGAAGCCAGCCTTGTCAAGCTCACGACGCATTGTGGCAACGGCCATAAAGTTACAGCTCGATTCGTCGAGCCATCTCAATAGTCTGTCAATCGCCATATCTCTTATATGTATGTTTAATATGGTTTGTTATTGTTGCGGTTGGGGGTATTATCCCTGACGAAGCACGGCGTTGAGTGCTCGTAGAGTATTGCAAAGAGTTTGACTCCAATAATTTTCAAAGCTCTCTTTCAGTTCACGGAAAGCATCGCCAAGAAGGTCTCCATCACTATCGTTAGACACTCCTACATAATTATAGACACTCTGAAATATATCAGCAATACCCTCTGATATAGTAGCGGCTATCGGTGTGTCACTGTATTTCATATCCTCCTCAAAGGTTTCGAGATACACATCGTCTTCGCCTAAAAGAGCTGCTACTGAACGGCGCACTTTCTCATAAAGGTCCTCATCGACATACTCGGCCAAAAAACCGCCTTCGTCAAGTGAGGGAATATCTTCAAGACTAAGACTCTGTACCCCTATGTAGAGTGTTGGCAATGCTAACACAATACGTTTTAGCCATTCCTCACGTTCGTAATCGCTGCATTGTTCAGCTAGTGCGCAATATTGTGTGGACACAGCCACAAGACTTTTCAGTCGAGAGGTTATTTCGTTATTTATCATTGTTACGATATAGTTTATACTTTTCTATAAGTTCCACTACTCCGTGCGGTACGAAGTAATCCAGCCTCCGTCCTTCGGCCACAGCTTGACGAACAAATGTACTCGACATCATCACCTGCGGAGCATCGTCAAGCCATTCCACATTATCGGGCAGTATATGTGGACGTGGATGTCCTGGACGCGGATAGACTATAAGGCCAAATTCCTTTATTATCTCTTCGGGATTACGCCAACGGTCTATCATGCTCCAGTTATCAGACCCAATCACCAAACGGAAGTGACGTTCGGGATAAGCTTCGCGCAAAGAGCATAAGGTACGATAACTATAAGTCGGTGTAGGCAGTTGCAGTTCAAAATCGCTTGCCCTCACACCATGACATTCTTTAGTCAGAGCTTCGACCATACGCACACGCATAGAGTCTGACACCGGGTGGGTACCCATTTTCAGCGGATTGAGCGGACTGACCATCATCAGCACCTCTTCCACGCTACTCCATTGAGCCACATAACTGGCTACGATGGCGTGACCTATATGCGGAGGGTCAAAGGTACCGCTATACACGGCGGTAGGCAGAAGACTGTTCATCGGTCAGTAGGAGCAAATTCTCCTATAAGACGTCCTACTTCGTCAGCAGCATGTTCAAGTGTATCGTTTACGACTTGACAGTCAAACTGTGAAGCGAACGACAGCTCGTATTCCGCTTTAGCCAGACGTTTTAGTATTGTCTCTTCTGAATCAGTACCTCGCCCGCGCAGTCGACGCTCCAGCTCTTCGAGATTAGGCGGAAGTATAAAGATAGCTATGGCGCGGTCGCCGAAACAACGTTTCACATTGAGTGCGCCTTTGACGTCTATATCCATTATAAGATTACGTCCGGCACCGACGACACGTTCCACTTCAGAACGCAATGTGCCGTAGCACGTACCGGCATATACTTCCTCCCACTCTACGAATTCATCGTTAGCAACGCGATTGGCAAATTCATCGGGACTTATAAAGTAATATTCCACTCCGTGACGTTCCTGTCCTCGTGGCTTACGGCTTGTGGCAGATATGGAGAAACCCAGACGCAATTCAGGATGTTGCATCAAACGTTGTATAATGCTTGATTTACCTGTACCTGATGGGGCGGAAAGGATTATTATCTTACCTTCGGTGTCTTGTTGCTGTTGTGTCATTGCCTGTACGATGTTTATCTGTGCACGCGCCTTACAGCACATTAAGCACTTGTTCCTTTATCTGCTCCAGTTCATCTTTCATCTTCACCACTATTTTCTGCATAGAAGCATGGTTTGATTTTGAACCGAGTGTGTTTATTTCGCGTCCTATCTCCTGAGCTATGAAACCAAGCTGTTTGCCTTGTCCGGCTTTAGGCAGGGTGTCAGGACTGCCAAGCGTCTCAACAAAATAGTTAAGATGCGAACGAAGACGTAGTTTCTCTTCGCTTACATCAAGTTTTTCTATATAGAATATCAACTCCTGCTCCAGACGTCCGGCATCATACTCTATAGACTGGAGACGTGCGAGCTGCTCTTCAAGGCGTGCACGTATACGAGGCACACGTTCCTGCTCAAAAGGCTCCACTTCATCTAACAGATTTCCTATATTAGCAATTTTCTGAAGAAAAAAATCGTAGAGTTTTCGACCTTCTCGCTGACGGCTCTCTATAAGAGCGGCAGTAGCTTCGTCACATGCACAACCGAAAGCTTCTATATCCTCTGGTTCAAGTTTAGCATACTCGGTCTTCATGGCGTCAGGCATACGTAACAATATACTATACCAATCGGTAGGAGTCGGTATGCCTAATTCAAGTGCGGCGGCTTCGACTTGTGCTTTGTAGACCTTCAGCAGCTCAACATTAAGGGCTGCTGGTGTCTCGGCGATGAGCGAATCGACGATAACAGCCAGTTCTATCTTGCCACGTTCGAGACGCGGTGCAAGCCTATTACGTGTATCAACCTCGAGTTCACGAAAATAAGGAGGCACACGCATCGAAAGGTCAAGCTGTTTACTGTTGAGCGATTTTATCTCGACGGTCATTTTCTTATGGGTCGACTCAGCCGTAGCCTTGCCGAACCCTGTCATAGACAGTATCATGTCTTCTTTAGGGTTATAGGATTGTATCTGGTCCCTCGCGGGACATTATAAAGTCTCGCCGAAACGGTGCTTAGCGTCCCGCTTTATGGCGGCGACCGGGCTATGCCGTTTTCGGATTTGCAAATTTAACCAATTTCTTAGAGTCTTTGTGTTTTGTCAATAACCTTTTTTTGTATCTTTGTGTTTTAAAATCAGAGGTGCTTCCCTGCATCATCATACATTTACCAGGAAAAACAGAACCTATACCCACTTATAGACGAATACAAGTAACATAAACTCAAACATATAAAAACACATTCAAAGTTATGCAACAGAATGAAGAACTGATCAAGGTTGTGACTGAGCGTGCCCAGAAGTGGCTTGACCCCAAGTATGACGAGGAGACCCGTACCGAGGTTAAGGCTCTGCTCGATGCCGATGACAAGACCAACCTCATCGAGGCCTTCTATAAGGACCTTGAGTTCGGAACAGGTGGTCTGCGTGGCATCATGGGTGCCGGTACCAACCGCATGAACATCTATACTGTAGGTGCTGCTACTCAGGGCCTCGCCAACTATCTTAAGGACGTCTTCAAAGAGGAGCCCCAGATTAGTGTGGTTGTAGGTCACGATGTGCGTAACAACTCACGCAAGTTTGCTGAAATCGTTGCTGACATTTTCTCAGCTAACGGTATAAAGGTATATCTTTTCGATGCTTGCCGTCCTACTCCGGAAGTATCTTATGCTATCCGCCGTCTCGGTTGCCAGAGTGGTGTCAACATCACTGCCAGCCATAATCCCAAGGAGTATAACGGTTACAAGGCTTATTGGAGTGATGGTGCTCAGATGATTGCTCCTCACGATGTCAAGACCATCGAGTATGTAAATGCAATCACTTCGGTTGACCAGATAAAGTTCACTCCTAACAAAGACCTTATCCAGATTATAGGTAAAGACGTTGATGAGCCTTATCTGGAAGATATCCTCGGTCTGTCACTGAGTCCTGAAGCTGACAAGCGTCATGCCGACATGAAGATTGTCTACACACCTATTCACGGTACAGGCTCAATGCTGATTTATGACTCGCTCAAGAAGTGGGGCTTCGAGAATGTAATACATGTACCTGAACAGGACGTGCAGAGTGGTGATTTCCCCACTGTAGTATCGCCTAATCCTGAGAATTCAGAAGCTATGTCAATGGGTATAGCCAAGGCTCGTGAAGTAGGTGCCAGCATGGTATTTGCTTCTGACCCTGACGCTGACCGTATCGGTTTGGTAGTACGTGACAAGAGCGGTAATTATCAGCTTGTCAACGGCAACCAGATTGTGATGCTGTTCCTCTATTACATCATCACTCGTAATGCTGAACTCGGTCGTCTCAAAGGCAACGAGTATTGTGTTAAGACCATAGTAACTACTGAAACTATCAAGCGTATCGCTGAAGCTAACAATGTTAAGTGCTTCGATTGCTTCACAGGTTTCAAGTGGATTGCTGATGTGATGCGTAACGAGGAAGGCCGTATGCGCTACCTCGGTGGTGGTGAGGAAAGCTACGGCTTCCTGCCCGAAACATTCGTACGCGATAAAGATGCTGTAAGCTCAATCTCACTCATGGCTGAGTTAGCCGCTTGGGCAGCCGACCAGAATCTTGACCTCTATGAGCTCATCATCGATATCTACATGAAGTATGGTTTCTCACGCGAACGTGGCGTAAGTGTAGTGCGTCCGGGCAAGAGTGGTGCCGACGAGATAGTAGCTATGATGAAGGAATTCCGTGCCAATCCTCCAAAAGAGCTGGCAGGTTCACCGGTAGTTATCGTTAAGGATTATGCAGATCTTAACTGCAAAGACCTCCGTACTGGCGAAGTAGAGAAGATGAACTTCCCCACCACTTCTAACGTGCTTCAGTTCTTCACTGAGCGTGGTGACAAAGTTTCAATTCGTCCTTCAGGCACAGAGCCAAAAATCAAATTCTATATCGAAGTACGCGCTGATCTTCCCTCAAAAGACAAATATGAGGAGACTGTCGCTGCTGCTGAACGTCAGATTGACCAGGTACTTGCTGACCTCGGCGTGAAGTAAGAATTTTATTTCTGACATAATATCTCACAAAAAACCGGAAGCGGAATCCATGCGGTATCTGCTTCCGGTTTTTATATCTCTCTAAAAAATCAATCTTCTTTTATGTTTTTTCTTTCATCCATGACCATATTTCTCGTTATTTTGTTCTATTGATAACAACATCTTCATACAGTGACTAAAACCACTGATTCCACTTATAAATAACTTATTGAACAAAAACGAGTTACCCCATGCCACATATCTCAAATCCTACTGTAGGGCGTCTGCTATGCCTACTCACTCTGCTGATAGGTTCGTTATTGCCGGCACAGGCACAGATACCTATACGTCGTCCTTACATTAAACCTATATCACCAGACTCAGCGGACGTAAATTATTTTGGCAAACGTCATTTTTGGCGTGCCTCAGCCGAAGTCGTAGGTTTTAACCTTGGTCTTTGGGCTTTTGACCGCTATGTTCAGCATGGCGATTGGTCCTATATCAATATCCACACCATAAAACGTAACTTTCGCGAGGGCTTCAAATGGGATAACGATAATCTCGGCACAAACACTTTCCTTCATCCCTATAACGGTAATCTATACTTTAATGCCGGACGTGCTAATGGTTTTAATTACTGGCAGTCAGAACTCTTTGCCATAGGTGGTAGCGGTATGTGGGAAATGTTTATGGAAAATGAACTTCCATCTACCAATGACATTATTGCTACTCCTATAGGCGGTGCTGTTATAGGCGAGACTCTTTTCCGTGCTTCTGACGCCGTGCTCGATGACCGTACTACAGGCTCCGACCGAGTTGGCCGTGAAGTAGCGTGCTTCATACTGTCGCCTATGCGTGGCATCACACGTCTTATAAGCGGTGATGCATGGCGCCACCGCTCTACAAGTGGACGTATATTCGGTACACCGCCTATAGCCATGCGTGTTTCAGCCGGTGTAAAGGTGCTTGAAATGCAGACACAAATTCATCAGCCCTATCTTGGATTCTCCGCCCAACTCGATTTAGAATATGGCGACCGTTTCTCTATCTCCCAACGTCCTTATGACTATTTTACAGTAACAGCTGAAGTGCAAGGTATGAAAATGCAACCAGTATTATCTCATCTTGAAATACGTGGACGTCTATTGGGACGAGAACTGTTGCGTAAACGAGACGAACATGCCTCTATCGGCCTCTACCAACATTTTGACTTCTATGATTCCGATACAATCGATAATATAGTCAAGGTGCCTTATAAACTCGGTATCCCGGCTTCTGTAGGAGGCGGTGCTATCTATCGTGACATACAGCGTGGCCAATGGCGTTTCGATGCAGCTTTACATACCAACGCGGTTATCCTCGGTTCAATACTTTCCGACCACTACCGTACCGACGACCGCAACTATAACTGGGCCTCCGGCTTCTCAATTAAAGGTAGTGTCAACCTCGTACTCAATAAGGACCGGCTCTCAATGTCGGCCACCAACGCCTACTACCGTCTCTTCACATGGCACGGTTACCGTTATGGCACCGACCTCTCCACCGTAGACTTCAGGCACCTTAACGTCCAAGGCGACAAATCCGTAGCTTTCTTCAACGTCACCGAAGTGCGCCTCGACCTCAAGCTCTACGAACGCCTCTATGCCACCGCCTCATGGACCAACTACGTCCGCTCCACCCATTACCGTGACTACCCCTCCGTCCTCTCCAACTCCATGAACCTCCGCCTCATGCTCTCCTACAAGCTCTGACCGCCCCGAGCGCTCACCCCTCCTCCACCTACACCTCACCCCCTAACTACGTAGACGCCTGTCCCCTCCCTGCTGTCCCCTCCTGGTTCTGTGTGCGAGCTTTAGCTCGCTTCCCTCCTCGTCACCCTCACTGCGTCACCACCTGTCCCCTCCTGGTTCCGTGTGCGAGCTTTAGCTCGCCTCCCATCCCCACGCCTCCCAACCCCACATAAGAAAAAATATTTTGTACTCTCCAAAAAAATTACTAACTTTGCACGCCAATTCAGTGGGATCGCGACCTACTGAGCCCCCATTTTTAATTTAACTGCAGAAAAATTAAACAAAATGAAAGAGAAAATCCATCCTACCAACTACCGTGAAGTAGTATTTAAGGATATGTCAAACGACGAGATATTCATCACACGTTCTACCGTTGCTTCACGCGAAACTATCGAAATCGACGGTAAGACTTACCCTCTCGTAAAGCTTGAAATTACAAGCTCTTCACACCCCTTCTTTACTGGCAAACAGAAACTCGTCGATACCGCTGGTCGTGTTGATAAGTTCCGCAGCCGTTACGGTAACCGTACTAAGAAGTAATAATCACTCGTCATCAGACAAACAAAATATAATAACCCCCGGGCTTTCCAAAAGGGAACCCGGGGGTTACTGTTTCATATATTTTTCAGCTTTACTCCAAGAAGCAAAGTATTATAAGCTGTGCCACTATCACACGCATGAACATAGTCAAAGGATAAACTGTCGAATAGGCTACTGCAGGCGTATCATTATTAGCTACCTTATTAGCGTATGCCAATGCTGGAGGGTCAGTATAATTACCGCTCATCATACCCAAAATAGTAAGATAATTTATCTTATACTTACCACGTGCTATAATACCAACTATAAGCAACGGAACCACTGTAATTATAAGACCATATCCTACCCACGTAGCTCCACGCGCACAGAACACCGTCTCAGCAAAATTCTTACCTGCCGCTATACCAACCGAAGCAAGGAAGAGGCATATACCTATCTCACGCAACAATAGATTAGCTGACGAATTGGTATAAGTCACAAGATGGAACTTATGTCCGTATGCACTTATAAGTATTGCCACTACGAGCGGACCGCCGGCCAAACCGAGCTTCATAGGCACCGACATGCCTGGGAATTGCAACGGTATGCTACCCACAAGTATACCTAAGAATATACCTATGAACATTGTCACAAGATTAGGCTCATTCAGACGCTTCATCGAGTTACCGAGACGTCCGGCCAAGCTGTTGATGTCGTCGAGCTTACCTACAACCGTAAGACGGTCGCCCATCTGCAAACGAAGGTTAGGAGCAGCCAACAAATCAACGCCAGCACGGTTGACACGTGTCACATTCAACTTATAAGCCGAGTGAACACGTAGTGCCCCTAACTTAACACCGTTGTACTCAGTCTTAGTCACCAATATACGCCTTGAAACGACAGGACCCTTATCCATTTCCCACTGCTTATCGACCTTTGGTCCGAGGAAACGATTGAATATCTCTTCGTCTTGTATAGAGCACACAACAAGCACCAGGTCACCTAACTCTATGGTATCCTTACTTGTAGGTATTATGACACTTCCGTCAGGTTTTTCTATACGAGATATGACAAAATTAGCTGAAATCAGTGTATGGAGTTTGCTTATATTCAATCCTTGCACCAAGTCGTTAGTCACCTTATAAGTCACTATATGTGGTGCTAACGTTGAGTCGGTGCGCTCCTTTTCAAGCTCTTTTATCTCATGGTCAACGTTAATCTTGAATATCAGCTTAAGCAGAATCATGGTCACTATTATACCAACCACACCTAACGGATAGGCAGCAGCGTAACCCATTGACATCTGTTGCGATATATCGTAGGCATTATCATTAACCTGCAACACTGTCTGCTGGGCGGCACCAAGCCCGGGAGTATTAGTGACTGCTCCACTCATCACACCCACCAGCTGATCAATGGTAGTGTTGCCATCAGCACCTCCCTGAAGCCAGTATATAGCCAGCATCACCACGACATTAAGCCCGATACCGGTCATCGCCAACGCATTAAGCCTTATACCTCCCTCTTTGAACGATGAAAAGAAACCCGGTCCTACCTGCATACCTATTGAAAAGATAAACAGTATCAGTCCGAACTCACGCAGAAAGTGCAACGTGTCAGGTTGTACCTCATAGCCAAAATGGCCCAAAAGTATACCGACAAAAAGCACAAAAGTGACACCCAACGAGACTCCGAATATCTTGATCTTACCAAGATAAATACCTGCGAAAATGACAAATGCATAAAGCAAAATCGAATTCGCAAGCGACAACGAGTGTGGCGCCAGTAATTGAATTAACCAATCCATAATTTATAGGTCAAAAAAGTATGTCATCTAAAATACACCATCTATAGCAAAATGTATATTATCTATAGTCTTGGACACATTTCTGTCACACTTATCCTTAACTATACATACTCAGAGGGCTCAATTAACCACTCTGCCCGTAGAAACACCGCAAAATTACTCATTTTTTCCCACACAACCCTCAAATCTCATATCCTTTTTACTTTCCCCGCTGTTCTAACAAATGATACAACCCTCTCCTCCCTCCCTCGCACCTCATCTTCCTCACCACCCCTCCCTCCGCCTCGCTGCTCTTCCCCCTCCCCCTCTCGCCTTCCCTTCCACTGCGCCAGCCCCTAATCCCTCCCTGCTGTCGCCTCCTGGTTCTGTGCGCGAGCTTTAGCTCGCCTTCCCTCCTTCCCTCATGTCTCCCCTCCCACTACGCCAGCCTCTCTCGCCTCCTGGTTCTGTGTGCGAGCTTTAGCTCGCCTGCCCTCTCGCCTCCCCTCCCACTGCGCCAGCACCTCCCGCCTCCTGGTTCCGTGTGCGAGCTTTAGCTCGCTTTCCAACCCCGGCTTTCACAATTGTTTTACCCCATAGCATAAATTTTTATGGAAAAAATCCGCGCTGCCATTATTGGCTACGGCAATATCGGCCGTTACACTCTCGAAGCACTTCTTGAAGCCCCCGACTTTGAAATAGCCGGTGTCGTTCGCCGTAACCCCTCAGACCGCGACAACATTCCCTCCTCAATCCCTGTAGTCGCCTCAGTAGATGAACTCACCCAAGTAGACGTTGCCATCTTAGCAACCCCAACCCGCCAGGTCGAAACCCACGCACGTCAACTCCTTGCCAAGGGCATCAACACTGTTGACAGCTTCGACATCCACACTGACATTCCCAATCTCCGTCGTTCACTCAACGAAGTAGCTCACACCTACGGCACTGTTGCCGTCATCTCAGCAGGTTGGGATCCCGGAAGTGACTCAGTAGTACGCACACTTCTCGAAGCCATTGCTCCTGAAGGCATCACCTACACCAATTTTGGTCCTGGCCGTTCAATGGGCCACACCGTTGCCGTTAAAGCTATCCCCGGCGTACGCGACGCACTCTCCATGACCATACCCCTCGGTACAGGCATACATCGCCGCATGGTCTACGTAGAACTCGAACCCGGTCATGACCTCGAAACCGTTGCCAGCGCAATCAAAGCTGACCCCTATTTCGCACATGACGAAACCCATGTCATGGCTGTCGAAAGCGTCAAAGCCCTCAACGACGTCGGCCACGGTGTCAATATGATACGCAAAGGTGTATCTGGACGCACTCACAATCAGCTATTTCAATTCGACATGCACATCAACAACCCGGCCCTCACCGCACAGGTTCTTGTATGTGCTGCCCGTGCCACATTCCGCCTACAACCCGGTGCCTACACCATGATTGAGATTCCACCTATCGATTTCTTGCCTGGTGACCGCGACAGCTGGATTGGCCGTCTCGTCTGACCCACTCACCTCTCTCCTCACCTCCTCCCTTCGCTACAGACAGCACCTTTCCCCACCCCTTCTTATTGACACAAAAAATCAAAAAATCGTTTTCAAGCCCTTGCAGTCTCAAAAATAATGCCTACCTTTGCACTCGCTATCAGAAACGACCAAGGAAAGATGCCGGAGTGGTCGATCGGGACGGTCTCGAAAACCGTTGTACCCTTACGGGTACCCAGGGTTCGAATCCCTGTCTTTCCGCTTATAACCTGCTGAAAATCAGCAGGTTATTTTATTTTAAACCCTTCCTGCAATGAGTACTTAATTATGGGTCAATGTAAATACCTGATTGAAATGCCTAGGGTTACTATAAATCTCCAGTTAAAATATTAACAGCATAAAATATGCCACAATAGCTTTATATTAAACTATTATCGCTCTCTCGGTAACTTAATAGCTTTATATTAAACTATAGATAATATTTACCATGTTGTCCTTAAATTTAGGACAAAAAGCACTATATTTGTCCTTAAATTTAGGACAGTATGGATAAACTGTATATAAAATCACAAATAGCGATGCGTCAGGCGGAGTTCCCGACCGACTTGAAACTACTATTGCATTGACAATGGTCTGAGAGACGCCGTTCTTTTACCTCAAAGTGATGACGACGGCAAGAAACTTGAAAATACGGTGTTCTTGCAACTTTATCGGCAACTTACAGCTATTGACAAAATATACTATTATCAAGGTAAAGGAGAATGTGATTTTGTAGTTCAACGCGGTGTTAAAATTGCTCAACTGATACAAGTCACATGGGATATGAGTGAAGAGTCAACCCGCGAAAGAGAAATCAATGGCCTTATAGAAGCATCTAACGCCACAGACTGTAATAATATCCTGATTATCACCGCTGACCATCAGGAAGAAATAACTACCCATGATGAAAAAAAGATTCATGTAATTCCTGCTTGGCGATGGCTTCTCAATAAATAAGTGGTCCACAAACCCTACTACCGACTGCGACCGAAAATTTGAGTATAGTTACAAATCTGCCCCTTAGAGTTTTTAAGAGGCAGATTTATTTATTGAGCTATTATTTGTATATGATATTTAAATAACAAGTATAAGTAACTGTTTAAATTTAAAATTCAAAGTTACCTAAGATAAGCGAAGAGATGATTGATTCAGCTGCCATAAAATTTTATTGAATCGAATTTAAACAGTTTTTAAATACGTTTTTGGAAATGTATATCCAATCAAAAGCTATGCAGTTATTATGAAACCTCAATAATCGGTTGCCCGAAGAAAGAAGATAACATTGCAAGGGTAGAAATAGTGAAGTTATGCTCTCCACTAAGCCAACGGGTAATCTCACTCGGACGTTTCCCTATGGCCTCAGCAAGCTGCTTCTTCGAAAGTCCTTTTTCTCGCATAAGTAAGTCAAGACGATTGGAAATCTGAAATGACAGTCGTGCCTCAGCCTTCTCTTCGGGTGTTATGTCGCTCAGAAGTTCTCTAAGAGAAGTCTTTGCTCTTTTCATATTTCAAAAGTTTTATCGGTTTCAATCTCGCTTTCTGTAATTATGATACTACCATCAGCTACGCCTTCCTTAAGCAATTCTTCAAAACGCTGCAAGGTGAGGACGTATCTCTTCAAACTGTTATCTTCATCATAAGTACGCGTTTTCTTTTACCCTCCATTACCAAGTATAAGAATTCGATCAGACAGACGCAATCCATAAAGACGGAGCTTTGACCGCAATGTTGGAAGAGCAACAACTGAATCTTTTATCTTACCTTCTGGACGGAAATATCTTTCTAATGCACCAAAGTCAAGAATCTGATCAATGAACTTGGCAATGATACGGAAATCCTTATTCAGTTCACCATCGGCCTGAAACTTAGCAACAAATTTCTCAAACTCATTCAGATCATCGGATAGGAAGTGTATAGTATACACTGTACAGTTCTCGGTTTGATCCAAAATGAGCAGTTCTACTTCACTCATATTTATCCTTTTTTAAATAACGCAAAGGCACAATAAATATTTCACATAAAAGTAAAATATTTATCTCTTCTCATTGGAGTACCTATAGATTCGCAAGTTGATTTTATAATGATTTCAAGAGCTTTGCCTGTTTTTGTCATGCGTTACTCAAATCGCGAGTTGTCATTCGTTGACAAGTTGATATAGCTCCTGCTGTTCCAGATCCATACGAAGCATGACCTTTGAGGTCCTCTTATGTCGTAACCGCTTAAATCTCAGGGTGAACTCCACAGGTAATATCTATAAAGAGTTTCACACGTGCCAACACCTCTCGGCTACGATTACGCCACCATGAGGTACACTCGCTCGGAGTATGAGCATTATAGCCAATAGCATCTATACCAAGATGTTTTGCCTGATACAAAGCTCGCTCATTATGATATTTTTAAGAAATGACAACGATTGAATCCTGACGATACCCATCTCGTATCTTAACCAGCGAGTTAAGGGTTCTCGTACCATCATAGTCAAGCACAATACGAGCCGAATCAACGCCTTGTTTAATCAAGCTATCACGCATAGCCACTGGCTCATCATACCCATTCTCGATATTTCGATAATCGCCACCGCTCATCACAAGCCAATCAACCTTTCCTGATTTGTATAGCTCAGCTGCCGCTTTTATGCGTTCATCGAAATAATAGTTACGTCTACCATTCCAAATAGACACCGGTGACGTACCAAGCACAAGACCCACCTTCCGATATGGTACGCTATCCACGTTCTCATACAATCTACTTTTAGCAGTGTAAGACACCACCTGGTCACACACAACCATTACGCCAATAATCGCACATAGCAAGGCGATACCACCCCACATCATACGTTTCACTCGCTTCCTCATTCCCATATAACGCAAGCCCAACAGAATTAATTACAATAGTCATTCATAAGGGAATTCTTGGTGTCTCCAGCGGACAGTTTCACTTAATTATAATACTGATAACAACTATTTTCCAAATTAATTCGACTTACGCAAAGTCCCTAACATCAAAATAAATAGTGAGTTGGAATAAATCTTTATGGAATTAGCTGTTTAACAATAATGTCTACATAGTTTTTTAATTAATTTTACCAAACTATTAGTAAACCATTGAGTAAATGCATAATCCTAATATTACCGATATAGTAGTTACTACAATTATAATCAATATCTTCTTGTCATGTTCAGAGTCATCCTTAGAAGAGGTTTTAAACTGGTTATTACTCTTTGATACACCTTCTTTTGGAGTGTCTTGGTTTGATGCATTGATATTTGTAGTTTTAGTCTTCTCAGTAAGCTCAGGTTTAATCACTTGAGTATTTTCACTATCTTCTGCTTTATTTATAGCCTTTAAAAAATTTGTTACATCACTGTATCGATTTTTACGAGCAGACGACATAGCTTTGGAGATAGCAGGACGAATATTTGATGGAAAGCCAATAGGGAAGGCAATTCCATTTTCAATTAAATCGGTAGCATGAGGGGGAATCTTACCTGATACTAAGTAGTATAGAGTAGCCGCAAGAGAATATAGGTCAGTTTGAGGTGAAAACTTGCTTACACCTCCGACTTTATATTGTTCCAGTGGCGCATAACCATGACTTATTCCTGTGGGTGTAGTCGAAGTTTGATTACCTTCATTATCATATTGTTTTGACAATCCAAAGTCAATTAGAACAGGTCTATCATCGGATTGGCGAATCAGTATATTCGCTGGTTTAATATCCAAATGATTGATGTTATGCCTATGGATATAAGCGAGCGCGTCGCCCACTTGAGTGATATACTTATTCGCCTGAAATTCGGATAGCGGACCAGAGGACTTAACAATTTCATGGAGATTTTTACCTTCAATGAAATCCATCACATAATATGCGGTGTCATTCTCTTCAAATGCCGTATGTATCCTGATAATCCCAGCATGGTCAAGTTTTGCTATATTACGGGCTTCTTTGAGGAATTTAGTTTTTAGACGCAATACTAACTCAATATTGCTGGTCGTGCCTATTGTAATGTGGGAAGTCGACTCATCGCGATTACAATAGTCTTTTGGAAAAAACTCTTTGATAGCTACATACCTATCGAGCGACAAATCGGTGGCAAGATATGTGATGCCAAAACCGCCTTGACCGAGGATTCGTTCAATACGATACGTGCCGTGACGAAGTAATGCACCTGACTTTAACCCATTATTGCTTATTTGACTCATCTTTATCAATGGTTCAGTAAATTTAGAGAGACTTCATCGTGACTAAGCCGCGATGTGAGTCAGTGTGTGATTTATCTTTTAAATTATTTTGAGATACGGAGATTTTCCGTAAGTCGAAATAATTGTGGAGGCGAGATAAGACTCAAACATCAGTTCCTTGAACTGTGCCACAGTAAGGTTGGGATAATCCTACCTTACGACGGCCTTGCAGATGTTGAGGGTGGTAAATGAGAGATTAAAGGCAAAATCGAACCATTGCCTGTTCCTTGTCTGTTGGGACTGCAGGCCAGTGAATTGTCTGTTGGGACTGCAGGCCAGTGAATTGCTTTGCATCGCGCATGCCGAACTCAATCTGAAACCTTATCCTGTAGAATCCAATGATTCTATGGGTACTCATCGAGAGGTCGGTAGGGGAAGTATGCAGTATCCTTCAACCATCCTACAAAACTAAAGCCCAGCGCAGCTATCCCATCCACGAAGTCAAAGGCCGAGAAGAATGCAGAAGCGACTATGGTCATGGAGAAAGCCAGCAGTTCGTCTTTCCTTTATCAGAGACATATCCCACTCAATCATCGATGTAGCATCAGTCTTCCTGCGCAAATCGGTGCTTAGTGTCTGTACAGCCACCAGCATCACACAGCAAGGTTGGCTTAGGCTGATGGCCTCGATAGCTATTATCTCGAGAACACATCTGATACCCTGGGCAACCTCCGACCAGAATTTGCCCATTCTATACGTGAGCTTGTGGACTTTGGAGGTATATGAGAGGTCTATGGCAATGGACATTTCATCTGTACGATGAAACGCCTCACGTGCGATGCCTTGGTTTATCTTCAGTCAGTCAACGTGGCGGCTGAAGTTGATGTCAAAGGTCTTGGTCGTGTGACCACATAGCAGGACAGCCGGAAAAAATTAACTTTGCCAGGAATCAATGCTACAGTGCGTATTGTTAAAGTCAGCCAGTTGACAAACCTTTTGCCCATCTTGGTTGTAGTATTTCAAATACTGACTTGCACCGGAGGGTGAAGCCTTTGAGAATCGCCAATACGTTCATAGTTTTTATTTAGTTGATAAATAACACTTTGGTGATTCATTCATATCTGAATATATGATTTATTAACTTATTTTTCAATTAGTCAGTTCATTACTACTAAACTATTGTTATGTGCAAACATACTATGGAATTCAATCGTTAGAAATAATAATCTTTTAAGAAATCATTCTTTCAGATTGGGTATACATAGCCCTGGTTTTTATCGTGCACTCTCTAATGAACCTTGAATGGATGTTTGAAAATACATTTTCCTTCGGACCATATTTCAATTCTATAGTTACCAGGTAACCAAGTTCCTTTTTCCTTATTACCCCATCCCCTTATTTCGAACCATCCTGAATAATTACCTCGAAGTAGCTCGATATAACTAAATCCATTTTTTGAAATGTCTCCAGTTTCTAATCCATAAGGTGAGTAAAATTTAATTCCTAACGTCTTATAAGAGTCGGACAAATTAATTACTTTGATTCGCGGATTAATGAAAGTAGAAGTTTTACTATTAATTTGAGCCCCATAGCTCTCTCCTTCGTTTCTAACTTCCATTGATTCTACAAATACCGCTTGAGAACCTGCAATCGTACTTATAAGATTCTTCTGTGATTTTATCTCATTTTCTTTAGATGCTAATTGACTGTTCAGGGAAGCAATACTTTTATTGAGATTGGAAACCGACTCTTGTGCCACCAAAAGTTCGTTACGATTCCCAATCCAAGTTGATACACTACATATTAGCCCAATGAGAGTAATGATAAACAGTCCAGAGAAGATATTTCTTGCTGATTTGAGAGAAGAATTCTGCTCTTCTTTCTTATTTATAGTTTGTTGCAATGATTTACATGTAGCTTCAATATTTTGATTCCTTTTGTTAAGTTCCTCTAAACTCGTTCTTAACTCCTCACATTTATTTTCAGTTTTGGAAATTTCCTCCTTTAATGAGGAAGTTGTTTTCTCATGGTCGCTAATTTTAGAAAGGAGTACTGTTCGCTCCTTATTGAATTGCGAAATCTGTTCATCAGTTACTGCTTTATGAGAAGCAGCCTCTATTTCATAGAGTCTTTTATCTTCAATCTGATTTAACGATGGCGTGACTTTGGATGTATGAGAACTGTTTTCAGTAGTCAGAGGTAATAATTTTATTGCATCCGAAATCGAACTAATTCTTTTCGATCTTGAAACATTCATACATTTAGTAATGAACTTAGAGATATGAGGCTCAATAGTAGAAGGTAGATTAAAACCGTCTTCTATAATTTCAGATGGAGTAGGAGGAGTCTTTCCAGATATTAAAAACAAAAGTGTCGCTCCTAAAGAGTAAATATCAGTTTGAGGAGAGAATTCACTCACACCTCCAAGTTTATATTGCTCCAAAGCGGCATATCCATGACTGATACCTGTGGGAGTGGTTGAAGTCTGATTCCCTTCCTTATCATACTGCTTTGACAATCCAAAGTCAATTAGAATAGCATGATTGTCAGAATGACGAATCATTATATTTGCAGGCTTGATGTCCAAATGGTTAACCTTATGCCTATGGATATAATCAAGTGCATCTCCAATTTGATTTATATAATCGACAGCCTTTGATTCAGACAAGGGGCCCGAAGTCTTTACTATTTCGTTGAGATTGTTCCCTTCAATGAAATCCATCACATAATATGCCGTATCATTTTCTTCAAATGCCGTGTGTATCCTGATAATTCCAGTATGATCAAATTTCGCTATATTACGGGCTTCCTTGAGGAATTTAGTTTTTAGACGCAATACTAACTCAATATTGCTGGTCGTACCTACTGTAATATGAGAAGTTGACTCATCGCGATTACAATAGTCTTTTGGAAAAAATTCTTTGATAGCTACATACCTATCGAGCGACAAATCGGTGGCAAGATATGTGATGCCAAAACCGCCTTGACCAAGTATTCGTTCAATACGATACGTGCCATGGCGAAGTAATGTACCAGCTTTTAACCCATTATTGCTTATTTGACTCATCTTTATAATAAATGAATGAATTTAAGAAGAAACCATAATCCTATGAGAAAGATAATCCCAGCCACTAACCAATATATTAGCTTTATTTTGGAAGAGAAAGAAGGTAGAGTAAACGATGTACTTTTCATATCGTTTAACCTCTTTACTATCCCACTATATGAGACATCTGATTCCTTCGGTTCTACGTTTTGATTATTCTCTTCATCTATCGCTTGTATTATTTGAGTAGTATTAGGAATGGATTCTTTTATGTATACTTTGTCAATCGGGATTAACCAGCATGTATAATTATCCTTAGTTTTATTATCACAAATTGACTTAATTTTTGCAAGCTTTTGTTCATCATTTGTTTTTTCTGAGGATAATATTTCACAAAGAGCCTCATTCGAAAGCTGTTCCAAAATTCCATCAGAACACATAAAGAAGTAATCTCCTCCTTGAATATCATCAAATATATATACGTCAGCCTTATATCGTTTAGACAAATGGGGTTGCATCGCACGTGTTATGATATTTTTATGTGGAAAATCACGTGCTTCTTCTTCTGTTAATTCCCCCGCCTTCAGCAAGTCGTTAACCAAACTGTGGTCAGAGGATTGATAAAGGATACCACCACGTTTTGTCTTAGCATTATATAAAGACGGCCGAATGTGATATATACGGCTATCACCGATATGAGCAACTAGATAATTATCATCATTGAGACATAAGCAGGTCATAGTTGTCCCTGGCTTTTTATCTGAGTTGGTATCGATATTATCAAGTGCATCATAGGCTTTGGATAAGCCCATCTCAAAAGTGGGAATATCAACTTTCGAGCATGATGTAAGGAAGGTTCCGAGGGCTTCCGCGGCGGTCCTACTTGCTACTTCACCATTATCATGCCCTCCCATACCATCACACATAATAAAAATGCGAGTCCGAGAGTCCACATTGGAGGGGAAAAGGTAATCTTCCTGATTATCTTTTCTGCCTATTTCGGAAAAAAACAACGGTTTTCTTATTGTAATCATTTTTTCTGAATTAGTTAAGCTAAACGCGTCGATTCCTCATCGGTGGACTCCAAGATAATATCTGTTGTACCCAAGGTCAAGACGTCACCAAATTTGAGAACAAGAATATCACCTCGATTAATTGGCTTTCCGTTAAGTTTTACAATATTCTTAGAGTTTAGCTCTACAAGGCGATGCTCATAACCAATAGCCTTTTTCACCACATCAATTTGTACATGGCGACGGCTCATATACATATCAGTGCTAATTTTAATATCGGCTGTACCTGTTTGTGCACGACGCCCAATAACGTTACAGCCAGGCTTAAGCCATTGTACTTCGTTGGTAGACTTAACTCGAATTTGTCCTACATCAAATGTTGAACTTGGTGGGAGCACCAATTGTGTCTGCATATCGTCAGCTCCCTGTGCACCACGGGCTTGTGTACCACTCTGATAGACGCTGGCATTTGCTTTGAAGTGACACTTAGGGCACTCAACCACCATATTCTGGTAACCAGGAACCTCGTTGAACGACAATTGCTGGCGACACTCAGGACAGACAATGAATATCTTTCCCATCAAACAAACATTAAAGAGTCAGCGTCATTAACATAGTCAGGCATATCGTCAGTAGCTGTATATAGCATATCTCCCTCCTGTGCAGCTTGTGCCTGTATGAGATCGGCTACTTCGAGACCTGCGCCCGATATGTCATGCACTTCAGTTTCCTGTAACTGACCATCATAATTGTCGTCGTGAAGTAACACGTCAATGGTGCCGTCATTATCAACATCAACCAACAGTGCATGGTCACCTTCGCACTCAACAAGTGCAACATTCATAATATTCCCCTCATCATTCTGTACAGCCTCAACGCCAAGCACACGGATTTCATTATCTACGGGTTCTTCCGCAATCATTTCGGTATTAGTAGGAACCACTTCAGGAGTTACTTCATGTGTGTTAACTGCTGTTTCAGCTACATGGGTATGAGCAACTTCTGTATGATGGGAAGGAGCAACTTCATTTACACGATTTTGATAGTCAGCACGTTCTTGAGCTGACATACTGTTCCATTCTGCGGCTGTATATGTGCCGTAAAGTTTACCGTTATACTCAAACACACCTCCAGCCCCGACCTGTTCACGAGCTTGTGCAAAAGCATCGTTAAAATTGTCTGCATCAACGTGTGCATATCGGATACCTTCATCATTGGCAAGAATGACCTGCTCAGGTTCAGGAGTCTCAACTTGCTCCTCAACTATCGCCTCCACTTCTTCAACCTGAGGTTGATTAGAGGCCATGGCAGTACCACCAACAGCGGCACCAGCAACAAAGCCTCCGGCAGCCGCTGCAATAGCAGCACCTTTCTTTTTTGATTTTGTAGGTTGTGATTCCACAACAGATGTTGGATTCTGTACTTGGGGTTGAGTGCCTGAAACCTGTTCATCAGTGAGTATACGAGTAGTTTCGTCGTTCATAGCTATATTAGTTTATTTTGATACAAATTTATAATGAGTTAACCTCAAGGTCAAATATTTGGATACTTGTTGGATAAATTGTCGGGTTTGATTGACGAAATATTATCCTCATTCTTTAAAGTTATATGATTACAAAATTATTTTAATCATATTATGAAATATAATTTAATAGAACACCAATTATCACATACTGATAATTTAATAAAAAATTAAATTATTCTTTTATTGTCCAGACGTTTGCCTCTGTAGGTACTCCTTTTGCAAGAGTATGGGTATATTCCCCAAGATATAGAAAATAATAGTATAGACGGTTTGGCATAAGACTCTCTGCCGAAAGATAGCGATTGAGAACCCCTAATGGCATCATCAAAATATTACCATTAGGGCCAGTTATCTTATATCCATTAAGACCATCTTGATTGAACGTAGTCCATGAGCAACGTTCAAGCAGCTCCTCAAAATGTTTTATCGTCGGAAGAACATTTCCCATGGCAAGAAACTTAGAGGGAGAAACAATCTCACCACTATCTAATTCAAATGAATATACTTCCTTCTCATTATTAAGTAATGGTACAGCTTTGCCACTCAATCTGGTTGCCCATTTTACACTTAGACCTAAATCAAGATATTCCATGTCTTGATTTATAGAGTCAGGTTTTATTATTTCATTAGATTGAAGTGGGGAAGAGTGCTTGGTTGGAAATTTTGGCGAAATTGGAACATTTAAGATGACAGTCTCCTCTATGGGTTCGGTACGTTTAATCTTAACCACAGATTCAGAAAGCTTTACTATTGGCTTTTCAAGAACTGATTCTTTCAATTGAACTTCATATTCCGCATGCTTCTCGTCTGCCTTTTTACTCTCATAATGTTCAATACTGGATGGAGATGTCTTCTCTTCACTATTCTGAAGCATGTCTAAAAATTCAGATATGCTTGATGGCCTTTTGAGTTTCTTTATCTCCATAGCTCTTTTTACTGCATTTGCAGTTTTTTGAGAAATCGAAGATGGTAATTCAGGTAATCCATCTTCGAGAATATCACTATAATGAGGTGGAGTTATACCAGTCAATAAAGCATATAAAGTCGCTCCTAATGAATATACATCAGTTTGAGGAGTAAAAGATGAAACTCCTCCAGGACGATATTGCTCAACGGGAGCAAATCCATGACTGATACCGACAGGTGTTGTGGAAGTCTGTTCACCCGAATTATCATATTGTTTAGACAAACCGAAATCAATGAGAACAGGAACATTATCGCTCCGCAGCATAATGTTAGCTGGTTTAATATCAAGATGATTCATCGACTTGGAATGCATATACGAAATAGCTGAACCCACAGCCATTATATATCGCACGGCTTCCGACTCTGACAATGCACCATCCATCTTAATTTTATCATTGAGAGAAACACCATTAATAAAATCCATGAGATAGTAAGCTGTGCCATTCTCTTCAAAGATATCATGAATAGCCACAATGTTTGGATGGGTTAGTTTAGAGATATTTTTTGCCTCTTTAAGGAATTTATCCTTAAGTTTAGCGACAAGTGCTGAAGTGTTGGCATTGCCAAGTGTAATATAACTTGTATTACCATTTCTTTCGCAGAAATCCTTCGGAAAGAATTCCTTAATTGCTACCTGTTTCTCCAAGAAGGAATGTTTAGCAAGATATGTAATGCCAAATCCTCCCTGTCCGAGTACGCGTTCTATTACGTATTTGCCGCCCTGAAGGGTCATACCTATTTGTAGTTGCTGCATATTACTTATGATTCTAATACTAACCTTACTGGGCACTGACGTTCCTTTGAACTTCTGACACGATACGTGTCTCCATGGGAAAAGTAAAAGAAACTACGTTTCAAGGTTGAATTACGTTCATTAAAAGCTTCTTTTGTATACAGTTTTCCTGATGTGCAAAAACTTATATCTGAACCCTCACTAGTGAAAGGCAGAAAGATCGAGTTTCCATTCTTACCATGCACCATATATCCACCATGACTTCTAAATTCAGTCCATTCCCAAGTGCAATTATTTCGCAATTCTTCAAATTGTGCTTTAGTCGGTACACTTGCCCCTTGTTCACAATATTGAATTATTATTTCTATATTTTCGTTATTCTCAGTATCAATAAATATCCCGGCATCGGTCGGGGACTCAGCTTCTACATTCATAGTAGCCCATTTAACCGAAAGTCCAAGATCTACAAACTCAATTCCTCCGATAAATGAATTTGGCAATTCTATACAAATCTCATCTTTTTTCTCTAAATTTGATGTTTCCACACTGCATGTAGGGATGTTCTCTGAAGCGGTGGGAAGGATAACGGTTGAGTCTTCTATGGCGATACCACTATCATCAGCTTCTATTTCTTTCTTTTCTTTACATTCTTCGTTTTTTTCTGGAGTAGCTTTAGAATATTTGTAAACGGGTGTAACCTTCAAAACTTGGACTCCCTGTGTTGTATTCTCTTTTATATCCGAAGTACTACTTTCACATACAGCATAGCCAGAAAGCTCAGAAACGAACGCATCAATTGTTGCCGGACGTTTATTCTTCTTTATTTCCATTGCATGTTCCACAACCTTAGCGACTTCTTTAGATATAGACTGTGGAAATTCTGGCAGACCATCTTCAAGGATGTCGCTATAATGAGGAGGTACCATACCAGTCAACAGATTATAGAAAGTTGCACCTAACGCATAAACATCAGTTTGGGGTGTGAACGTTGCCACACCTCCGGGACGATATTGTTCTATCGGAGCAAAACCATGACTAATCCCTACTGGAGTTGTAGAGGTTTGGTCTCCACTGGCATTATACTGCTTAGACAGGCCAAAGTCTATCAAGATTGGTTCTCCATCTGACTGACGCACCATAATATTGGCTGGTTTCAAGTCAAGATGGTTCATGCTCAAAGAATGCATATACCCAACAGCTTCAGCAATCTTAAGAATATAGCGGACGGCCTCAGACTCCGACATAGCGCCATGTTGTTTCACAATCTCTGAAAGAGATGCCCCATCTACAAACTCCATCACATAGTAAGCAGTATCATTCTCTTGAAACACATCGTGAATCGTAATAATATTAGGGTGATGGAGGCGTGAGATATTTCTTGCCTCTTTGATAAACTTATTTTTAAGTTGGGCAACCAGTTCAATGTTATTTTGCGTCCCTATGGTAATATGACTCGTAGCATCACGGTCACAATATTCCTTTGGGAAAAACTCCTTTATAGCTATCTTCTTGTCAAGCATTGTATGTTCAGCAAGATATGTAAGGCCGAATCCCCCCTGTCCAAGGAGTCGTATTATTCTGTATTTTCCGTTTTGAAGTGATGTACCACTTGTAAGATGCATTGCCGTTTTATTTTTAGATTCAAATTTAATACTCAATAACTTTTTATACTTAAGAATTAAAAGTATATTTGACTAAATGGCTTGAATAATTAATAACCTACTTTTTGCCATAGTGAACTATCACCAAATTTTCGGGGAATTTGCCCCACATAACAGGATGTTGTTTATCATTGGTCTGAGTCTTAACTCCGTGGCTAACATACTCAAACAATTCAGCTACTGTAATGTTACGATCTCGATCAGCGTCGGCCCCGCCTCCAAGTCCACGAAGCAAGTGTTTGGTAAAGTAACCGTTTGCAAGAAAAGGTGACTCTATAGAATATTCATTTCCGCGCGATGAAAGGAAAAACACGACGTTGCCAACCTCGGGACTCAGTACATTCTTACCTTTACGTATAGCACCACTATTACATGCATCTGCGAAGATGAATTTATTCTGTGCTACCGATGTTTTCATTATAGCGAGGACCTCATCGTAGGTCAGACCATCTTCAAGTTGGCGCATTTCATATGGACAAAAACCTCCAGGGTACCCATGACCGCTAAAGTAGAAGATTATTTTATCTTCTTTACTTGCCCGTGAAAACTGACTTTTGAGACTCTTTATAATCTGAGTCTTTGTGGCATATTTCCCAGTGATTATAATCACATTGTCTGTACCTAGCTTAAAAAATTCAGCCATTGCTTTTGCATCCTGCTCTGTCTTGGCGAGATTATGTACTTTAGGATCCGCATAATTGCCAATGCCTACACATACCACATAAGTTTCAGCAGAGGCAAAAAACAAGCCTATCAGTGTAAGAACAAAGATGATGACAAGTCTCATTTTTCAATATATTTACATTTGCAGTAAGGACAGGACTGGTAGTTGCGTACTAACATCTTGTAGTTTTTCGCAAGCAGAGTTCTTCCACAGTCTGGATTAGGGCAAATCCATGCGTCATCAAACGCATCTTGCCGACGCTGACGGTCTTCTACTGTCTCCGCATTTCTCATACCGGCAAAACTGTATATATTTCCCAAAATACCGATAGCAGTAAGTCCGTAACCAATAGGACCAAAAAAGAAGATTGTCGGCATGGCACACATTGTAAAAATCCCAAGACCTGTCCTTGTGAGATTAATCTTTCGCTGTTGGTCGGCCATCTCTATATTAGTCTGATTGAAGTCATCCCATACACGACGCAAATGCGAGATGTTATACGTTTTGACTTCTTTCTGCTGAGCTTGTTGAGCGGACATTTCGTTTACTGCTGACTGCGCCACACTCTTATCTATAGACTTAGTGTATTTCGATTGCTCAGGTTTGCCAATTAATTCGACAAGAGTAGCAGAAAATGACTGACCAAGTTGGAGTCGGCTATTAAGATTAGCTTTTGCACGAATAATATCGCGTCCGTCAATCTTGGTGCCAGACTGACTTAGATTTTCAATGGTAAAGGTCCCGTCACCATTGTCTATCACTTTACAGTGCTCTCGACTTACAGTTAAGTCGTTTATAGGAGTCTTCTGTGTACCTTTTCGACCTATGATTATTTCTTTCATGTATTCGAGTAGAGTTGCTTTAAATTCTTCAGTGCTTCTTTCGAAATAGATATTTCCAAAACATTTGGTATGATATAATCACTCAAAATCAGTTTCTGCCGCTGGATATTGATTTGAAAGACATATTGCTTGTTCACTATATATCTTTTACCAATACGTATGAACATCGGATTGTCACCTTTAAAGCGCTCCGTAAGAAGTGACTCAATATTAACCAGACTGGTTAGCAAGGTTGCTTTTGCGCCATTGATGAAAACGACGTGGCAATAATTAGAATCAGCCTCAAAATAAGCCACTCGATCCAACTTTACCTTAATCATTTCATCTCTGGTATTAAAAAATAAGGTCGTTTCTGATGCTTTAAAATGTTTCATAATCTTGATTTATTACAGAGCCTATCTTGACAAGTTACTTGATGAATCATAAAACATTATCAAGATATTTGCCATGAATTTAGATAAAACGAGTAAATCCTATATCAAATTCATATAACAACCAGCTTATATAAAGCTACTTGACATCATCTTTTAGTAAGAGATTAGGATGTACCCTAACTCCCTAATTTTGAGAATAAATTTTTTATTAATTAGCCTGAGTAGCTCAATAATTAAACAGAAAGGTGTTAAAATTACGGGATATTAAAATTTAATTTATTTGCTGTAGGACTCATTTGCAGAAATTTAGCTATCTTTGCAATATAAATACTTATCTCTTACTAAGAGATTGGGATGGTAGCGCAACAAAAATAGCCTCAATTCAATGAAGTAGGAGATGGAGGCGTACTATAGAGTTTTCAGTTTTAGGGCATGATGGGATAAGGAAGAAGGCTGGGGTTAAACTATCTGTCGGAGGGGGGTGTTAATAAGAGAAAAAACCACTATGAATGAAGCACAATCGCCGGCTCAGAAGAGTCGATTTTCCGCTATGATTTGGGGCAATCTGCTTGCCCTTTCTACTTCTATCTGCTGGGGTCTTAATGAACCAGCTAACAAGGCTATTATTCCCGATTGGATTTCTGCGTCGGGCGTGGCATTAGGACGTATTTTTGGTGCCACGTTGATTATTTGGATATTGTCTTTATTTTTCAAAAAAGAAAAAATACAACGAGGCGATTGGAAACTGCTTTGGGGCTCAGCCGTCATGATGCTTGGCTTCGTATATGTATTTTCTCTCGCTTTCAATACGGCTTCTCCTATTGATATTGCCATCATACTTACTTTTCAGCCCATTTTGGTAGTAGTCATCAATGCTATCTTCAAGCATGAGCATGTGTCGATACTTGAAATTGTCGGTATGGTTATTGCTCTTGGCGGAGCGTTACTCGTCATCTTAGGAGGAGGCAGCTTGGATTCCGGACGTTTTGTCGGTGATCTTTTCGCAGTGGTATGTGCCATTACATACGCAATTTATCTTGTCATTATCGAAGGGCCATCTCATAAATACGGCACTATTAGTCTGATGAAATGGGTATTCCTTTTCACTGCCATACTGGCTCTGCCACTCATATTTACTATTCCGACCCACATGCCTATTCTCACTCACGGAAAAGCTTTGCCATGGCTTCTGCTCGGATTTATCATCCTCTTCCCTACTGTATATTGCTATATGGTTACGCCTCCAGCCATACGTCTTGTAGGCAGCGAAGTACTTGCCTTCTATCAGTATCTTGTACCTGTCATTACCACGGTGGTAGCTATCGCTGCAAAGATGGACTCTTTTCATTGGTATCAGCCTGTTTCATTCGTGATTATAGTAGCTGGTGTGATTCTTGTAAATTATGCTAAGGCTCACAGTACCAAACATTGATTTTTAATCTTCTGACATACCATCTTCAAATTGAGGGAAGATTATTAGAGTACTTAGCTATCTTAAAATTATCCAATATGCCAAAAGATAAATCTGTCAAGGATATTACACCAGACGTAACGAACCATAATTTCGACGAAAACAGTTCAGACACTTCAGACACATTTGACGTAAAGGATTTGGATTCGTTCACGCTCTTTGACCCCATCAAGGATAGTAAGGCTGTTATTCCTGAAGAGCCTGGAAACTATGCTATTCTTCTACGTCACGGAAGCCAATTGCCCGATATTGATATGTCTTACATACCGTGTCTCATCAACTATAAGGGAGAAACCTACGAACTTATCTATGTCGGCAGGAGTCAGGACTCGCTTCGCAACAGGGAGTATGACAAATACTTTACCCGCAACAATTCGGGACAGTCTACGTTCCGGAAATCAGTTGGTGCAATGATGGATTTGACGCAGATATACCGTAGTCCAGGAGAAGTAGGGAAGAAAAATTTCAAGACAAAATTCACTGCTGCAGACGAAGCGCAGCTAACTAAATGGATAAAGGATAACAACCTATTTCTATTCCGTCCCTATCCTAATCCAAAGGAGATAAAAACTGCCATGATACAGGCTTTAGACCCCATACTGAACCTTGAGGAGTATCCAAAACACTCTCTCAACATTCCTTTCCGCAAGGCCTTGAAGAAAATCCGTAAACCTGATAAGCTCTCCCCAACTCTCTAATCACGGCTCTTTCATTCAAAAGGAGAACTGATAGACTGTTCCAGACCACAAAGTAACGACACTGAACTGGGCTCGCTTTGCTCGCTGGAACGTCGCACCTATCTGTAACACAGAACGGCACAGAACTTAAAAGTCAACTTCTGTAAGGGATTGGCAGTAACAAAACATAATGAATCAAGGTATTATTCGTTAGGTTAAAAGATGATGCTTAACCAGTAGACTATAAATTTTCAAGGAATCTGATGAGAATATATTGTCATAAGTAACTTATCTACACTGCTTTCAAATAGAAACATCACCCATAATACTCCAGAATATGAATAATAAACTTATACTTTTTCTGCTTATAGCACTATCAACCTTTACATCATTTGCCGATAAGAAAATGACTGTCCGTAATGCTGATGCCGATACTTCGTTTGAAGTATCTGTACCAGATGATATGGACATATATGAATATAATGCGAATTGGCTTGACTCTGTACCTTACCTTATCGAACATGCCAAGTGGAAAGAGCCTTGGGCTTACGAAGCACTTGCCGAATGTTACCGCTATGGTAAGGGTGGAATTGAAAAAAACATGTTCAACGCTCTTATTTGTTACGAGGCTGCTGGTAAGGTGGGGACAAAAATTGCTGAAGATGCATACGAGGCAAATCATTTTGATGAACTTGGACTTATGAACCATCTGATGGACGGTTTGGATAGGTTACACCTCACGGAAGAAGAAACTATTTCAGTAATTGAAAACCTACCCGCTCCTCGACCCGAGTGGGCAAACTTTCTTAAAGATATTCTTGAACAGCAACCTGAAAATCGAGCTGACTACATTGAATCAAGACTATCCCCTGAAGATGCCTGTGATAAGTTTTTCATCGGATTCTCGTATCTTGTAAAAAGTAAGCCTGAAAGCTTTAAAAACTTCTTCATTGGCAGTACAGATGAGAGTATGAATAAAATCCACGTTTTCGGAAAGAAGCTGCCATTCCTCTATGATATTTCTGCACAAAGAATGTTGATGAGATATAATTCTGAGCCTGAAGATAGCGACAAGTATCTTGCCAATGCGTTAGAGTGTATGTACTATGCTGACCAAGCTGGATTCTTGTCTAAAGCCAACATGACTGTGATTTTAAACTACTGTGAGAAGTATGGCAAAGATGACAAAATTCTATTCTCTGACGAAGACCTAAAACGCTTCGAGAAACTCTGTCCAGAAGAATATAGGAACCGTGCAAATTCTTATGGTATAGAAATAGAAGAAAGTCCAGTCGAACTAATCGAAGAATAATATAAGTAAGTAACTCTTATATGATAAAATCAGTTTCAGTCTGGCAACGTTCATTTATTACCCTATTGTTTGCCATAGGTTGTTTTGTATGCTATGGCAAGTTGTTACCTACCTACGAGATAATTAAGCAGAACGTACCTAAATCTGAATATGGTGAAATTACACGGCTTTCAGTGACATCATCTAACCTCGGTGATAATGTCATCATTGACGTCTGGACTCCTAACGGCTATTCAGAAGTTTCCGAAAACGCCTATCCAGTGGTATATTTTCACGACGGACAGAATCTTTTTGACCCGGCTTTCACTTTTGCAGGTGTAGCCTGGGAAATAGACAAGGCCTGTATGCGTCTAAACACCAAAAGTGATTTCGTCATGCCAATAATAGTAGGAATAAATAATCGTGGTGCGGAGGGATTGCGTCCATCTGACTGTTTTCCTGAGAAGGCGCTCGACTATATTTCTCCTGATGATTATGACCAGACGGCTATCTTTACTACCTGTAACGACACCTTTCTTGGTGATGAGGAAGCAGCTTTTGTTGCCTTGGAATTGAAACCTCTGATTGACACTCTTTACAATACCAATTCTCTCCCCTCTCATACATTTGCAGCCGGTTCAAGTATGGGCGCTCTTGTTTCGCTCTATCTTATGTTAGAATATCCCGAGATATTCGGTGGAGCAGCTTGTCTATCCACACATTGGATAGGCTCTCTGGATCTTAATCCGGATTATTCCATGAACGATGACAAAGTGTGTGCCGACGCAATTCTCGATTATTTCCGCGACCATCTGCCTTCCTCCACGACTCACCGCCTCTACCTCGACTGCGGCACGGAAGGTTGGGATGCAGACTACATAAAGTATGAAACCAGAGCACGTGAAATAGCCCACAGCAAAGGCTACGATGAAGCCCTCAATAATTTCTTAACCTTCGATGCCGAAGGAGCCGCTCACAACGAATGGTTCTGGCAACAGCGCATTGACCTACCTCTTCACTTCCTACTTTCCTCGAATGCTCTCACAGCTGGCCTATCATCGCCGACAACTCCGACATCTGCACCCGACACACATATCTTCACCCTCTCCGGTCAACCCATACCCGACTCCACATCTGATTTACTCCCTCCAGGCGTGTACATCTCACGCGGAAAGAAATTCATTGTCACACACTGAGTAAGACAATCTAACTCTAAACCACCCTACCGTCGTATGAAAGATTTTATGCATGTTAGCAATAGCAGTTTGATTTGAACATTTTAAATATACTTAGAGTATATAATCGCGTTAAATAAGTTAAAAAAGATATAGTTATGATGATATTGATAGCTGAATCGAAGACAATGGAGAAGCATGAGCGGGAAATTAGCTACGAGCGCTACGAAGCTCATCAGCCAGTTGGAGAGAAAGAGGCAGCAGAGATTATGGAGCGGATTAAAGAAATGGATGTTCTTGACATATCGACTGCATTAAAGATAAGCTATGATCTGGCAGTGAATTTGCGACGTATGGCTTATGAATTTCCTAATAAGGGTATGGGATTTCAGGCTATTGAGGCATTTACTGGAGTAGTGTTCAAGAAACTTGATTACAAATCACTTTCCTCAGGTGACAAGGAATGGGCTGCGTCAAAAGTAAGAATCATATCCTCACTGTACGGATGGTTAAAACCGGAAGACATAATAAAACCTTACCGTATGGAGTATAAGGCAGCCGTCTCTCCTAATGACACACCGCTTTCCACCTATTGGCGAGGAAAAGTAACAATACAATTAGTTCGAGATTTACAAGCTTCAGGCGAGACACAAATACTTAACCTTCTACCAGCCGACGCAGCAAAATGTGTAGATTGGAAACTGGTAAAGCGATTCGCAAAAGTATGGAAAGTTGATTTCAAAGAGCAACAAGGCGACTCCGTACGTACCCCATACGCCGAAAAGCTGAAGGCACTTCGCGGAGAACTGCTTAGAAACATCATCAGAAATCGCCTCAGCACACCTCAACAAATATACAGCTTAGAGAGTGACAACATGCTGCCAATTACCGATTATGAATATCACGATCGGTTAGCCTTTTATGTCTGAACTTGTTTATAAAATATGAATAAGAAAATCCCTGCCATCAATGACGACAGGGACCAAACTAAAAACCAAAAGCTTTCTCTCACTTCAATGTGTTTCCGTCCTCTATCAAAAGGAACGGTTCTGAATCCGCTTGACTGATATGACGGAGCATAGCCTCCACAATCCATTTGTCCTCTTCCGATTTATGTCTGAGCAGGATTTGCTTGGATTCTTCAAAACGCCCAAGTTCACGAAGCAATTCGGCATGAAATAATTCATAGCTCTCTAATTTATCTATCCCCTCCAATAATTCATCAATAGCAGTAAGGTATATTTGTTTCTGTTCCTCAGTTGGCAAGACACATTCTTTCTCCGGGCCTCGACGGAAACAATCATTATACGCCATAAAGAGTTGATGATTGAGAACCCACCTCTGCATCTTTGTAAGAGAGAGTGTATCCATTTGTTTTTTAGCCTCGACAAGCTGTGTAAAAGTAAGTTCTCCAAGTTTACCAAAGCTCCTGCGAACAGACTCCGAATCATCGCTATGTTGGTGTTGCGCCTGTTCTATAAAATAGAATTTGTGGCAGTGAGGGCACTCCTGAATAGGAGAAACTTCAGGGAGCATAGGATAGTGACGACGAGTATCACTCCAAACGGTGGCACCAAGCGTATTGCCACTGATGAGGCTCATAACCTCTTTTGTGCCACCGCAGAATGGGCAGCTTAAAATATTAGCCGGTCCTGGTATCATGATAATGCAAATTATGTTACACAATCATATACCAAGACCGGCATTAAGGTAAACAAACTTTTACTCAAGTTGACGTAACAATTTAGCACAATGGTCACCAAACAGCGTACCATTTGTCTGTGATTCGAGTGTCTTGAGAACTCTTACAGCATCCCCTTTTTTGTGTAACTTCAAATAAGCAACTGCCAACGTCCAACCTGCATCTTTGAAATCAGCAGTATAAGTTGTGGACTCCCCGTCCATGACAATAGACGCTTCATACCGTTCTTCAAGTGCTGGAAGTTCTTTTCTAATCTGTTCATCAGTTGCCGTCGATACATCAAATCCACCTTTAGCCGGAGTGATGTAAACTTCACTCATATACAGCGCACTATCACACAATCGAGCATTCATCGAATTGAAACTTGGTATAAGCACAATCAGAATCACGGCAGCAGCTGATATTGCAGATATAAGCCACGGACGGAATCTTCTAAAATTCATTTTTTTCTTCTTGTGTGTTCTTAAGCCCGACTCTCTGACAATAGCTTCAAAATCCTTATCGCTTATCTTGCGCATAGCAACAGCGAAGTCTGCACTATCCTGTTCTGCCTCCTTGATTAAACCTTCGATTATGATCTTATCAAGGTTCTTATCTAAATCTTTTTCTTTCATAATCTTTTGTTTTAATCTATTATACCCAAACGATGTACAGCCCTCTTGATTCGTTCCCTAAGTTTCTCCATGCAGCGATTTTTTGTGGTAATGGCACTACGGGAATTACGGTAATTCATAGCCTCAGCTATTTCGGTCATTGACATTTCATCAAAATAATATAGCTTCAGAATCTTATTACAAGGATCTGGAATATAACTCAGTTCAGCTCCAAGAACTGCCTGCAAGTCAGGATCTTCATATACAGATTTAGCCTCCATCTTACGAGCGGCTTTTTCCGCTTCAAACAATCCACGATTGAAGTTTTCCTCAGCTTCATCCGTATCAGAACTTAATGAAATCTGAGTTGGACGACGTTCGGCAATTTTCTGAGCTTGACGTTTTCCAATCAAGAAAATCAAAGCTTTCCATCTATTATCGGTGGCTCTATTTTCCAATATTATTTTACGAAGCTCCAACCATACATCAGTATAGAGATCTATTGCCTCATCATAAGACATTATGAAATTAGCTCTTATGTAGTTGGTGAATGGCAGTTTCAAATCCTCAAACCATTCACGCACGATATTCTCGTAGTCGTAAGGCATTTGTAAAGGGTATAGTTTACATCTAATTAACTTTAAAATTAACGACACTATCTAAAAAATATTTCTCTAAGCAACGTATTCCTTCACTCTATGTCCGAATCGTCTCAAAAATAACTGCAATGTTTTTAGGCGTTCATTAATTTCTAAGAGCTGTTTATTTTTGCTAATTTTGCATTCCTACTATACCAACTCATTTTCAGACGATGACTGCAACACTTATAGTTCTGTTAATACTCACACTCCTTGCCTTGATTATACTGCCCTTCAGCCGAGCTTTAATGAAAGACAAAGCTGAACTGCATGAGAATCCGTTAGATAAAAAATTTGTAATTCTCATCTCACGTATCAATCACCTTATGATGAATGGAAAGGGAGAAGTCGTAAAGTTTAAGGACGACCCACGACTGATTAATCTATTCGATGAAAACTATCCAAACATGCTTCTCCAATTCTATTATAGTACGGGCACCCTAACTATAACTCTTAACTACAAATACTATAATGTTGAGCTGGTGAAGAAGATGGAATTTCACAATATGCGTCACGCTGAGACATTCCGCCAACAAGATGTGGCAAATCATTTTGTTGAGGAAGCAACGATTGCAATCCAGAAGCATCGAGAAAAAGTTGGACGTGAACGTGGCCTTAAAGACAAAGACGGCAACTTTATATTTTCTGACCTGCCATCTGAAGGTTCAAAAGAAAATCCGGTCGACATTATAAGAAGCATGTACAATAATTTATCCAAGCCCCAAAAACTTGCGGTTGTAAATGTAGCTCGACTTATGTTTGAAGCGGAAGGCAGTTCAGTTGACAAACTAAAGAATCATATTATGTTTTCAGATATGCTGCTCAATCTCCAAGTAAATTTTAAGGAAGCTGAGGCAGCATTTTCAGAAGCTGGAGAGACGGGGGTTGTAGCTGAACTAAGGAAAGCTCACGATGAACATAAAAATGTCTTGATATTAGTCATGCCCTTGCTGTCATTTATGGGAGATTTAGACGGACCAGTTGAGAGAAGGGTGGACAAATTCTATGACATCTTTGAGAGAGCCGGATATTCTCAGCCAGAAATAGATAATGAAGTTGAAAAAATGATGTTGCTATCCAAAAAATTCGGAATAGTATGAGACGTTTCTTTCTCTTATGGCTTTTTTGTCTCTTGGGTTTATGGACACTTCACGCAAATATACATGTTTTGTCTATATGTATAGCGGAATACCCCACAGAATCCGGTTGGAATACTTTGAGCGCAAACAATGACCGAACCTTAGTTTCCCAATTATTTCCTAATGCCAAAACATTAGATAATAAGGAAGCCACATTTGCAGCCATAAAACAGTCACTATCAAATCTTGTCAGGGAAACAGTCAAGGGTGACACCGTGATTGTACACTTCTCCGGCCATGGTCAACAAATACTGACAGAGACATCAACCAGTGAGCCAGATAAAGTCGATGAGGCACTTGTCTCATACGATGCTGCAAAACGAAAATCAAGCTCATATTGGGGACAGGCTCACTTCACAGACGATTTATTCGGTGACTATATCAGCAAAATTAGAAATAAGGCTGCAGAGACAGGTCTTGTTATAGCAGTTATAGACGCATGTCACAGCGCCTCTATGGATAAAAATACAGACAGCTCAGAGGCTACATATCGGGGCACAGACGAAATCTTCGGAGTACAAACCCTATCTTCTGACAGTCTATCCGCTTTAAGAGAATCTTACAATACACCCGATAAAAGCACATTGGCAATAGGTAGCCACATAGCAAATGTCATATTTATCAGTGCTTGCAGTACCAATCAACGTAACTATGAAATAAAAGTCAATGGCAAAAATTATGGCTCATTGACCTACTACTTCTGTGAAGCTTACAAAGAGAATGGGTTGAATAATCTCTCCGAATTTCTCACTACCCTATATAAAGAAATGTCATCAAACCCAACGATGCACTTCTATGGTCAAACTCCCGACATACGAAATACTATTGGCTGGACCGCTCCCACTATACCAACACATACACCAATACAACCAGCTAATCCAGATAACCTAACTGGGCAAACTGGCAACTCACTGTATCAAATAATTTTACCGATTATTGCTGCACTATTAGTATTCTTGGTTATATGGATAAGGAAAAAGAAATAGCTAAATTCAAACCATCAAGATGGCTTTATATATTTCTGTTCATTGACTATTCAATATGGTTATTTCAGGGATTTAAAGCGATAGGATACTACTATATATTTGGATTAGATCAGTTTGATAGACTTAATATTTATGAATGGCTCTCCCTACCTACATATCTGATAGCCGGCATCTACTCACTGTACGCAGTTATCAAGACTTTACGCGGTGATTCTGACTGCATAACAGCCTTGAAGTGGTCGTTGGTGATTTCATTCTTGTATACATGTCTAAATCCAGCAAGAGCACAGATTCCGACATATAACACGTGGATTATAATTTTGGTATTTTTTCTACGGCCAGCTTTCTACGTTGTCTTTTATCTATACCTCTGTTTTGCAAAAGGAATTAAACTCAGATACCCAAAGGAAAGACGAAAATTTGCGCCTTCCGGTTGGGTGTGGGCAGGGATATTTGTCACCTACCTTGTAGTTATGATTTTTACAGGTTATCGTGAATATCAACTGTCTCAACCTCATAAACCTATAGATATTGCAGAACTTAATCTGGCAAATGATGAAGTGAGCGATGGTTACGTCCTGTTCAAATCAAACCGAGACTGGGAAATTTGGCAAGAACCGATAGATACACTATATCTCAAAAACAGAATTGAGGCTTTACCAACATTGACCTCCATAGGCTCAAAAAGCCGTATCTATCTTATGTCTGGTAAATGCTTAGTAGCAGATGTAAGAACTCACAATCAGGTTATAGTCTCATCGTTTTATATGTTCAATAAAGATTTATGTGGTGATAAAGTTAAAGAAGTCATGTTTACAGATACGATGGTCAGTAGCAACAAATTGATGTCAACTGTATTTATGTCGGAGCGAGATTCTACGCCTGTATATTTTACTATCGCCACTATTAAGGAAGAACGTAGCACTAAATGTAGCATATTTTTACGTCTTGACACCGCAAGCTATGACAAGTCATGGGCAACAGACCTTGCCCGAAGCGCCCGTTTTGAACTAAATAATATCTACGAGGGTAAGAACAAGGAAGAAGGCAATGACGGCAAGCACAATCAAACCTACTGGATTGACAATCACGACCATCACCCCAACTATAATATGTCTACACCCCTCCGAAAAGGCTGACTTCCACGTTTTCCCTTCGGTGTAATGTTGTTGGAGGATAGTGAAAGAGAAATAACAGAACGCAAAAGCTGCTAAATATTTTATTAACTGTAAGATGCTCATATCAAACACGAAATTATGAAATCTAACCGATATGACAAAACATCTATAAGAAAACGCTTCCTTTTCAGTGATTTTTTTACAAAGATATACTACTTTTTGGCTTTTCACATATACTTAATCCTAACGATAGTGGGAGTAGGATTAAGTATTGCCCTTATACTTTTCTTTGCGGAATTACTGTTTCCCCAAGTCGTACACTTCTTTAATTATTCCCTTACAGATAAAGTATTTACAGAACTTGTCAATGACCATAAGTACCATGCAGCCATAGCATTCATGGACACAAAAAAAGATGTCATAAACGATGATGACACCTCATACAAATATCGTTACGAATTGGCTGATTGCTATACTCACATCGGTGATTATCCCAAAGCATTAGAACAATACCGGTTACTGCGCGAGCAACTTCAACAGATGATAAAGGAAGCCCCAACAGAAGACATAACTGAAGTTGATAAGAGGAAATTTATGGATATGATAGAGATAAACTTGTTAAAAGAGGAATTTCACATTTACTTGAGGATGGGTGACCTTACTAATATCCGTAATTATATCAAGACCTTAAGCCAGAAACATAATTCTATTGATTGGGATAGTATATTTGAGCTGTTATCGGAAGAGCAACAGAAAAAATTAAATGATGCTCTTGATGGCCACAAGATTGAAGAAGGTTTCATTCTGGAGCTTATACAAGGGAAATACATAGAAAATCCTAAGGCTGGCATTGAAGCTATGGAGAACTATACGCTTGATGTATTTGAGTCTAAGAAATACAATCCCGTATATAAACTCCGCCTTTTCAATGAACTGATAAGAATGTTGTTAGAACAGGACCAGACAATAGCGGCACGCTATTATCTTGAACATGCACTGAGAATAACCGATTCATTGGAATATACTTATGTAACCTATTCTCAACTTGGTGAACTGTCGGAACATTGTTACCAACTCGATGATATATCAGATGGCCGACGATTATTGAAAAAATACCTTTCCTATATAGATGATACCTACGACAAGACTGATATTGAGTATGCCTTAGCCCACGCCAAAGAATTCAAATATTTACAAGCTGAAGGTGATTGGGATAAGTTGACAAAGCGAGTAACAGAGTCAAGCCGGTCTATAAGAGAACAAATTACCAATAATTTTACCGGTATGACATCTGCACAACGGGAATATTTTATCGAACAGTTCATGCCTTTGTTTAACTACGTCAATGGCCTTATGGAACAACGTCCCTCAGCAGCACTTGCAAAGGTTGCTTTCGATAATAATATGTTCCTACGCGGACTCTTACTTCGTTCAGAAACATCGGTCAACAATGCCATTGCCGCTATGAAAAATCCTGAGCTGACTGAAAAATACAACAAGTTTATCTCCTTATCGCAAGAACTTGTAGCAAGACAGTATATTTCTGGCCCTGGTAACTTTTTCCGTAAGCAACAACTTGAAAAAGAGCTTCAACAACTGGAAACAGACATTGCAGCTCAAAGTATGGAGTTTAGACGCGAGAACGAAAGAGCTAATTTTACCTCTGACCAATTAAGAAAAAACCTTGATTCAAAGGAAATAGCTTTTCAGATTATAGAAGGCAATGAGACATATTACGCTCTCGTGTTAGATAAGAGTGGAAAAGTTGATTATATCCCATTCGGAAGTAAGACCGAAGTCAACGAATTGATGAGTAATCGCTCTGGCATCTATACTGACCACAGCCTAACACAATCAATAACCTCAAAGCTGCTTCCCATAGTTAAAGGTAAGGATATTTATCTGACCTCTTCAGGCATTTTCAATAAGGTGGCTTTAGACGCTATTCCAACTGGAGCTGATAATAATATTATGGGAGATATGACCAATATTCACCTTGTTGGTTCACCAACTGAGATAGTGCCAGTAAAAGAACGTAATGTAACTATGACTTTAGCCAATCGGACCACTATACTTTGGGGTGGAGTGGACTATGGCACACCGAATGATACCATCTTATCATTTACAGCCACTAATGATAACGCCTTATTACGTGGAGAAGAATTACGGTTTTTACCTGGCTCATTGACTGAGGTAAATGAAATATCTAAACTTCTACGCGCATACGGCGGTAATCCAATAATCATAAGCGGCAAGAATGCAACTGAAAAATCACTTACATCAAGAAGCCATAAAAATGATTATATACTTCATATTTCCACACACGGATTCTTTCACGATAATGGTGCCTTTACTAATCCGATGCAGAATGCAGGTCTGCTATTCGCAGACTCCCAGCAGTATTGGATGAATGACTCCATAGCTACCACTCTGACCGAAACCGATGGTATTCTTAGAGCCGATGAAATAGCAACCCTCGACCTTAGCGGATGTCGGTTAGTGGTGCTTTCTGCCTGTCAGACCGGACTTGGAAAAAGCAACTCCGAAGGTGTGTATGGTTTACAACGTGCCTTTAAATTAGCAGGTGCCAAAAGTATACTCATGAGTCTGTGGAGCGTTGATGATGCTGCCACACGAGAGTTGATGCAATCATTCTACACAGCCCTTATCAATGGCCAGACACCGGACGAGGCACTGACTGAGGCTAAAAATCAGATGCGACGCGAAGGAAAAAGTCCATCCAAATGGGCCGCTTTCGTATTGCTCAATTAAGCATTTCGTGCCATTGCACGTAGCATAGCATTAAAGTCTAAATAACTCTCATCCGAGATTAACACCATTCTTCTGCCTCCGAGACGGACGAGAAAAAAGTTGTGCCACCAACTGCCATTATGATTCTTCGCTCCAGAACTCCAAGGGAGTGGCTTTTTGCAAAACTCTATGTTCGCATCGAGGAAGTTTAACTGACGTCCCGCACCCTTCCGCTTCAGGTCCTCAAACAACTCCAAAGCTGACTGATACTGCTGAGATAGCATCAACGCACAGGCATATTCACTCTCCGTCTGTGGAGTCGGCATCTGCTTATATTTACGTCCAAGCATCTCACTCAGCAGTCTATCCATCTTATACCTCTTCCGAAACTTCACGTAACTCCAAACCCACAGACCTATTAATACGATTAGAATTATCTCCATATTAAGCTCCTATTATTTTTTCTCCTTGTGGATTATCTTTGTGTCTTTTCCAATTAGCTACAGCGGTTTCCTTGCTGGTGTTAGCATAGCAATATTCACAAAGATGTGGACAGGTGTTATATTGACCAATGTCCTTACTATTGATACAGCCACAAAATTGGCGCTGTCCCTTGTCCTTATTATTCTTCTTTTTGACACCATATATAGAGGCAGAGATTTTGACTGCATCTTCTGGTATTACAGGTTCTTCAAAAAGCGATGGTTGTAGCCGATGAATGTCGACATTTAGAAATTTCATTAACTCAGTATCATTCCATGAAAAGCGGATCATCAGCTCATCGTCAATGCAACGATTATGGTCAATTCCATATTGCTCTATATCAATCCTCTCACCGCACGTTGCCAATTGATAATTCCACCCTCGTTCTTTATTCATCTGAGATAAACGAGCAGCAAACTCATTCATTAAATCTTCATTCCATTCCCGATAATTTACATTATTCTTCTCCAAATTAGCTTTTACCTTTTTGTAGGAAGCAATGTCAGCATAACTAAACACCAATTTCTCAGTGTAACCCTTTAATTGGTCACCGATATTCCTCACTTTTTCAAGAAGGTCATCAATAGTTATTTTATCCGTTAGCATCATAGGATCAAACCGCCAGATGACACGACCTATTCCAAGTTTATTGACTAATTTCTTAAAAGTATCAATTCTTTGTTCTAAAGGAGGAACACCCTTTTCAAGCCCCTCGCGTTCATAATCATTGAGGGTATATTGAATATAGCATCCAATATTACGGTCATTTAGATAATCAAGATAATCTAAAAGTGGCTTAGGATTCTTCGACCAAAACACTATAAATCTTGTTTTATCATAACATACGTATGATGGTACCCCATTAAAAGGATTTGTCCAAACAGAGTAACCCTTTTCGAGACGATGAAAAAACCAATCAGCATAAAACGCTGGTATGTCCGTAGAGCGACTTGCAGAAACTATCACAGGGGCAAATGCCTGAACAGTTTGTCCGCTTTCAGTAGTTATAATTAATTTATTATCTGCCATATATTATAAATTTTATTCCCAATCATCATCCTCCAAATTATTAGTTGATGAATGTAAGTCTATAAACTTCGGTTTATAGTGAGTAGTAATCTTCAGTACAGAAGTCATTGCATCAATCAAATCATTCAAATCTGCAACTTTATATACTTTCTTATTATCGGCAGTAAACCTCTCCAACGAAAGAATATCAGCATCTTCACCAATCGCTATAGCAAATCGACGAGAGTTACGAAATGAAGCAAGGGAATTCAGGGCTTCTATACCTTCATCATAATCATCGGTTGGACAACCGTCAGACAGCAATAATATCTCATAGGTAGCATCATCAGATTTTAGCTCATCTGAAAGTAAAAGGCATGCCTTACCAAGAGAAGTCATTCCTGTACATACTGGTTCAATCCATTCAAATTCTTCTATAAGCTTACTTCTTTCATACATCCATGAAGCTGTTTTGGAGAAGAGCAGCACCGATACAGCAACTCTTTCTGTTGAAGATGAGTAATCAAGTAGTGCATCTATTAAATTCTCCATAGCATCATTAACAGCACCTATCTTATGTCCTGTCATGCTTCCAGATATATCAATCATCAAAATCAGATTCATATCACATTAAACCATTTTGAAGATTCTAAAGAACATTAAAGCTAATGGAATTGCAAGAATAAGAAAACACACAATTGTGACTATCTTATTTTTCTTGTTCTGGCTTCTCAAAGCAGCAACTTGCTTCTTCATCTTCTGAAATTCTTCATTCAAATTACTATCAAGTTTTTCTAAACGTCTCTTCGTTGCATCGTGACTGTCTTTGAAATCATCTTTTACAGATTTTACTGACGATTTAATTTCATCTGTAATGTTTGTTGTTAGGTCCTCTAATTCTGTAGTCAGAGAACTTTTATGATTTCTAAAATCAGCTCTTACTGAGGATACCTCTACCTTGATCTCATCAAAAAGACATGTTATTTTAGGGAGAAGCTCATCAACTTTCGTACAGATAGTATCTGTGATAGTTGATATCTTCTTTTCAAGATTATCGTTTTCTTTCTTAAGATTTTCAATTTCTAATCCCAAAGTTGCTTCTAAGCCTTTTAGATTGTTAATATAGTCTTCTATGGTAGTGGTCAAATTACTAACTTGAGAAGATAAATCGGTATCAAATTTATCCTGTGTAGTTAACAGGATAGTCTTAAACTCATCAAGCTTCTGTTGAAAAGAAGAAACCATTAACTGTACGGTAGAATCAAAATCCGATTGAATACCTTGAAGATTAGATTTAATCTCTTCACCAGATTGGAGTGTAGATGTATTGATGCGCTTAATTGCTTCTTGGGCTGAAGTAGCCAAATTTTTATTGATGGCCTCTGTTGTACGCTTTAAATTATCTAAGATTGATTGTGACTCAACTGAAATAGAAACTGTCTTATCTTTAAGTGTCTTGAGGATATTCTTATTAGCAGTTTTAATTTCTTTACTAATTGAATCTTGTGTATCAATCAAAGAAGTTGACAGGGAATTAAAGTCAGACAATATCTTACTAATAGAAGTAGCTGTGTCCGCAAGCTGCTGTCGTACCTTTTCGTAAGCAGCAACATTATTATGGACCTGCTCTTTAGCAGATTCTATGGCCTGTAAATTGTCACGAAGACTTGCCAATGATTGAAGTACATTATTTGTATCCATTATAAAGTGTAGTTTTGTCTAAAATTATTAAGCCATTGGTCATTGAGGAAAACTTCTGCTGATAGTTGAAGAGTGTCTAATAAGATCTTTTCACTATCACCTATGATATTTCTACCATTAGTATTAAGTTCTGCGAAAAATCTTTCTATATTTGCATAGAATGTTTCCTTATCCGACGATTCCGAGAAGAAGACTGTGTATCCTTCAGTAAAACTGTCTTCTAATTCTTTTAATAATGCTGTATCTTCAGGGCGTTTAAGTATGAGCAAGCAAAAGACATTAAGCATTGACAACACCGGATTAATATCATTCTCACTCCTGCGAATCAGACGAACTGCTCCCCGCAGATGCTTAATATTGTCTTTAGGAGAACCAGACGCACCAATCACATCATTATCTATGACTCTCATAAACTTAAATAAGGTATCAAAACTTCGTTTCTTATCTTCAACGATATCGTCATAAAGAGAAAATGGTTCATCTTTTTCGGTTCGATAAGCTCTACGTGCAAATTTAGAATTGAAATAATAGAATATTTCATCTTTAAGCACCTCATTAATTTCCTTCCAGTCTTTTGTATTGTCAATTCCAATAAGGCAAAACTTACGCATATCATCAATAGCCCTCTTACGTTTCATTACGACCTTATCGTAAACAAATTCCGTAAGATAGCCAAGACACTTATGAATCTCATTATCACCTTTCCTTACGCTGGCTTTTTCAACCTCATTTTCTGCTTTATCTTCTGCATAATAACGCATCAAAAAATCCTTAAGGCGTTGATAATAAGACCCTGTCTTTTTACGTGTAGCTACTATCCTGAAGCAATGTCGACTATAATCTTGTGTAAAGTCGTCAATGAGGCCAATTACACACATACGATAAATCACCTTTGAAATATCCTGAAAACTGTCCTCGTCATAAGATATGAAAATAACAAGTTCTTCTCCCAACTTAGCATTAAGAAGAGCTTCCATAAAGCCTTTACCAATCTTTTCCTTATCTGATTTATATTGACAATCATTTCCTATAAAATAGGAAACTTTCTTAATACTAAGTAATTCATGCATTTTCTTCTTCTCCTCGAACTCTCCCTTAAAGTTTTGGTCGAAAAAGAATATCACATTACTATAATCAGGGCCATTATATTCATAGTTAGCGGATGTTAAGCGGATATTATTTTCATGAAGGTATCCTTGCAGGTCTGGATAGTAAATCCATTCCCATCTCAATTTTGGGTCAACATGCCGCAGTTTACAATCACTATACTTAGAACATCCTTCCGTACATTTCCAATATAGCTTCTTCGTACGACCATTCTTATCCTCTATCGGATTACCGTCTTTATCTTTTTGGCAATTATCTGTATTGCATTTCAATCGTACAAAGTCAATCAAGGGATTACATATGTCTATCTCTGACTGAGGTATATTAAGATTGAAATCCTTTATTATTAATTCAAGGTCAGCTTTCTTGAACCATTTTCCTCGAATTGTAAAAACTACTCCACTAGAATCATATAATTTACAAGTCTTCTTTATTCTAGCAAGGCTATAATCAGCAAGTAAAATTATTGACAAAGCCATATGACCGTCGCGTCCAGCTCTACCAGCTTCTTGAATAAAACTTTCAAGTGAGCTTGAATAGTTCATATTCACAGTAAATCGTACATTCGGCTTATCAATACCCATACCGAATGCTTTTGTAGCAACCATCAATGGAAGTCGATTCTCACGGAACTTCCTCATATTTTCCATTGATTTATTATCAGTCTCACCTGTTTGGTCAGAGCCAGAAAAAGAACCAACTTCACATATACCAGATAAATTCTTAGAATTAACACTTACACTTATACCAGTAGAGTTAACATGAGGACAGAAAACAATCCCTGAGAATCGATAATTGTTGCGAGGAGACAGATAGTCAGCCTCAATATCTACAATTAGTTTTGTAGGGTCAATACTACTTAATTCTTCTCTCTTTTTAAAATTCTTTGTTATTTTATCTAAGGAACCCTCTTCAAGAAGTTCCTCCAAGTAATGAGGAATTTTACCTAACAGAGTTTTCAAAAACTCACTCTTCTGATTGTATACATTCCATTTATCTCCTAACTTAACAGGAGTAGGATAACCATGCAATAGGCCGTGATCATCAAATTTGTCAGGTTGGTAGTCTACTTCTACACGTTCAATTTTATATTGAAGTTCAAGTCTATTGCTATTTTCATATCTTACAATAGTTTCCGGATCAAGAGGGAATGCCCCATAACCAGAAAGTTCTCGTTCAACATCTGATAAAACGTCAAAAGAAGCTGTTGCCGTTAATCCAAAAAGTGATATTCTACCCTCTTTCGCTCTAGCAAATTGATAAAGGTTTCTACCCAAATGTAGATATGATGGTCTAAAGTCTTGACCCCATTCCGAAACACAATGTACCTCATCAATAACTCCATAAGAAAAGTATACGCCCAATTCGTGCATGTTATTCAATCTTTCGCGAAATGAGTAAATACACAATCGTTCTGGCGACATAAATACAATTATTACCTGCGAGGATTCCATTAATTCCTCATGTTGGGCTCTGACTTCTGGACCTAATTCAGAATTTATAAAAGTACAGGCGTCTATTCCCGCTGCTATTATACCGTCATATTGGTCTTCCATTAAAGATTTTAACGGATCAATAACAACAGTTATACCCGGTTGAAGCATAGCTGCGAGCTGGTAAGTTAAGGATTTACCTCCACCGGTCGGTAATAAGCCGATGACTCCCTTATTCTGTAATGCTCTATTGAGAATTGGCAACTGACCTGGACGAAATGATTTCTTTCTAAAGATTAGATGGAGGAAGTATTTTAGATGTTCGACATTTTCATCAATATTGTCATAGACTCCCGATTGATTTAAATTTGTAAGCGGTTTATATACAATCCTATCAGAAGTATAAATTTGACGAGCTACTGTTTGAACACAACTTCTTATATTAAAATAACAATCATTTTTTACCTTAAACTCAGTAAATTTTACGTTCTCAGCATCAGGTAAATCGCCGAAGTTGATATCAATGACCAAATCATATTCTTTTTCTCTATCTAATTTTTTTGGAGATGAATATGTAGAATTACCTAAATGAAACTTTGAATCTTTTTTAGGACTAATTATATGTAGATTTACCTTAGGAAATTTTCTTTGATCATAGTCTCTTGATAAAGCACATAGATGATTATACATTTGCTCTAAATCAGCAAATGCCAAAGCTGCACAAGGAATATCATCTTCCTTAACCATTACATCAAGTTGGTCTTGTTCCAAAGAAAGCCTTCCTGTTAAGACTGCTTCGACAATAACCTTTTCAATTCTTGCTATACCAATCGGAATTAATCTTAGATAACTCTCATACGTTGAGATAAGATTATCATCAATTGAGACATAATCAAATGCTCCATATTTTTCTCTTAATTCAGTCGCCAAAAGTATTTTAGAAAAATGTTCTTCAACAAATGGGCTGGATTTTGTAGGAATACCTCTTGTTATTATATTATTAAGAACAGCTATAATCGGATCAATAGCAGTATAGGTACTGGCGCCAAGATCAAATGGAGCGAGTACCTCAAAGGCTATAAGATTAGCAACATTATCTTTTTTCGTACGAAGCACATCAAGTTGATAGGCTGCAAGAAATTCCTTTGGAGGGTAAAAAGATAATGGAATAAGAAATGGCTTTCCTGCTTCACGAACAACTTTAAATCCCTTAGTTACACAGCCAAACCATTTGCCACTTTTGAGTTGATGATATTGAGGAATGTAATCATTGGCAAATAGATTAACAGGATCAACTGAAAAATAATTACTGAATGCTTCTATTCTTTTATTTCCATAATTAACTGGTCCAACACAAATAAAGTAATGCTGATAACCAGAAGCTGCAATAAGGTTTGCTAATTTTTTAAGATCTATATCAGGAATATCAAGAATATTGGAAAAGAGATGAATACATATCGGTTCTTCAATATGTATTGACCGAATAGTATCTGTAGTATTGGAAGACGCAGGAAGATACTTTTGTATAACATTAACCTCAACTGCTTCATTTACCGCCTTTCTTGTATTGAAATCTGCACGTTTAATAGCAAATTCGGAAGGCTCAATAAGAGTTATCTTCTTAAGCTTTCTAAGAAGATTCTTACTTCTTAATATAGAAACCAAATAAACTGAGGCAAGTCCTTGACCACAACCCCAATCTATAATTTCAAAATCAGAATCAATATCATTAAAAGGAAAAGCCTCAAATGCCTTATCCAACTTCAATTTGTGCATTTCTCCGTAGGCAGCAATATAGCAGCATAGTTGCTCTTCAGTAGAAAGCAAAGCTGTACCATGATTCAGACCCTCACACAACCACGGTTTAGCTTTATTCTTATCAGAAATATTATTTCTGGAAGCTGTAATTATATCAGCCAACGTCAAAACTTCCAATTCTTTTATATCGTTGAAATAACTCATTAATTTCGCTTTATTAGTTTCTTATGGTTAGTATATTGTTACTTCAAGCTAATTAGGTTATAACATTGAATACTATTCAAAGCATTATATCTTTTATTGATAGTATGAGTATAAGTATTATAAAGGATAACTCTCGTAATACATAAAGTTCATAATTAAAATCAGTATGATTAGATTATTTCATAGTTAGAACAAAGTAAACTAGACAGTTATATCATCTCATCTACTAACTCTACAAGTTATATTTTTCTCTTAATCTTTTATATTCAGCAAGAATAATTGACATGTCATTATCAATTTTTATATCTTCCTCTTGAGCACGATTAAGATCATTTTTTGCATATTGAATCTCTATTCTTTGTGCCTCAGTTAAAGACTCATAGGAAGGGATAGCCTCTATCTTCTTTTTTAATGTTGATATTTTCTCTTTAAGCTCATTTGCCCGTTCCTTAATCTTTGTAATTTGCCACTGTAACATAAAAAGATAAATCTGCCTTTTTCGCTCTGGATTACTATTATAAATACAAGCAATAGACATATCATCTTTACTACCTATCTTACTGATTATTGGCAAATCTCTTTTGAGGACCTTTTCTGCTTTATTCTGACTTGTAGATACAACTTCCTTAAAAAGACGAATATAAAAGTCTGTTAATTTATCACCGTCACCGTATGTATCGTCAATCCCATCAGATCCAAGAAAAACAGCTTCTGGAAAAGAACCATCTCCATTGCAACAATATCTAAATTCCTTTGATGCTTCGCTATCACATATTGATGTTGTCTTATTAAGAAAACACCTCTCATCCCACGGAATAGGCTGCCTTGCTTTTATACCACCTTCGTATGTATCAAAGACCACAAGTTTACCATCTCCAATTTGAAAAGCAAACCAATAATATTCTGTCTGCACATACGCAATCAGGGTACACCCATATATTTTTTCATACGATGCACTTTCAGAGTTTACCTTAACTCTGAACTCATTAAGATATTGTTCGTCTACATTATTCTGTTCCCACTCAGACAATGGAGTCTTTAATGCATGTTCCCTAATTTTTTTATGCCATTGAGCAATGATAGAAGAGGTTAACCAATATAAAGCTTTGTAAATCTCATCATTTGGATTAACAACTTCTGAGGCTACTCCGAATGCTTGAAATCCACTTTTCTTAAATAGGGCAGTTATTTTCGGTTCATTTACAAATTTCTCGATTGCTTTCTTAGTACAGTTAATAGCAATCTTTGATCCAATATCACTTCTGAAATAGCGTGCCCCGCCATGACCGTCGCTAACGGCGGCCATGGCATATGTAGCATGTATTTCAGAAATAGAACTATCTTGACAAGGTTTGTTAGTGGCTTTATGACTTTCACCTTGACATGTATAGTTAAAACCTTTAATACACTTCATTTGTCATTATTTTAATCCCATTCATCATATTCGTCAGGTTTAGGAGCAGCTACTGTCTCCGCACCTTGAATATCAGCTGCGGCCTGACCAATTTCTTTTTCAACCTGTTGCTGCTTAGTAGTATCAGCTGCTGTAGTACTCTTGCTGCCAATCTGTGAAGATGTGATAGCAATTATACGGATCATCTTTTTCAGAGCCTCAATATTCTTAACTCTTACGATTGATTCTTTTGAACCAGTAAATGATTCAAGGACATTCTCATCGCAATCATCTCCTATTGCTACAGCCATCTTTATTGCATTTTTGAACCAACTATTCTGTCTGAGAGTATTGAGTCCAGCCTCAAAATTATCTGTGGGTCCTCCATCTGAAAGAAGAATGATAGACGGTGCAAAACATCCACTTGGTGTCGACATAAACCCACCATTGCGAGATAGCTTCTTATTAAGTTCTACACAAGCTTCTCCAAGAGAAGTCAGACCGCCAGCTTGAGCCTTTTGCCAAATGAACTCATTTGAGAGTTTTGGCTCGTCGTATAACCAGTTAGTTGTTGTTGAAAATTCTAATACAGCTATCTTAATTTCAGCGTCTGTGTTTTCATCAGAAATTTCTCCAATCATAGGGAGTACATTTTCAATAGCATCGTTAACACTGCCGATTTTGTTACCAGCCATTGAACCTGAGGTGTCAATAAGAAAAAACAGGGTCATTTGCCTTCTGGGAGGCTGTTCATTATCTATAAGACTCATGTTTGTAGTGGTTCTATTAGATTATTATTGCTTTTGCTGTTGAATTAAAAGTAACTTTTAGGCCAACCTTTACTGGCATAGTACCTTGTGGAAGTATTGTCTTTAGTTTACCACTTGGTGTTTCTACCGTCCAGTTATCAGAAGTAATATTTTGAAGCTGAACAGGATATTTATCTCCAGGAATCATTATAACTTTTGCCGCAGGTACAGAATCCAATCCAAGATATACTGTAGTATCGGGCGTAAGCCAGATTGTACGATTAGAGAATTGGAGTCCGCCTGAAATGTTTATTTCTTTACCACAGTTTATGCACTTTTTATCTTGAGGACCTTGTACAAAAGTCTCTTCTTTACATTTCGGGCATACTACAAGCATGTCACGAAGTTGCTTAATAATCTTTTGCCAATTATTCTCAATACTTCTCTTTGACGGATTCTCTAACTTTTCCTTAGAAAACTCTTTTATAAAAGCCTCCCTAAGAATTGCAGGATATACTGGCCAACGACGCAGCACATTACGATGTACACCATGAACAGGGCGATTTGCCTTATCATTTTCATCATAGATAAAAAGAATGTCACTACCATAAAATTTCTTCTCGTATTTTTCTGTCATACAAGGACATTCTAAAACTTTCGCACCTTCAAATGGATGATTTCCATAGAAAAGCAGAAAAAGTAAAACAGTTAATGAAAAACGGTCACTTTCCTTATCTGGCATAGATTTACCAAGGACAATTTCAGGTGCCATATAACGAGCTTTACCTAAGATGCCAGATGATTCTCCTACAGGCATTACATTATCGTTATCACAGATAAGTACATCTCCTGTTGCAGGATTAATAAAGAAATTACCATCATTCAAATCTTGATAGCTATAGCCGTGAAGATGAAGCTGTTTAAAGCCTTCGCAAATCTTCATTGCGGCATTCAAAAGAGCTTCAAACGATTGGAACTGGACTCGAGCAAGATAAAATTGACCAAATTCATAATAACCCTGAGGACGTAAAGGCATAATATAACCGTAGCTCCCTTTCTCTTTACGAGTTATATATTCTGGCCACAGGAATGATGACGAGGGTGCGCCTTTACTTACATTTTGTTCCAAGTTCTTATAGAATTTTTCATCTGGAGCATTCAGATACCATTTCAATGCCATCTGTTTCCCAAGAAGTTCCACAAGATAAACAACACCCTGACCGCCACGGCCCAGTTCTTTTACAACTGTAGCTTCTAAGTCGCCGACAAGATTAACTTTTTCTTTAGGTTGTAGCTCTTTCATATTTATGATGTTATTTTAGTTCTATATACCTATATGAATAAAAAGTAAACAATCATATTTACATTCCACCTCCAGTGAGATCAAATGATTCCGCGACTTGCACCTCACCAGATGTACCACAGTTAGGACAAGTTACCATTTTCTGATCTTGATAACATATCACTCTTCCACATTTACCACAGATATAGAATCCCTTGGTTCCACAATATGGGCAACCATTGTATTCGGCATCATATATAATAGCTCCATGTGCATGTGTCCTATCATAGCCCTCACGTTTAGCTTGTGCATCGCTAATTTTGAACGCCCAACAGAAAGCATAGGCTCCACCACGTGGGTCAACTGTTATACCAAATGACTTACGTGTTTGTTCGCACATTCCCATAATAGCGAAAGCTTTATTACTGAGTTTACTCATTTCTGTTTTCTTATTATGATTACATTATACTCTGAGGTCATGATATTTATACTTGGCCTAATTTCAATGCCTTAATATATTATAAATAACTGCAACAATAACTTTAGAGAGGATATTGAGTATATTCCCGTAAAAATCATGATGATTTTCATGGACAGCAACAAAATTAATCAAATTGGATTAATTATGCAAAATTATGGTTCAATCATAATCCACCTATTGTACGAGATTAAGTAAAACAATAAAAATAAATTTATTCTTTAATACGAACCATGATAGTGTAACAGGTACTACAGAATGATGAAGCTCTGCAGATGATTGCGGGAGGGAGATACTCTTTTATCCAGATTGGCACTATGGAGGGAGAGTGAGGGGATAAGCTCAATTTTGAGCGTCACTACGGTCTTTAGGGTCGGATAAGAATTCCTTAGCGAGGGCAACCGATTTATTAAATGCTGAGGGTTGGCCTGCAACGGTGATAAATAGGTGGGTAGTGCCAGGTAGTACTACTCTCTCTGCCTCTACGCCTGCTTCTTTGAGGCGGTCATACATAGCTTCTCCTTGGTCTTTTAGAATGTCATGGTCTGCGTTAACAATCAGTGTGGGCGGTAATTTCGACAGATGTGTCGAAGCAGCATTGTACGGAGAGATAAGAGGCAACTGAGGGTCATTGCCTTCAACGTAGGCTTCATTAAACGCCTCCATAATTTTACCATCAAGTCCGTAACCGGATTCATACTCTTTCCATGAGTCCGAACCATCGTTCCAAGCTTTGACCACAGGATAGAACAACACAAGTGATTTTATTTTCGGCAACATTGCCAGATAGGGAGTATCTTTAAGCTGTTCTTCTGTATAAATCATTCTGAGAGCTGTGGCCAACGCGAGATTGCCACCTGCACTGTCACCGCCAATGGAAATCAGATTCGGGTCAATACCAAGCTCCAAAGCATTATCTACGGCATAGGTCAGTGCTTCAATACAGGCGTTTAAGGCGGCAGGATATGGGTGCTCAGGAGCCAGAGGATACTCTACAGCCAGAACAGCAATTTCGGCTTCTTTGGCTAATGAGGCACAGAATCGTGAGCAACTATTTATACTTCCGAAACACCATCCGCCACCATGAAGGTAAATCAACAGAGGTGCCTTACGTGCCATTCCCTTTGGCACATACAGTCTGTATTTACCATTAATATTTTCTGACGAAACACCTTCCGGCAGTTCTGAAGGAGTATTACGTGAGCTTCTCACTTCGTTAAGAGCCGAAAAGTCACCGTTTATGGCCGCTCTAACGGCCTGTTCCTGTTTATGCTGTAAGCCAGAAGGCAAATTTGAGATAAACTCTCTTGCCTCTGTTTCCATTGACTGAGCAGTGACTGTCAGATAAGCCAACACTGCGAGCACTGTCATAAATATTCTGCTGACCATTTTGGTATGTTATATATGAGTCAATAATATACACCTACTGACTTTCAATCGAGAAGAAGTGCGAGAGTGAAATCAGTATAAGTGAAGCTGCAAAATTAGCTATTTTATTGTTGCCACAAGGCTCTGTTCAGTATATTCAAGTCAATAAATAACCCATATTGTGTATCTGCATACTCAAAAGATTAATAATCATACTGAATATATAACCAAACCATAACATAGATGAATATGTTTCTATTTTAGAGGTATGTGACAGACTTAATTAGCGATTTCTTAGAAAAAATCGCTATCTCTCATCTGTCTCCCTATAACGTAGAAGAATATTAAAATAAAAACTTTATTATTGTAGTATCAGAAGATAATGACTATAAAAACTGCTAATTCTCAACATGCATCCCTGATTGCCGATGCAATTCTTGAAGCTATTGGTCCTGACCTTACAACAGGTCTCGCCGGAGAAAATAATTCACAAAAAGATGTTCATAGCCTTTTTGAAAGACTTGCTAAACGTACAGACACTCAATACTCTTATCTTAACACAAGAGTGGCACAAACAGATGATGGTGTGCCGATGGGAGTATGTATAAGCTATGACGGAGCCGATTTAAAAAGACTTCGCCGACCGTTTTTTCATGAAGCTAATGCAACATTAGGTTGGGAGATGAGCGATGAAGAAATAGAAAATCTCCCCGGAGAAACAGAACCCGATGAGTTTTATCTTGACACTCTCATGGTTTTACCTAAGTTCAGAGGTCAAGGAGTAGCAAAAGCCCTTATAGCCGATGCTAAATGCAAAGCAGACTCAGCCAGTAAACCACTTGGCCTGCTTTGTGACACCGACAATTCCAAAGCCTATAAACTTTATGATTCAGTCGGCTTTAAGAAAAAAGACATGAGACCTTTCGCTGGTCATCTTATGAATCACATGATGTGGAGCTAAAAAACTATTAATCTGAAAATAACATTATCAAGCATAAAACCATTAAAAACATATAGAGATGACTACCATATTATACGCTCACCCATACGATAAGAGCTTCAATCACGCCATTCTGGAGGAAGTAAAAAACCGACTTGAAGCACAGAAAAAGGACTATACCGTTCTTGACCTATATGCCGATAATTTCAATCCTGTACTTGAAGCAGCGAGCCTTAGAGTCTATAGCAAAGGTGAAACAGCCGACCCTATCGCTGCACGCTATCTGGAAACACTTATAAAAAGTGATGAGTTCATCATGATATTTCCTATATGGTGGGGTGCTATGCCAGCTATAGTTAAGGGATTTTTCGATAAAGTCATGCTCAGTGGTAAGGCCTATCAGTACTCATCCACCGGCGAACTGATTCCTGATAAAATCAATATCAACAGGACAGTCATATTTTCTACCTCACAGGCTCCGACTGAGCGTTTTGCTCCGTTCTTCCTAAATTATTTCAAGCCACTTGTACTTGAAGCGGTAGGTATGAAAAATCTTGAATGGTACAATTGTAGCGAGACTGCACACGGACCAGCAAAAAACCGCGAAGACTTTCTCAGACTTGTTCAAGAAAAAATATAAACCTAAAATATGGATATAAAGTCAAAGCCTTCGTATCACCAATACGAAGGCTTTGACTTTATATCCATATTTTAGGTTTTCTACGACAGTACTTAACGTCTGTGTTGTGCCTGACGTTCATATTCAGCTGCCTTACGGTCCTGGTCAGCAGCCTTACGCATCAATTCATTGTATTTTTGCATAGCCTTATCCGCCTTTTTCTGTGCAGCTTGAGAACGACTGTACTGATGACGGCGACTATATTCATGGGCTTCGTGACTGTAGCGTTCTGACAGACGCAGTTTTTCCTGCGCCTGACGTTTATAATTAGCAGCCTTGGAACGACACTCGTCTGCTTTACGCATCAAACGCTGAAATTCTTTACTTTTAGAAGGATTATGACCGGGGTTTCCACCAGGACGTCCAGGACGATGATGATCAACCATGACTGAAGAAACAGCAGAGGAAGATACTGTCGCAGAAACTGTCATTTCAGAAGACAACGCTAATATAATTACCGTTGTCAAACTCCATAGAATTGCACGCATAATATTTTTCTTTTTATATAATTCTAACAACTTTCTATTACTTTGAGTATAAATCAATCATAAAGTTTAAATACAGACATACCAAACTGTTGTATAGATATATAAAAAGTGTTATCTTTGTGCATATTTAACCTTTACCCTTATATATGAAAATCAGTAATCGTGTCAAGCGCAATATCTCTTTAACTCTTGTAGTTATCGGAGTTACATGTATTATCAGTTGTTTATGGGACATTATCATAAACCCGACTTCAGGCAAGGCATGGTTTGATTTAGCCCGTATCGCACTCTTGACTTACCTTTGTTTCGACCGTTTCAGAGTATTACAAAGGCGAGTAAAAAGTGGTATAATATTTGGTTCAAGATAGCTTACTACTTCTGGATTTTATTTCCTACTGAGTAGTTTGAGATATTCATCTGCTTCAAGGCGCGAGGTGAATATCACAAGTTTTATCGAAGCGTCTCTTTTTGATAGGATTGATTTGATTTCCGGAAGTCTATCCTTAGAGAAATTAAGTATCCACTGACGGAATTCCTCATCAAATTCAGTCTCAATCCATGGCATATCAGGACGTTTGGTACCGATGCGCTGCCGTACACCCTCAATACACACTTCTGTAGGCAAATCAAATAGAAATACTGTATCACACCTCTCTAACCTGTGAGATAAGGTTCTGGAATAATTACCATCTATAATCCACCTATCTTTATACAAGATCTTATCAAGCTGCAAATCAAAATATTCACGACTCACAGTCGTACGGTCAGGCTTATGCCACAACATATCAAGATAATACAGCGGCAATCCAGTCAGTTCAGATAGTCTGCGGGCAAAAGTACTTTTGCCCGACCCTGGACATCCTATAATAAGCACTCTTTCCATTTTACTGAAGACTAATTTCGTATGCAATACGCACTCCCCATTCAAACTCATGAATTCCACAGTTGGAGTAACCGGCTGAAGCAAGTAAACGCTGCATACGGACGTTTTCCAATCCAGTGTCGACCCTAATTACTCTGACACCATTGTCAAGAACAAATTGTTCAATAACTCTAAGAATAGGCAATCCTAATTTTTTACCTCTCGTATCTGCTGACAGAGCAAGCCTGTGAACAGCTGCGTAGGGACCTGATACCGTCCAGACATCTGAAAGTATGTCGTATGCTGTTTCGCCGGCAAAATCAATAACACAATATCCTACCACTCTACCATCAAGAAGAATCATAAAACCTCTTGAGGCACTTATATCGGCTGTAATGACAGTTTCTGAAGGGTAGCCGTCAGGCCATTGCATAAAACCTTGTGCCCTTTGAAAATAGCGAGCATCATTACATATTTCCATTATAATCGGCATATCGCCTGGGGTAGCGACACGTAATTCTAACATATTACTGCTGTTTTTTTGATAAACTTTTGGTAATGCGAATATACTTATAATCGTCCAATTTTAGTTAATTTCGCAGTCAAAATCAATGTAATTAAGTAGTTCTTAAAAACTACAACAATGCAACGTTACAAAAGTCTTGTATTACCCATAGCCTTAGTAGGCGGTTACTTCTTGCGGCAACTATGTGCCATGGTATCATTTATGGTACCATACGTAATTTTCGCAATTCTTGTACTCACCTTCTCTGGAGTAAAGTTGTCACGGTTACGACCAGCAAAACTCGATTTGTGGATAGCCATGTTTCAGGTGATTGTAAGTTTCATTAGTTATCAGATTGTCATGGTGTTTACATCAAATGAAGTGATTGCACAAGGAGCTATGATGTGTGTGCTTTGCCCAGTAGCATCCTCAGTGACAGTAGTAGCTTCGATGTTAGGCGCTGACCCTATGCGCACTACCACTTATACCATCATAGGTAATCTATTAGTAGCTATCACTGCACCTATTTACATCTCACTGATAAGTGAAACAGAAGGAGTATCACTGATTAGTTCTTTTATACTGATATTTTGTAAAATTGCTGTAGTCATTGCCCTACCCTTTTTTGTAGTCCTTACACTACAAAAATGGCTTCCTAAACTCAATGCCAAAATAGCGGCCTATAAGCACTGGTCATTTTATCTGTGGGCCTTCGCATTGTTTATCACCATAGGCCAAACAGCAGATTTCGTTGTTGCAAGATGGCACAGTGATGTCGGAAACGTATTCTGGCTCGGAGTTGTATCACTGATTATATGCTTTATACAGTTTCTATCAGGACGTTTAATTGGAAAATATTATAACGACACAGTAGCAGGTGGACAGCTGCTTGCACAAAAAAATTCGGCTATGGGAATATGGATACTCAACACCTTTCTCAATCCTATAGCTTCAGTGGGCATGGCCTTCTATTCAATATGGCAAAATATCTTCAACAGCTGGCAGATATACCGTAAGTCAAAATAACTAAGTAGCTCTTAAAAATTAAACGGCATATATTTCTTAAGTATACCATGTGTTTTATAGTTCATTAATTTCTAAGAGCTACTTAAAATTTTTTCTACAAGTGATAGGAAAAGACCCTTTGTAAACTCTCTATTATCAAACTGCATACACGGTACACAAACTACATCATTATGAAACACCTCCTGTCATTTATTATTACAGTCATTATTGTATCTGTAATTTTTGTCATATATGCCAATAATCCCTCATGGTTCACACTCAAATTCAACCAACTGGACGGTGCAGAAGAGGTGGCAGATACAATAGAGGACATTTCGGAGTCTAAGGAAGTGGAGAAAACAGTAGCTGAGATTATTCAATCCTCCGAAGACGAAGTAGAAGAGGAAGTAGAATCAAAGCCTTATTATGGCGACACAATCGCACAATACGATAATACCACTGTATGTATATTTTTCGGAGGTACTACAAGTTCACAAGAGGTTTCCTCTATTGACCAGACTATGTTCATTATTCTCCGTGAAGGTGCCGTACCCGACACATCGCTCATTGTCGATATGCACAATGGTGTATGGATTAATGGCGAAACCGTATACATTAAATTTGGTATTGATACAATGTGTTTCAGTGTGCGTAATCTTCCGCATGAAATCAATCTGATGGATATATATGCTACTAACAAAGGTTGGGAAAAGCATACATACTCATATTCATTCCAACTATCAGACTCTTCATGGAACTGTGATTTTTTCTTTCAGACTTATCTTCCTCACGATGTACCTGTATGGACACGGGAGTTCATGAAAACCGTAATTAATAATGATATAGCTGCTCTATATCTCGATAACAAAGGTATAGACAAGATTCTAAATCAATACTATGGAATAGCAAGAGACCCCAAACGATTAAGAAAATTAGATGCATCCATCTCAACACCCGAACAGATTGCTGCTCACTATGCAAAAGAACATGAACGCCTATATAGACGCGATTTTGATAAGGTAGATGAGGATGGGAAAAAATTAGGTCCTAAATATGACTATCTTTTTAAGATGAACCCAGTATGGCAAAGTAAAGATGGCAAATATATTACCTATCGTTTTTATACTTTCTATTACGCTATGGGACTCCACGGCTTCATGGAGGAATATTATCTAACTTTTGACAAAACTACAGGTAAGTTACTTGGAGCCAAAGAACTTTTTAAGTCAAAGAAGTTCGATTCTGTTATTAAAAAGCTCGAAAGACACATCAATGATTATAAACACAACGACATAAATTCAGAAATTTTATTCACAGCTGATTTAGGCGAGGATAATATTGAAAACAACTCTTCAGAAATACTCAAGGAAATAGTCAATGGAAAAATATATCCACGGCCCGCAATGACAAATAAGGGCGTGGTATTTACCTATCAGCCTTATGAGATGGGTAGCTTCGTAGAAGGTGTAATTCATTTTGTTGTTCCCTACTCAGAAATCAAAAATACATTAAAAATCAAATAACATTGATTTTTATCCCTACCCTAGATTAACGATGATACTTCATAAGCAAGCCGCCATCACAGATATTTGGGCAAATATCTGTGATGGCTTTATTCGATGCATCTTTCTATTATAAAGGAGAGTCTATATTCAGTTTTTTTCCCAGACATGAATTATTTCTCCTATATACATAGTATGGACTCCCATACCGTGTTCAGGATAATAATCTTCAAGTCCGCCTTTCATTCTACTAATATCAAAAGGTGCGCTATATATTATACGACATTCATATCATCTTTTTTGCCGACTGCCAATGCCATCCAGTCCTTATCAAACATCTGAACCGAATTCTTTAATTCAGTGGGTGTGATTTCTTTCCATTCCTGTCCTTCCGAAACAGTACGGTGTACTGCCGTATCGCTCGAATCACTTTCACATTTAGTGTCTCCAGCACAAGACGATATGAATAAAGAGGAAACAGCCAATGCCGATACTACAGTTTTCTTCATAATAAAATATTTTTAGAATTTCTCAGCGAGGGCGGCCGCCTGAGCACAGCCATCGGTCTTGTCTATATCGCCTTCGACAAAGACACCCGGCACAAGTACTTCTCCTACAATATCCCATTTCAGAAGTGCAGCGGTACGCTCCATCGGAAATCTCACACCGTCCATCACAGAAGGATCATGTTCTTCGCAACAACATATAAGACCCATTTTCTTCCCAGTTATAGGCTTTTCAGCCACACAGAAAGAGAAAACACGGTCAATTACACCTTTGATTTGCGCCGGAATAGAATACCAGTAAACTGGCATGGCATATACAATAGCATCAGCATCAAGAATATGAGGAGCAATGATATTGAAGTCATCATCAAACGAACATGCCTTCCCAGTCTTGAAACATGTCATACAGGCATGACAGCCGCCGATTTTCATCATGGCTGCATCAAAACGCACCACTTCGTGACCTTTAGCTTCAGCAGCTTTGATAAACGAATCTACCATTGCAAATGTGTTGCCGTTTTTACGAGGGCTGCCGGTGATGACTGTAATTTTCATTTTTTGATAGTATCTGAATTCTGGTTATATGCTTTTGCCACACACTTCCATTCCCCATTAATTTTTAGAAGGAGGAGGAAATCAGTAAAATCTATGCTTCCACCCCAACCTTCTTCAAGCACACGTACAACGGCAACTGTTTCTTCTACAGCTATTACATCAATGCGTGCTTTGAAATTAGCATCAGCACCTACTGTGTCGACATTGGTATAAAATTGCTGAATCGAGCCATGTTCCATACTACCGTTCAGTATACCGAAGAGAACCGCATCATCTGTGAAGAGTTTTTTCGCATGCTCACTATTACCCTCAGCTACACTCTTCACAAACAGTTCAGCAGCTTTGGATACTGCCTCATATTCTTTGATTTTATCTCTCATAATTTTCTATATATTAAGTTTATTTATCTGAGTGCAAAGTTACAAATGTACTTTCTTACAATCAAGTACCGAAAAAATTTTCGTATACCGAAAAATTTTTCGGTACTACGGTTTTCATGACTATTCCCTAACTTTGCACTATAATTTATCTAATATGGCATACGAAAAGAAGATACCTATTGATCTTGATTGTCCACTACGACTGACAATGAGCCTGATAGAATCAAAGTGGAAGTCCTGTATTCTTGATGAACTACGTTTAGGCCACGGTCTACGACCGAGTGAAATTCATCGTCTCTTACCCGAAGCTGCCCCTCGGGTATTAGATATTCAGTTAAAAGAAATGGTTGAGGACGGTCTGGTAGCCAAGACCATTTATCCTGAACTGCCACCACGCTCCGAATACACCATTACCGAACTTGGTAAATCATTATTACCAATAATAGATGCCATGCTCAAATGGGGTCAGGAACACTTTGACTTATTTTATAAAAAGTATGGAAATAAATAGCTTTGAATCCCGGTCCGCTGACAGGCAGCGAACCGGGATTCAAAGCTATTTAAATTTTACTGTTCTTTCTTTTCTATAATCTGTACAGCGGATTATTTTGTAGCTGTCTCAAGGATACAGATGGCTACACGGTTCCATGATTCTTCCTCGAACATCTCACCAATACCGCAACCTTCAGCCTGGATTCTTGATGCCGGAATCTTGTAACGCTTCATAAGAGCATCCTTAACTGAGTTAGCACGCTGGTTAGCAAGACGGATATTGAGCTCTTCCGGACCGTCTTTTGAAGCATAACCCTTGATAACAACCTTGCTTCCGGGGTGGTTATTGAGGTAAGCGGCAATCATCTCTACGTTCGGCTGCTGGTCAGCACCAATTACTGACGAACCTATCTTGAAGAAGACATAACGTACTGACTCAAGGTTGTTCTTAACCTTAACCTGTTCAACTACCTTCGGGGGCTGGTTCTTAAGCTGTTCAACCTGATTTGCAAGAGCAGATGCAGTAGCGGCGAGAGCTGCGTTTTCAGCTGCCTGAGCATCAACTACACCACGGAGCTCGTTGAGCTGTCCATTAAGAGCATCAACCTCAGCTTGGTCATAAGGTCTTACGGTTCTGAAGCCATTACCACCAAAGTTGTATGCAACACCTGCGGTAAGATTGAAGTTAGCACGATTCTTATCGTATGAAGCAGTAGACTGCTTAACCTCAGGACTACCAGTCATGTTCCAAAGAACTGACGGACTAACTGATACTGTCACCTGGTCACTTACGTTGAAGTTGAAATTGAGACCAGCCTTAGTACCGAAATAGTTAATATCTTTAACAGCAGTCTCAAATCTGTGACCCCAACCGGCACCCGCCTGAGCCTCGATGTCAAATGGACGTGTGTGACCGGGATAACCACCGAAGAGGTTAAAGAGGTTGACTGCACCGAATGCACCTACATACGAATCATCAAAAGCAGTTTTGCTGTGAGGACCTCTCACGCTAGATGTATTTATTGCGAACAAGCCTTCAGCACCTACTTTGAAGGTTGGGGTTATTTTCTTATCGAGCTGAAGACCAATTACAGGTCGCATACTTTTAAAGAATGGGTCGTGTGCCATAGGAGTAGTGACACCGCCTTTGATACCGAGCGACCAGTTCTCTCCAAACTTCGGAGTCTCAATTGCCTTTTGAGCAGATGCTACGAACATGGAGACTAATGCCATAGCTGTAGTAAGAATAATCTTTTTCATAGTTTTAAAATTGGTTTAGCTTTAATTAAGTGGAGGGGTAACTCCAAAAACACATTGTTTATAACAACCTTTTGTGGAACAATGAAGCAATAGGTTTTGTTCTTTTTACCATTTTCCAATCATTTAAGATTGTCATCTGTCTATATAATGACTTATTTTAAAAAAAGTTCTGATTTTGTTAATAAATGTGATGATTTTTTATTTGTCCAATCTATTATTATATTGATTTACAATTATATAATCTTTTAAAAAATTTTCTCTTTTTATCTTAATTTTTTTAATCAGATTAGAAGAATTTTTCTCGATTTTATAACTTATCCCACACACCTACCCCTACGTTATAATGCTCCACACGGCATATAAAAAGCCTCTCACTTACTCATCACTGTGAGTTTATACCCCACGCCGCGAACATTTATAATATCAGTCGTAATAGAAGCTGCCAGATATTTGCGTATTTTGTAAATAAATCCATGCAGACGGTTGAGATTGTTATAATCGTCATTCTGCCATATCCGATACATCAATGTCTTAGCCTCTACTACTTCATTAGGATGACGAAACAACTCGTCTATAATCACCGCTTCAGTATGCGATAGGTCAGTTGTGTTTCTACCTGTCGTAAGTCGTTGAGAAGAAAAATCAAGAGTACAGTCACCTACGGTAAGTTTTGAATCTTCGGCTGCTCCTCTGTTTCTTCTTTTCAATAATGCTTTTATCCTGACTACAAGTTCAAGAATCTGAAACGGCTTACGGATATAATCGTTAGCACCAAGTTCAAAACCTTTGACCACATCATCAAGAGCCGTGCGAGCTGTAAGAAACAACACAGGCACAGACGGAGCCGTAAGCCTTATCAACCGAACCATTTCGAAACCGTCCATACGAGGCATCATGACATCAGCTACAATAACATCAGGCTGCGTACTTTGAAAGAGTTTCAGACCTGACTCTCCGTTTGCTGCACACACTACATCAAACCCCTCACGGTTCAGAGCATCTTCAACAATAAATGACAACGTTGAGTCATCTTCCACAAGAAGTACCTTATCCTTTTTCATTATTCTTGAATTTAATGGTAAATACACTTCCCTCACCAGGGGTACTGCTGACATCTACATGCCAACCCAATAATTCCGTAATCTGTCTGACATAAAAAAGTCCGAGACCGTAACCACCGACTTCATAACGGTCACCTGAAGTGACACGATAGAACTTATCAAAGATATACGGTATCTTGGCTTTTTCTATACCGATACCATTGTCTGCCACAGAAATAGCATCAGTATTAGCCGTAATTACAATATTCACATAATCGCCCGAATATTTTATTGCATTATCAATAAGATTAGAAATTACGTTACCGAAATGCAGTGGGTCAGCCATGACAGTAAGGCTATCGGGGATATTTATATCTATTGTCATTGGCTTGTTGGATTTTAGTTCATACATTCCGACAATATCAGTCACAAGCGGTCTGAGTTCTACAGATTCCACGTTCAACTTCATTGTACGGAAACGTTCCATACTCATCGACAAAATATTCTCAATCATACCTGACAGAAAACTCAGTCGTTGCATTATAATTTTCAAAAACTGTCGATTTCTTGCCTCATCACTCTGGTCATAATAGCGTAGCATAGAGTCAGCCGCCGAGTAGGCCACAGCCACCGGAGTCTTTAATTCGTGCGTCATGTTGTGGGTAAAATCATCTTTCATCTGCTCTATGGTACGTAACTTCCCTACACTGTGTAGCAGATACCATATCAGAAAACCTGTAAGCACAAGAATAGCTGCCGAAGTGAGTATTATACCTGCCATCTGACGCAGAATATACTCGTTAAGAGTGCTGAAATAAGCTGTGTAAACAGGTGTCTGACCTTCGGATAGGGCAAAATCTACAGACCACATATCCTTTCTGTCATCTGCTTTTTCCCTAAAAGGCTCTATAGTAGCCACACGCGGATAAAGCCCTGCATTGTTCAGTTCTTTATTAAATACACTATCCAACACAGCGTAATTTCTCTCTCCTATTGAACTACCGGATTCTTCCACAAAATGGAAATAACCGCTCATTGTCTGATTGAGCCGCTCCAGAATGTTCGGATAATCATACCCTCCCTCTGGTGTCTTCTCACCTTGGATTACCAATACCATTTTAAGAAACGAATCATCATTTCCATACTCGGAAGAAGCGTTGACTCGGGCGATTATCTCAAGTATATCGGCACGACGCACACACTCTGTGACGGTGCGAATAGTCTGTGCCTTTATCGTATCATAAAGTCCGTATAGATACCATACGTTGCCAACGACCAGAAGTAAAATGGCCGTCAGACAGATAACAGTAATTGTCCTGAAGCGTTGCATGTTGCAAAATTACTCAATTTTACCTTACTGTTTCTATCAACTAAGACTAACTAAGACTAAAGGAGGTTCGGCTAAGACTACCGGAGTGATATATAGGATAATTTTGCACCAAGTAACCAACACTGACACTTTTATGAAAACTTCACTATCATTAAAACAACTCTTGATTATACCGGCACTACTATTCCTGTTTGCAGGCTGTGCCACACGTAAAGGACTCGTATTCGCTGACCGTGACTGGCACATAAGCAATTACTACGGACAAATTATCGACCGTGATACGACCTATCGCATGACCTTCGGTAATGTACTGATTCCCGTTCCGCTGACTATAATCTCTTCTGCTGACTCGCTTGCGAAATATCCCGGTTTAGATAGATTTATATTCGACATACTGCACACTGCACGTCTCGACAGTGCCGAAATACTTTTCTACGCCCCCGATATGCAGACCATGTTCGTGAAGCCTAAAGGCAATATGCAGATGACAAGACCATTTTCTTTGTCATCACCTCTAAATGATGAAAATCCTTACACTATGTGGCTCTATGAAGACGATGTGGAAAAATGGAATAGGAAGCCAACAGAAATGTATACCTATACCTATTTCGACAGGAAGAAACAGCGCATACTTGTTGTCGATTTCTATGACTATGGCGATGAACCCATAGCACAGATATTCATATTCCAGACTGTCACAAAAGCCTTGCAAAAGATGAATCTGCCGGAAACCTTCAGACTTGCATTTTTCAGACATAAAGTAAAGGATTATGAGGACAATGTAGAATTCTGGTCTGCTTTCGTCAACAGCCACCGCAAACTTGCATTTTCAAATTATAAAATTGGTCAAGAACAAAAAAACAGAAAGAAATGAAACACCCATTATTCTACATCATAATCTTATCTCTATTCCCAACGGCTTTGAAAGCTCAGGAAAACAGCAGCTATGTAGCAGAAACTGATTCATTAACTGAGTCTAACGTCACAGCTCTCAGCGAGCTTGTAGTTGAAACTCCACTCATAAGAAGAGAGGCTGACCGTATTGTGCTTAACATAGCTGCCAATCCTTCAGCAGTCGGAAAAGACGCTCAAGAACTTCTTAAAACTGCTCCTGGAGTATGGGCGACTGACGATGCACTTTCCATATATGGCCAAAGCGGCACCACAGTCTATATCGACGACCGAAAAGTAAACATGTCTGGTACTCAGCTTATGACATATCTGAAGACTGTTAAGTCGTCAGAGATAGCGACTATTGAGATAATACCCAAAGCTGGAGCTGAGTATAGTGCCGATTCAGCAGGTGGTGTAATCCGCATAAATCTGAAACGCAAACGTGTGGACGGTATCAGTGGGTCTGCAGGTATGAGTATAACGGTTGGAAAATATAAACAATGGTACAACCCCTTTGGCAATGTAAGTATGCACAGCGGCAAATGGACAGCAAATATCAGTGGCAATCTTAACGGTACTCCGTCTGAGCGTTATACCATCTATAGACAGTCGACAAATGCGGATAAATCTCTAAGCCTCAATGGTGTGTCTCACTCCAAAAACAAGTGTTTACAAGGCAATATTATGGCTGCTGTCTTCTTCGACCCTTCGGATGCGGACCATCTTGGTCTTCAATTCGACTATAACTCAGAAATAAAACATCACAATTCTGATTCCAAAACAGAAGCCAGCATAGCCTCTGAAAAAGCAGACATGACCTACGGCGACTACACGCACCATGACAATTTTAGTAACTTTAACGCAACTTTCAACTGGTCACATAATCTTGATGACAAAGGGTCTATATTGAAATTGATTTCCAGCTATAATTACCAACGCTCATCTGTAGATGAAGACAACGTTATGTCTTGGAGCCACACGACAAAAGACTCTGTCTACACTACTGACAATAAAAATCGTTACAACATATTCGTGACAGACTTATCTTTACGTAAGTCTTTTAATCAAGCAGTAAACTTGAATGTCGGAGCACGCTATACCTTCAATGGCATAGCCTACGCTTCATCACATCATTATCTTGACGATGCCTTATGGATTGCTAACTTCACCTACGATTACGATAACTCTTACAACGAGAATATAGCTGCCGTCTATGCTACCCTTAACGCACAGACCGGAAGATGGAAATTCAAAGCCGGCTTACGCGGTGAATATTTCCATCTCGGAACTCATGATAAAAATGTGATTCCTGACAATAGATTTGATTTATTCCCAAATGCCAATGTCTCATTCAATCTGACTGAACGTGGTGATTATACAGCTGCCTTAGGCTATTACAGAAATATCAGACGCCCCTCCTTTCAGTCCTTGAACCCCGTAGTAAGACAAGAATCTGACTACACATACAGCGTTGGTAATCCCTCACTGACACCGAGTTTCACCAATGCAGTCAGCCTTGACTTTGTGCTTGCATCAAGATTCACAATAGCTACCGGATATTCGCAAGCCTCTAACCCTATAAGACAGATGTTTATCTCAGACCCAGACCATCCTGAGCGAATGTACCTTACGTGGGCTAACATGGGCAAAGACCGTAACATGTTCATACATGGTGACGGTTTTCTCAGGCTCAAAAAATGGTGGACTCTTTATTCAAGCCTTACATACGTTCTTACCTCTCAACAACTCGAAGCCAACTGTCCTTACGACACATTCGGCTACGTACAGCTGGTAGCAAGCACTACTTTTCTTCTACCTGAAGATTTCAGTATTACCCTTAACTGTTTCTACAATTCAAAAATGAAGATTGGCAACATAACTATTTACCCTATCCTCAATCTCAATCCGACAATACAGAAACGGTTTGGCAAACATTGGGCCCTATCTTTAAGTGTGGAGGATATGCTGCAACGCAAAAATAGAATCCGTACCACTTCGGCTGATTATGACCTTCTGACACTTTCAAAAAATTATCTCACTGCCCACCTATCCCTCACCTACAACTTCAACTCCGGTAAAACCTTCCGCTCACCCCGCATCGAAAAGAATACCGACAACTCCCGCCTCACAAAAGAATAAACCAATAGAAATCTTTTAGACTACATAGTATAACGCTCTCTCCTCTACATATTTATCTTCAAGGCATCTTCTCTTTAATAAGTATCCTTGTGCTCTCCTTATCAGTCAAATTACGGAAGAAATTGATTTCATCTACTTTACTGACTGCTATTTGCAATCCATCTGATTCTCTGAATACTTCCAGATGAGCGCTACTACCACGATGACCACGGTCTAAACACCACAGCTGATTCGGTTCCTCTATTCTACGGTACAGACGATTATTCCGGTTACCAAACTCGGTAGGTATGAATAACTGGGTATCTGTCAGAATGGTTTCATAATCATTAGGAACATGAGTATCCTTAGGTGAATAATATCTTTTCAATAATCCAAGTTTCTGAAGATATTTTACCAACTCATTCTTTACTGTGTGATTAGATAATACACGAGGTTCTATAGCATCTTTTGTCACGCTAAGTTCTAGACCTGGATAATCCTCACGGAAGCTTAACAAAGATGATTTATCATCATTTTCCATGTACTCATAGGCGTGTGCAACGGTTGAGCCAGAAACATCATAAATATCTCCTTTATGATAGAAACAATACCTCGCATCTACGTCTGCCTTGCTCACAAAGGCCTCAAGTTGCTGAACGATTCTACTGAAACGTCCTTTAAGCTCACGATTATTACGCAATACGCTTGAAACATTTATATCAGGATACATAATGATACGAAGAAACAGGTCACCGTTAAAATAAACAGGTTGATTGACCCTCAATACAGTTGCAGCAAGTGATACCATTCTTTCCAGAAGCTCGAGGCTCTCCTCTGCCGTGTTACATGGCTCAAACAAATGATCATTAAGAAAAAAATGATTTCTCATATACCAAGAATTAAATCATTATCCTTCTCCAGCTGGTCAAAAAAACCGTCTGGCCAGTCTTTGATTCGTCCTGTGTCAAGTACCTTGACAGGCGTATAGCCTTTCTCATATTTCTCATCGAAATACAGGACAGCTAAATCTTCACTATCGAAGGCCTCCTGGACAATAAGGACTCTTGGAGCATTGAGGATATGCTCGCTATGAGTTTCTACAATTACTTGAACATCCTTCAAGGTAATCCATACCAGAAACTTACCTAATGCGCTTTGAGCAGCCGGATGAAGATGGGCCTCAGGATTCTCGATAATCAGAATATCACCTGCCTCCGCCAAGAGGCCTGCCACCAAAATCGGAAATACATACGAGTAGCCAAACCCAACATTAGTAGGCTTAAACTTTCCATGGCGGTCAAGATTTGAGATTTTCAGCGCGTATTCGTTTGTCTCAGCAATATAATCAGTATCTATACGTGTAGGTTTAAACATCTTCTCCATCCAAAACTGCATCAGACCGAGAAAGGTCCTGTCCAAATCCTCCACCACTACCTCAGAGTATATGTCGGGGAGACAATTGAAAAACTCTATATTAATTTCATTATTTTTATGATGATGGAATGCACATACCGCATATTCTCCTTTCGAGCCTACATACCGGGTGTCATTACTGGACTTGTAACCCAATCTGGGAGGGACTCTGTCTGCCGAAATAAACAAAAGCTTACTCAAAGGCTTCAACTCAGGCACTTTAAGTATATAAGGAGAATGAAATTCAAACTCCGTTCGGTCTGCACTCATTTTCTGCATGGAAAGAAAAGAGGCTTTCTCATCATCAAATGAATAAGCCATTGTGAGAGTCCTACCCTTCTTAAAACCTATGGAGAATATAGTCAGATTATCACGGCTGCTGTCCTCGTTTTTCACATCAAGAGCTGTGCCAAGTTCAACCATTTCCCCATTCAGACAAAGTGTATCTACACCCCTTGTTGCCCGTATGGTCTGAGCCACAGCAACCAATGGCTGAACCATAGACGATTTACCTCGCCCATTGATACCTGTCAAAATAGTGAAAGGGCGAAGATTATCAAACGAGGTTTTCTTACCGAAAATCTTGAAATTCTCTATTGTCAGCTTTTCAATCATAATCCAAATAATAATCAAGGTATTTATGGGCTTTTTCAAATCGAGTGCGTACACCTGATTTAGAAATGGTAGAGGCTCGGAAACTCTCTAAGAATTCCCGGTCCTGTATCATCTTGTTATACTGATTTACCAATATATCTTTATTTGAAATTTTATCATCTGACCTATTCCAAAAACAGTTGAAGACTGCCTCCATAAGAGCTATGTTGATGCGTCCTCTGGTATTACCGCTCGGAATCCTAAAATTACGGCTACCAAATATTTCATAGGTACGGTCGAAAGTCGCAATGGCACGTTCTTTGATATTTTCAATCTTCACAGACGACATCGAATTGAGTTTTTTCATCGTCATCTCAAGAAATTCATCTAAAGAACCATTATAATCCTCATAAGGAGTCAAAGCAAAAGCTATACAACGCAGTATTGCTTCTCTATCCTTCATACGTTTGGGAGAAATACCATTTTCTATTGAGTTTCTAAATCTATCTGATTCCGAAATGTTCTTTAGTAAACGAGTTGAATTGCCTATAAAAACACAATTACGTACCTCCTGGCGCTCCAGTTTTGTACCTCCAGTATTAATACGATTGAAAATATCGTATACCACCCTCATCGGTACACTTGGTCCCAACACGTAAAACAAAAGTTGCTTATCCTCGATTCGAGCAGCTAATCCTTTCAAACTCTCGTTCTCCTGAAGCTCCTTGAAAGACTTGCCATTCAACTCACTGAGTGCGTTCAATCCCGTCAGAGAGAAATCGTTAGAAGTGAACTCTGACAAAGTTGTGGTGCGTTGCAAACCATCAATGACCGACAGTTTCCCAGCATTATCACGTTTCAGATATAGCGGTGGTATAGGAAGCTGGAGCAGCAATGATTCTATAAACCGACTTTTCTGTTCTTTCTTCCAAACAAGATTATGTTGAAACTCCAGGTTCATCTTTATATCGCCTTTATTGAGTCGTCGTAGATATTCATAGACAGAGTATTTCACCTCTGAAATATCCACAGCCCCTGTAGTATATGAAAACGGATAGATACTATCGCTATGCTCCATGTCTTCTGCATCTGTAGTTCCTTCTTCCGAAATCTGATATCTACCGTCTTTGATACGGAGCTGTGTCAAATGCTCCATCCAAGCTAGATAGACTAAAATTTCATTGCGAGGAAACTTTCCCTCAAGCGCAGTAACAATTTCATTCGCAAACATTCCCTCCTCTGCCAAAAGACGGTTAATTTCTTCTACAATCGCACTGTCCTGAATAGCGGCCCAAAAGCTACGCTCCATGGACTCCCTATTGGATATATCTATCTTCCCAGTACCGTATAGAAAGGTATTCTTATAGTTCAGAAATCCATGCTCCAAAAGAAACGATATATACGGGTCAGAGCCCAAATCTTCTGAATATGGAGTATCAACAACCCCCAGATAGACTTCAAACAGCCTATCTAAATCCGGTATATAAGCAGACTCCAGTATCATTACATTATAAGTATAAGATTCACACGCAAATTTACAAATAAATTTCTAAACTTCAATTTTCACATCCTCAATCTACTCTCAACTGTCGACGCTATTGACTCAGAGCTGGAAAGTGACGGAAAAAGAAAAAAATTTGAGGTGAGTGTAACTTTTCGAGATAATTTTGCACCTAACGTTACAAAACGTTGAGAAAAAATGGAAAGTCCACCAAAAACGAACAAGGAGTTTGTTGCCTTTGTTAAGGAGCATTCTCGTATTATCAACAAGGTCTGTTGGGCCTATGCTACCCCTAAGATGCCTTACGAGGATTTACGTCAAGAAATCCTTACCAATCTATGGTTGGGTTTAGAACAATTCCGGGGTACGAGCAAACTCTCCACTTGGGTTTATCGTGTCGCTGTCAATTCTGCTTTAATGGCAATCCGTAATTACAAACCAAAAATAGAAACCCTCCCCTTTGGAATTTCTGATGTTGATATTTCTTCGGAATCAGATAACAATAAGATTGAACAGCTTACTGCTCTACACGAATTGATAAACCAACTTCTCCCGATTGAGAAAGCGATTATTCTACTCTGGCTCGATGAATACTCATACGAAGAAATCGCAGACATCATTGGTATAGAACGAAACAATGTAGCTACTAAACTTCATAGAATTAAAAATAAACTCATCTCAAAATCGAAATAATATGAACTTGGACGAACTCAAAAAAAGTATGTCAACTCTCGATGACATACTCGCTGAGAAAAGTAATGATACATTCAACTTCAATACCGCAACTTGCAATTCGGCACAATCTCGTATTGCTAAACAATATCAAAGAACTATTCTGAATTGCTCTGTGTTCGCAGTAGTATTCATCACTCTATGGTTGAGTGGAACCGACGAACCTTCATTCCCTGTAGCCTTGAAAGGTTTTCTCGGAGTGTACATGGCTGTAGCAGCAATTGCATACACAATTCTTTATCATTTAATTAAAAAAATACAAATTACAACTACTCCGCCAATAGTAGTGATGAAACAAGTATCGTCTCTAAGGCTTTATACCCTGATTACAGAAATCTTTCTCGCAATAGTGCTCGCAATATTTTTTACTATTTTCCTCAGTCATCTTTGGGCACTCGGGACTTATTCATTTTGGCTTGTTGCAGGAACATTATTTATCAGCCTTATTATAGCAATGATAATGCTTCCTAAGAAAATCAGAGATTACAATGAACTTACAGCATTAAATTAATACTCTACAAAATAAGACGCTTCCACTTTAGTAAGTGGAAGCGTCTTATTTTGTAGAGTATACTATACTTCTATGATGAGCTTTCTGTATAATTTCCTTTGTAAATTCATATTTATGAGTTATCTTTGTAAGAATTATAAACGAGTCCATGTACCAGGCTCTAATGACAGACACACTAAACAGAGTTTAATGAGGTGTGCTTCATACATTGATCCGACGAGAGTTATATACTTTCCCAGAGGTGTCAGAAGCCATTAAACCATGTTGAAAACAGCATTAGCATTGAGTATATAAAAATGAAAACTACAGTTATAACATTATTTTTAGCAATTGCCGCACTTTCAGGCGGTGAAGCCCAGAATATGGAGACATTTACTATCAAAGGTGCAGAGGGAATGCTCTACGCTGAACTTCAGAAACCGGAAACAAAAGAGAGTAAGATTCCTCTGGCAATTCTTTGTCATGGATTTACTGCCAATTGCAATACAGAGTTGCTGACTGACATTGCTAATGATTTACAGAACAACGGTATCGCCTCGTTACGTTTCGATTTCAATGGCCATGGAAAAAGCGAGGGAGACTTTCAGAACATGACTGTACTCAACGAAATCGAAGATTTGAAAGATGTAATTTCGTGGGCACAATCACAGCCTTGGGTAGAAAACATTTCTCTTCTTGGCCATTCGCAGGGAGGTGTAGTCGTAAGCATGACCGCTGGTGAACTCGGTGATAAAGTCATCAAGAATGTCGTACTTATGGCACCAGCTGCCGTACTCCGTGACGATGCACTGAGAGGTAACACTATGGGCGCAATGTACGACCCATGGAATATGACTTCCGACTATATACAACTACCTTTCGGCAATCTAAAATTAGGTCGTAAATATATTGAGACTGCTGTCAACCTACCTATATACGAAACAGCACTCAATTACACAGGCCCAGTACTTGTAATACATGGCACTCACGATAGAGTAGTACCATACACATACGGAGAAAGGTATAATCAAGGCTACCGGAACAGCAGTATAAAACTGATACCGGGCGAAGACCATTCGTTTACAGTCAACACAGCTGAAGCCGCCCTATATGCTACTGACTGGCTCGTAAAACAGTTACGCAATAACGAGTAATTTTCAAAACCATTTATATATTATAAATCAACATATTATACCTAAAACCAGAAATTAAATTAAAAGAATAAAATTAAAAATTCAATTGATTTTTGCTGTCGAGAGTGAGAGATTATCACGATTTTCTTTCTCTTTATTAATAGCGATTAATAAAACGAAGAAAGGAGGATTATGGCACAGATATTTGAGGAAAACGATTCATTTGCCGGCCTGACAGTACGACAGAAATTAAGCCGGCATCACGATGGAGAACGGGAAGTATATCTGGCCTCTGATACCGATGGGAATGATGTGGTGCTTACGGTATTTGACCTCCGTTCAAAACGTTACACTGTTGACAACAAGGATACCGGCAAACGTCAGCCTGATTTTATCGAGGAAGTGCGTTTTCTCAAAAATTACGCCTCGGTTAAGGGGCTCCCTTCGTTTATCAGCTCAGGCATAACTTCCTATAAGCGTCATCGTTACGGTTGGATTACACAGAAATACTTTAAAGGAGAGTCTCTCGAAGCCATTATCAACCAAGGTCAGAGATTTGCTCCCTCAGAAGCACGGTATATTTTTGAACAGCTTGCTGAGGTTATAGAAGCTGTCTATAGGTTTACAAGAGGAGGAGGCCACTATAACATATCACCGGGTAATATCCTGCTCAACCGTAATGAAGAGGAGAAACCGGAGGTTGTCCTGGTAGGCTTCTCCAATGTCGGGGAGACCTACAACGGCTCGACTTCAATTGATGATAAGACATTAGATAGCCGTTTTCGTGCTCCCGAGACACTTAAAGGTATTTTCAGTCACCGTTCCGACCTATACTCGCTCGGTATGGTAATGTTGACGATGCTCATAGGCTTTCCGGCGACTGCATACACCGGAGATACTACCGTCGAAGTACCTCCTGCTTATGAACAGACGGAAGTTAATCCCATAGAGTATCGTAAACTACTTTGGAAGGAGGCCAACACTCGATTACCTTCTTCTATACGTATGATTTTAAATAAGGCTACTGATCTCACACCAACAGGACGTTTTGGTAACATTGATAAGTTCAAGAGCTTTATAAGTAAATATGTACGCAACGAAGAAATATCACGTACAGAACCAACAGAAACAGAAGAGCAGGTTGAAACTGTGGCTAAACCTACCCCACCGTCTTCTACCTCTCATGCACTTGACGAAGTCGCAGGTATGTCAGAACTCAAAGCTCTGTTTCGTCGTGATTTCATCCGTATCGTGCAAAATCCGAAGATTGCCAAGGCGTATGGTATCAAACCCAGCAATTGTACCCTGTTGTACGGTCCACAAGGGTGCGGCAAAAGCTTTATAGCTGAACGTGCTGCAAAAGAGTCAGGACTCAGATACAAGGTAGTAAATCCTTCTGAACTGGGTTCAATCTATGTTCATGGGGCACAGCAGAAGATAGCCGAAACCTTTGCCGAGGCTGAGAAGAAGGGGCCTATGATTCTTATTTTTGACGAATTTGACGCTCTTGTACCCAAACGTAATTCGGAGATGAATCCCAATCAGGCCAACGAGGTGAACGAGATGCTGACACAGATGAACAACTGTGCCGAACGCGGTATCTATGTGATTGCAACTACCAACCGCCCCTGTGATCTCGACCCAGCAATACTACGCCGAGGAAGAATCGATCAGTCAATATATGTACCTATGCCGGATTTAGAGGCACGTAAGGAACTGTTCAGGCTCGAACTCGCTAATAGGCCCTGCGAAGAAGATATAGATTTTGAACGACTGGCTAATGTCACAGAACATTATACCTGTAGCGATATATCATACATAGTTGATGAAGTCTCACGACAGTGCTTTGAAGACACTCTTAATAAAGCTCTTGACACTCCAATACCTATTTCAATGCAACGGCTTATTGAAGTGGCGCAGGCTACTGTTCCTTCAGTATCGGAAGCACAACGCAAAGATTTTCTTGACTTAAAAGAGCAAATGGAAAACCGTGCAGGTAAAAATGGGAGAAAAAAAGTAGGTTTTCTTACTAATTCATGATATATAAGTATGATTTTATCCCTCATTACTTATATAAACTATTTTAAAACTTATATACAATGAACAACAAGGAAGATGTTCTTGCCGTACTACGTCAGCTCGGCTTTATACCTAAGCTGATAGACGATGACTTCGGCTACGGATTTGAATACGAAGGCTTGACTATACTCTACCTTCCTAATAAAGATGACAACTCATGCTTGACCTTCATGATGCCAAATATTTTCGATATTACCGAAGATAATCGTGTAATGGCTTTAGAAGCAATGGCAGTTCTGAGCTCCAGTGTAAAGTATGTACAACCTTTCCTCATGGGCAAGGACCAAGTATGGCTTAACTATCAGCACTATCTCGGTGAAGGTGAAAACGAGGTTAAGGTAACAGAAGACCTCGTTGAACATATCATACGTGTATTGGCTGTCAGCACTGCAAAGTTTCACCAAATCATAAACACAGAGGAAGATGACAACTAAGGAATTAATCAAACAGGTGCTGGAACAGTGGGGTTTTCCTGTGTTGGAAGAACGAGAGCATTCCCTGTTGATTCGCTACCAGATGAATTACATTCAGATTAACACAATGGATGGTAAAGACCCATCAGTAGCCGCGACTCTCTCTGGAATATTCACTGCCGACAATGATAATGAGCTAAGACTTGGTCTGAAAGCCTGCAACGACCTTAACTGGCATCTGCTTCAGGTAAAACTGTATATTGACTCGGATAATGATATGATAATCGCTTCCGAATTCTTCTATAAGACGGAGGGAGACATGGAAGATTTACTCACCTTGTCTCTTAAATCATTGATTACAGCTAAGAAGCAGTTTGTAAAGAAGTATAAAGAATACGAGGAGGAAGACAAACTTCTCTCCGAACTCAATGAAGAAGAATAGTAGCTATATTTAAAAGGCACGCAAAGGTAACGACTTTGATTGAACCACGTTATCTTTGCGTGTCTTATTTAGAAAAAAATGGACTATGAGCCAAAAAATGACAAGATATGATAGTGTACTTATGCGTCTGCCCGCTACTCTCGAATGGAGTCTTGGGGCAGATATTAGTACAGCAAAAGATTTCCTACTTGAAACTGATGGACTACCGAGAATATTTCTTGGCTCAGGCGGTTCTCTATCGGCTGCCCAGTTAGCTATGCAACTCTCTGTAGAGAGAGGTATGGTGGCCGCTGCCATGACGCCCTATCAGTATGTATGCAGCGCATGGAGCCAAATCCCTGCTAAGGTAGTTATATTCAGTGCCGGAGGACGCAACATAGATGCAATCAACGCATACAAAACTGCCTATAATAACCCACAGCAGAAAGTAGGGGCCATAATGACATCAACACCTACCCCACTCGAACAACTCATAGACGAAACAGGAGAAAAAGCAAAATTCATATATCCGCTGAAAAATAGAGATTGTTTCTTAGCTACTAACTCTCTACTTGCTTTCTACTCACTTCTATTGCGTATCTACCGTAATGATAATGTAGAAATAACAGACTGGAGTTTTACAGAAACAATAGGTACGACTCTAAAAGAATTTATCAGTAAGACTTACACACTCGATACTGAAAATTGGGACTCTCATAACGCTGCTCTCTATAACGCACGAGAGACTGATAGATTTTATGTACTCTATTCTCCTGATAACATGCCGATAGCTGTAGACCTCGAATCACGGTTCTCAGAGGGTTCTGTAGGCTGTGTACAGATTTCTGATTATCGTAACTTTGCTCACGGACGTTTCAACTGGTTTCATCAGCGGAAGGGACAGACAGCAATTATAGCCATTGTATCAAAAGAATCGGCAACAGTCGCTAATAATATTCTGAAAGAACTTCCTGACGAAATACCCCTTATGCGTCTTACTACTGACCTTACAGGTTCAGCCGCAACGATTGACCTTCTTATAAAGAGTATGTATCTGGCAAGGCATTTCGGCACACGCTGGGGCCTTGATATAGGTGCACCAAAAGTCGCCGAATTTGGACGCATAATTCATCGTATGGACTTCATCGACTAATCTACTTCCTATTCCTAACCTCAACAATTTTCCTCACCAGCGTACATCAGCCGTTACGTCCAGCATACTCTCGGTATGAATCTATCCAATTACCGTGAATAAGTAAACAGTAAGTAGCAGCCCTGAACATTCATAGTGCCTTTATGGTTTGAAATAAGGAAGGTCAAAAAGGTCTTCCTTAATTTATGAAAATGACATCCTTTTTCATAATTTTTGTCCATTGTGGAGTTAATTACCTTGGATAGAAATTTAATTCTCACTTCCCTATATCAATAATTTATGGAACAAAAGACTCAACCTAATGCCTTACATCCTCTTCCTAAAGAGGGTGCTATGAGAAAACCTGTAAAGCCAAAGTCTAATCAAGTGGTTGCGAGAGTTATTGCTTTCGTCACAGTCTTTTGCCTTCTTGCCGCACTTGCCATAGTACGCAATGGCTCTCTTTTCGGCAAAGATGCTGAAAGTTTTTTCTCCTCCGGCAAATCTGATTCCGTAGCACAGCAAGACACTGTGAGCACTATTCGTTATAATGGCTCACAAGTAATTATCAATACTACTAATTTAGGAAAGGATATTTCAGGCTATGGTGGCCCTGTACCTTTGGATATTTATATCACACAAGGCAAAATTGATTCTATCGTAGCTCTCAGTAACTCAGAAAGCCCGAAGTTTTTCGGTCGCCTTGAATCTTCAGGTTTGACTCGTGCATGGAACGGTAAGACTCTTAAAGAAGCCGAAGACATGGATGTTGACGCAGTGACAGGAGCCACTTATTCTTCGAATGCTTTTATAGCCAACGTTCGTGCTGGTGTTGCTTTTGCCGAAGGGTCCAAGACTACTAATTCCACTCATGTTTCCTTTGGCGCTATCGCTGCATTAATTGTAATCTTAGCTGGAGCAATATTACCAATCTTTATAAAGAAACCCACTTATCGTCTCATTCAACAGTTGTTTAACGTGGCTGTTCTTGGCTTTTGGGCAGGTACCTTCATAGATTATGCCATGATGCTCAACTTCTTTTCCGGGGCACCACGCATGACATTGAGTTTCTTTATTACTCTCATCCTTCTTATTGTTGGCCTTATTTATCCTCTCTTCAATAAGCCAAACTTCTACTGCACATGGATTTGTCCTTTCGGTTCACTTCAAGAGCTTGCAGGTAAGGTATGTAAAAAGAAATGGAAGTTATCACCTAAACTTATCAAGACTCTCGATAATTTCCGTCAATTGTTATGGGTAGTGTTATTGGCGTTACTCTTTATCGGTTGGGGCACGAGTTGGATTGACTATGAAATTTTCACTGCTTTCATTGTTGAGTCGGCGTCCTGGATTATAATGGCTGTAGGAGGTCTTTTTGTAGTGCTTTCTCTGTTTATTAGCCGTCCTTTCTGCCGTTTCGTCTGCCCCACAGGCTCCCTCTTGAAGCAAGCTTGACCCTGGCTCCCCTTTATGCACGTACTAAATAAAGCTTATTCACAAAAACGAATTAAAATATATCATGAAAAGTTACCATTGGATAATGTTGCTATTGGCCATAGCTCTTGTAGCCGTTTCAATACGCCTTGGCGCCGTCTCTTCAACTGAAGGAAAGGATGTCAACGCAGCAGACGCTGTGATTGATTGCATCATGACACGCGCAAGTGTGCGAAGTTATACCGACCAACAGATTGACGACAGCACCGTTAACAAAATTCTTCGTGCCGGCATGGCTGCTCCAACGGCTGCCAATCAGCAACCCTGGCATTTTGTAGTGATAAATGAGCAAAGTCTAAAAGATTCCATTACTGCAGCTTTTGAATACACAAAAATGGTGGAGAAGTGCAGCTTTGCTGTTGTAGTCTGCGGAGACATGGATAATCTCTTCAAGGGTGATATACCTGACGGCGGTTTCTGGGTAGAGGATTGTTCAGCAGCATCTGAGAATATGCTCCTGGCTGCCCACGCACTCGGAATCGGTGGTGTATGGTGCGGTATCTATCCGCTTAAAGACCGAGAGCAACGTCTGCGCTCTATCCTTAAATTGCCTTCTAATTTGACGCCTCTTAATGTAATGGCTTTCGGATACCCGGCTCAGCCAGTCGCACCAAAAGATAAATGGGCTCCTGCTAAAATCCATTATAATGCCTACTAATCCCTGACACATATACATGAGATTTTAAATAGCACCTCTCAATGTATAAGCCACTGAGAGAATACTTACCCATAATATCCCTAAGTATAAAAACAGCAATGGCAAGATTCCTTAATCAGCGGGAATCTTGCCATTAACATTCTCAAAGTAAACTCTAGTTGCCTTACAAATTGTGGTCTTCAAAAAATCTGTAATATTTTTTCTGCAAATTATTGCAACATTAAAAATTCCGTATTACATTTGCACAGGGAAAAAACACAAATCCCCCATATCCCCATTTATATCATCTGACTTACAAGTTTTTGCTCAGAAGAACGATATGGCAGAGAAGCAATAATATCACATTCACTTCTAACCTCCGTAATTTAATGAACAAGAAAAAAATCGTCTTCTTTACCGGTGCCGGCATGAGTCGTGAGAGCGGCCTGCCAGTGTTCCGTGGGCCGGAAGGCATTTGGCACCAGCTCGACGTTGAGCGGGTGGCCTCTGCACGTTCATGGTATTGCGGACGCCGTAGCGACTGTAACGAACGCCGTCAGACGATGCTCGATTTCTTTAATCCCTTACGACGTGCAATAATGACTCATGGCCCTAATGATGGGCACCATGTCATAGCGGATTTTGAAAAAGATTTCGATGTTACCGTCATTACTCAGAACGGCGATGACTATCATACTCGCGCAGGCTCAACCAATGTGATATATCTGCACGGCGAAGCACTCAAAAATACGTCGTCAGCTAATCCATACCACCCTCTGCCAATCGATGCAAACAACCCTGATATCAGTATCGGTGATAAAGCTCCAGACGGCTCACAAATACGACCGTTTGTAATCTACTTCGGAGAAAATATCGACAAACGATTATGGCAGAAAGCTGTTCAGGCAACCCGCCTGGCCGACTATTTTGTAATCGTAGGAAGCTCAATGCTCGTATTCCCGGCTGCCGATTTACTCATGAAAACCCGACCTGACTGCCAGTTGTTCGTGATAGATCCAAGTGAAGTATCGCTGCCTGAAAAATGCCGACAATCCTTCACCCATATCTCCGAGACAGCCTCGAACGGACTTGACAGATTGCGTCACACTTTATGTGCCGGCTGATATTTTATGACATTCCACAAAAAATTTATTTGACACAAAAAAGTTAAAAATTCCCTCCTGAGACTGATATATTCTGAGCGTTTTATCACTCACTATATATGACGACTGTTATAGCTACCCCCCCGGAGTTAGCAATATGCTACTATAGCCGGAGCAACAAGCTGACAGGACGTCGAAATACAAACAACCACTAAAAATGATACAGTCTCAGAAAAAAATCGACCAACAGACATTCTTCGTGAAGAGTACGTCAGGATATGTCGGTATTGATATTAATGACCTTCTCGCCATTATCAATACTCCACAAAAATGACGGACGAAAGTTGTAACGGCTCATCATGCGAAAGTCGACTTATTGACAATATCTATGCTGAAGCCATGCAGGCTGACAACAGCCTGATACCAGTGTCATCTCCACCCCCGGACCTTGATGCTGTAGCCGAATTCCTTGCCAAAGTCAAATCTCCTATCTACGACATGTTCAGATAGCAGCACAAAGCGTTGGCAAGCCGGTACCTTCTATTTTCTATATCCGACCCCTTAACTTACCTATGACCAAGGGGAAGATGAAATACTTGCCACAAACGCTTAAAATTATCTGACATGACACGAGCTAACGACACTTACTGCACTCGCCGCTACCCTCCCTTAGAGGCAGTGCGCGGCAACGCACTGGAAATGATTAACGTGATTAAGAACGACGAGAAGGCTGCCGAATTTTTCTTCTTTGTCGAGATGCACAACAAGATGCAGGCCATAGCTGTTGGGTATAACCGTTCATTCGGCACTGACCTCACAGCCCTGCAGGTGAGCCACGTCACCTATCTCTGTTGCTGGGAACACCAGTGGGCACGTCTCAGCACTTATAAAGGCGACACCACACCCCATAACTGGCTGGCACGAATAGCTTCGCAGGCTACCTACAACTACCTTGTCGAAGAACATTACATCGCTCCCGTCTGCGACACGCGTACCAATGATTACCGTCTGAAAGTACGCAGCATTGACAACGTCGACTTGCGCCAAGCAATAGTAGACCTTGTATACGTTCCTGAACAACATCAAGCTTTGGAAATGTACTACGTCAAGAAACTTCCTACTGCCGACATGGCTAAAGCATTCGGCAATCAGGACAAAGCTAACAAGATTCTTAAAACAGCTGAGAAGACACTTATAGAACAACTTCTCATTACAGAGAATCCGTATGCCGAAATAGCTCTCTCGACTAAACGTCCACTCAATCCCGAACTGCGTTGGCAGGTATGGCACGACCGTATTGACGATGACGAAGTCTCCGATGCCTGTCAGCTATTGCGCGAGCTGCTTGCTCATTCTTACGGCAATATCGACTGGGACGAAAACGCACGTAGATTCATTATGGCTGTCATAACCGAATTAGAGTGGGGCGAGCGCGACCGTGAACTGTGGTGTGAGCGCTTCTTCAACAACACTCCTTCAGCTCGTCTGGCTGAACGGTATGACGTACGCAATACATGGATAGACAACCGCTACTCGGTGCTCAACAGACAGTTCCGTATAGCTGTTCGTACATGGTGGAACCTTAACGCAAGCTGACCGCTCAGGCTCCAGCCGTGTCATTACAATGTCGATAGATGAAAAAAGGAGGCTATTCAGACTTGCGTCTGAATAGCCTCCTTTTTTCATCGGTAGCTTACCACTTAGGCCTTAGTCTCAGTGTCAAGCTTAGCCACTTCTTCCTTGAAAGCGGGAGCCGGCTTGAAAGCTGGTATGTTATGAGCCGGTATGATAAGAGCGGTGTTCTTCGAAATGTTACGGCCAGTTTTCTCAGCACGTGTTTTGATGATAAAACTACCGAAACCACGCAAGTACACATGTTCACCACGTGAAAGGCTATCCTTTACCACGCTCATGAACTGTTCAATCACTGTGACTACAGCTGACTTGTCAAGACCTGTGGTCTTAGCTATCTCGCTTGCTATCTCTGCTTTTGTCATTTCTAATATGTCGTTTTTAAGTTGTTGGGGTTTTGGGCTGCAAATTTACTAAAATTCCGTGAGATAACCACTAACTTTATTTTTTATCGACTGTAAAAATCTCTGACCTCATTTTATACAGGCCTTATTTTATCTTTATAACAGTTTACTTTGCGGTGAATATAAATAAAAACCATAAAAATGGCTACGATAAAAGTAAAGTTTCGCCCCTCGACTGTCGCTGACCACGAGGGCACCGTCTATTACCAGATCATGCACGAGCGTAAAATCCGGGCCTTACTCTCCGAATGCTATGTCTTTCCTTCCGAATGGGACGAAAAACGCGCCTTAGTTGTAACAGACCGCCGTCGTAACGAACGACGTCCTATTATCCAGTCCATACGCGATCGCATACGCCGAGATGTCGACCGATTAACACGTATCATAGGTCGTTTTGACCGTTCCGGCATCATCTATACACCAGACGACATAGTTGACGAATTCGAACGCTATGCCGACCAGTACACTCTTTTCAATTTTATGCAGGCTCTTATAATACGCTTACGACAAAACGGTAAAACACGTACAGCTGAAACTTACACAGCCGCACTCAATAGCTTCCGTAAATTTATGGCTACTTACAATTCTGGTACCCCCTCACAGTTACCTAACAACGACATAATGCTCGACGCTCTCAACTCAGAACTTCTTGAGTCCTATCAGGCCTGGCATCAGAACCGAGGTCTGGCCCCTAACACCATCTCCTTTTATATACGTATATTACGCGCCGTATATAATCGTGCTGTCGAAGATGAAATAATCGAAAACCACAATCCCTTCCGCCACGTCTACACAGGAGTTGACAAAACCGTAAAACGTGCTCTTCCACTCGCTATCATCAAAAAAATCAAACGTCTTGACCTCTCCCGCACCCCCATACTCGACTACGCCCGCGACATGTTCATGCTCAGTTTCATGCTGCGCGGCATGAGCTTTATAGATATGGCCTTTCTGCGCAAAACCGACCTCGCAGACGGTTACATAATCTACCGACGCCGAAAAACAGGCCAACAACTCACCATCGAATGGACCCGTGACATGCAACACCTCCTTGATAAATATCCTGAAAACTCTACTCCATACCTATTCCCCATCATACGTCATTCAAACACCGACGAACGCAACCTTTACCGCAACATGGCCTACAACATCAACCACAGCCTCAAAAAGATAGCTCCTATGGTCGGTGTCAACGTACCCCTCACCCTCTACGTAGCCCGCCACAGCTGGGCCTCCGTCGCCAAAGCCCAAGGCATCCCCATCAGTGTCATCAGCGAGGGCATGGGACATGATTCAGAAACGACCACCCGCATATATCTCGCCTCGCTCGACACTTCCGTCGTCGACCGCGCCAACTCGCTGATACTCAAAGCTCTCAAATAACCGCCTCCTTCTCTCCTCCTCTTTTATTTGGTATTATTACAATACCGATACTTAAAAAGCTTCCCATTAAGACTTAAAATGGTCGATTTTAATACCTTAGTGGGAAGCTTTTTAAGTATCTCTTAGGTAAGAGATACTAAATTAAAAGCAAAGTTACAAAAAAAAACTGATATATAACTTCTTTCATAAGTAAAAGTTATTAAAAATATGTCAATAAAGTCGTATAATTATTATTCTGTTAAAAAAACAGCCTGTCAAGCATTTATTATTCCACACACAATCAATAACTTATTTTGCATCCATATCTCTTACCTAAGAGTGCGGACTTCGAGAACTTAAAGTATTCAGTAAAATGAGTGCCTATACAGTTACGAACAACGTTACGACAGTGCCTAATGGCGTTGGCGGCGCCGTAGGCGTGGAAAAAAGTGAATGGTATGTAGCGATTGTCAGTCATAATACTGAAAAAGCTGTTGGAGACAAACTGAAGAAGTTAGGCTACGAGTGTTATGTACCGATTCAGGAAGAATGGCGTTTGTGGAAAAATGGAAGACGAGCAAAAATTAATCGTGTTGTTATTCCCTCTATAGTCTTTATCTACTGCACAGAGACCAACCGTAAAGAAATTGTAGGCTTACCATTTATAAATAGGTTTATGACTAATAAAGCTGGTCTTACCATGCCGAATGGCAATAAACCTTTAGCAATAATACCTCACTCCCAAATAGAGAGACTTCGTTTTATGCTTGGCAACTCAGATGTGCCAGTCTTCTTTACATCCACACCTTATAAAAAAGGAGATTTCGTAAAAGTTATTAGAGGCAAATTAGCAGGTCTTGAAGGTGAAGTACATTCTATTGATGCTAAACAAAGTGAGATAATTATAAATGTTGACTTTTTAGGTAATGCAAGAGTAGCCATCGAGACTATAAATATTGAACTGGTTTCTCCAAAGAAAAACTAACTATAACTCTATCATTACACAATGGATAAGTACATTGAATACCTTTCACTATTGCCAAATGATTTCTTACATATCGTAAAATCATTTACACTTGACAATAGATCACCACAAATAGAACCTGCTCACATTCTACGAGCTCTATTACACAAAGAAATCGGCTTAATCGACTTTATAGAAAATACACTTGATTCTGACTATTATTATATTCTTGACTGGACGGATGTAAGAGTTACACAAGCTCCTAAATCTGCCTATCCAATGAGAGAAACCAAACTCTCAGAAGAAGCTAGAAGTGTAGTAAAAGAAGCAATAAGGTTAACTAAAACACTTGGTAATAACGATATTGCCTTCAAAGCCCTATTAGCTGCTGTAACAACTCCAGGAATAGGCTTTTCTGTAGATCAACTTAAGACTCTACCGTTATCGCATAATAATATACTGAATAAATTATCTGGTTCCACCACGACCACTCAGCGCAACCCTTCGGTATTCAGTGAGGCCACCTCAACAGCTCAACCTATAGTAACACCTTATCTAAAATTATTTACAGATGATGATTTGAATCATGAAATTATCGGATTTGAAACAAAAGTCCGTAATATGATAGAGGCATTGTCAAGAAAAGATAAGGCAAATATAATAATTATCGGTGAGACAGGAGTAGGAAAAACAAGCCTTATCCAAGCCCTCCTCAAAAGAGTAAAAAATAATGGTCCTTCATCCTTAAGCAATATATATCCAGTAGAATTAGATGTACTTTCTTTATCTCAAGGCGTCTCCTACAAGGGTGAAATCGAAGACAGATTTAAAAAAGTCTGTGACGAATTACACTGTCATCCACAACCACTTCTCATTATCGAAAAATTTGATAGAGTAATGGACAAACAGTCTGTACTTAACGGAATATTACCATTACTTAAACGCTTATTGACAAAAAATCAGATTCAAGTCATACTCACTTCTTCCATTGACGGTTTCACTAAAGATATAGAAAAGGACAAAGAACTGACGTCATATTGTGAAAAAATCACAGTAGATGAACCATCAGAAGAGGAAGCTATAGAAATACTTGCCACTAAGGTACCAGTATATAGCGACTTCCACAAAATTGATTTATCTGACAATGTCAAAGAAGACATCGTCAGACTGGCAAAGAGGTACATGCCTGAAAAAAGCCTACCTTCTTCAGCTATAGATTTACTTGACAGAACTATGGCATCTATGAAGATAAACCTTGAATTAACTGAAGGCGACAAAACTCCTATAATAAATAAGGAACACGTCAAAGATGTAGTCGCATCAATGACAGGTTTACCCATCGGTAATATTCAGTCAGAGGAAAGAGAAAAACTATCTAATGCAGAAAATATACTTCATAAGCGTGTTGTCGGGCAAAATCATGCTATCAAAAGTATTCTCGATGCCATATACGAGTCAAGATCCGGACTAAACAAAAAGGGACAGCCCATTGGTTCATTCTTCTTCCTTGGCCCTACAGGGACTGGAAAAACGGAACTGGCTAAAGCTCTTGCGGAATTTCTCTTCAATGATGAAACATCAATTCTTAGATTCGACATGTCCGAATACAAAGAAGAACATTCGGTAGCACTTCTTTATGGTGCTCCTCCGGGATATGTCGGCTACGAAGAAGGAGGTCTTTTAGTGAATCAGATACGTCAGCATCCTTATTCAGTAGTTTTGTTTGATGAGATAGAAAAAGCTCATAAATCGGTATTCGATTTATTTTTACAGATTCTTGATGAGGGCAAGCTACACGACCGCCTCGGACGCGTAGGTGACTTCTCGAATGCACTGATTATTTTTACCTCTAACATCGGAAGCGATTACATTTTCAAATCTTTTGAAGCAAGTCATATTCCAACACATGACGAAATGCTGGAGGTAATGCAAGGCCAATTCAGACCGGAATTTATGGCTCGTCTCACTGAAATTCTTCCATTCTCTCCTATTACAGAAGAAATGATATATAAGATTTTTGATATACACTTTCAGACTCTTATCAAATCACTTAACAGCCAGGATATAAATCTGAAGATTGACGATACGGCAAAACAATACATCACGAAGGTAGGATTTAATACTCACTACGGGGCTCGCCCAGTCTTGGGCATCATAAGAAAAGAGATCAGACGTCCTCTTTCAAAAATGATAATAGCTGGTGATCTTAAAGCCGGTGATACTGTCCTTATGAAGCATGATGCAGAAAGGAATGAGATGGTTTGGGAAATTGATTGATCGGATATTGGGTAGACAGAAAAAAGTCACCAATATTTACGATACAACGCCACAACACGAAAATAATTTATCTCAAAATAATACACCACAACCTATGGCAAAGAAAACTGTCATTACTAAAGTCCTGGATACCAATGCTCAGGATGGCATAATAGAGTTCCCGCAGAACCGAACTCTTTATGTGGATCAGTTTACTGATAAAGCGCCTAACACAGACGAAGAACGTAAAGGATTCAGAGCTAAGAACATGAAGGATGTATTTGAACACTATCAGCCTTCAAAGGAAGGAGTAGCTCTTGAAACTGAAGAAGGAGGCTCAGTCTATGAGGACTTTGTTTTCCATCAGATAAAGGATTTTGAAGACGAGCAACTTATCGAACAGAGTGCATTGCTATCTGATAAAAAGGCTAAAATTGATGCCTATAATGCTATCATACGTCAGTTACAGAAGAATAAGCCTCTACGTAATGCTCTGAAAGACCCTGCATCGAGAGAAAATCTTTTAAAAGTTCTGAAAGCTCTGAAATCAGAGATTGAAAATGCCGAATAATCCTTAAGTTTATGTCAACACAAGAACAATTAACCACCGGTAACCTCGGGGAAGATAATCTTCAATTCAGAGAAACTGAAGTAACTCTCACTCCTGCAGAACAATTGCAGGCAGGACTTAAAGGACTTGACAAACTCGGAGGCTTCCAATTGATAAAAGGCCTTATAAAAGGAGCAGAGAATCTCGATCCCCGAAGAAAAGCTGTAAAGAATATATTCCTTACTGAATCCACATACGAAGAAACCCGTAAAAAGGTTAAAAATGAACTTGACATGTGGATTGAAATCCTGGAAAACGGTGATTCAGACCCCATGGCCATTATTGAAATGTGCAATGAACGCTGTGAAAAGGCCAAAGAAAATCTAAGCACGAACCTCTTTAATATACATGAAGAAATACGTGCGCTCGAGGTTGCTTACCGTGCGCTCGATTCTTTCTTCGCAAATGCAGGACAGTCTAAAGTTGACTGTGTCACTCTTATGAATGTAGACAAGAGTGAGCTTGAATCGCATGACTCAGAAGATACTGTCGCAGTCCGTGACGAACTTGAACAATACTATGACCGTCTAAGCCTTAAGAACAACTATTCTCTTTTAGTTGTACCAGGCTATATGGGCGATAGTGATGTAATTAGAATGTGGGCAACAACTGCATATAAAAATAAGGTACTTCTGATAACTGATTTTAAGGACAGTCTTAATTTCAGTATGCTTAAGGAGGAACTTGACGATGCCAATCTACAAGGTCAGGATGTGCAACTTGCCAATGTTGTAATGACTTGTAACTATATTTTAGGCCGTAAAAAATCTGAGATAGCTAACGAAGACGATGATATGTATTTGCCTGCCTCAGCTGCCTTGGCCGGACGTATGACTAATACAGAAGATGTAGTTATCGCACAAGGCATTGCCGGTAAAAAATACGGTACCCTTAGCAATGTCAAAGGAGCAAGAATGGGAATGCGCAAATCTGAGATAGCTGCTATTATAGACCAAGGAGTTATTCCTATTGTGGAAGAAGACGGCCGTGTCATGGCATTCTCTAACCGTTCACTGTATAACGGCGCTACTCTTGGTCTACAGGAATACCCGATAGTCCGAGTATTTGACTGGATGGCAAAAGTATTCCAGAATTTCTTTAATGATGAAGCATTCACTAATTGGAACTCGTCCGTAAAAGCAGAGCTTCAACAGGCCGTACATGATTTTCTCAGCGATTATAAGGGGCCAGGCCGCCTGATTGAAAATTACAGTCTGAAAGGTATTAATCAGGATCCCAAGACAAAGGATATATCTATCCAAGTTGAGCTAAAACCATTCTTTGCAGCTAAAAACTTCTTGATTGAACTCACAGGACACAACGGTACAGCTGGTGTAGACTGGGACCAGAATGTAAAATAACCGACTATACGGATTCATAATCCTCTATTCATAAATTAAAATAACATTTATGGCAACAAGAACTGCAACTATTTCCGCCGATGGCATCCAGGAGCGTGAAGTACTGTTCGTGAAGTACGAACTCAACCAGAACACTGACGTTGAAGGTCAGCCTACAGGCACCACCCGCGGTGGTAAAATCACCGTTAAGGTAAAGTCTAACGACGACGGCAACACAGACATCCTTGAGTGGATGATTGACACCTACATGAGCAAGTCGGGTACAATTTCTTTCCCCAACCGTCAGGGCGGTGAAATGAAACACCTCTCATTTAAGGAAGGCTATGTTGTAGAGTATGCCGAGACTTACGATTCTACCAATGATATACTCCAGTACGAGGAGTTCACTATCAGCGCTAAGGAGATTCAGGTCGGCAACGCACGTCACAACAACCGTTGGACTATTGACAACTAATCATCTGTCTTTATCAAGGTAAGTCTTACACGTGTAAGACTTACCTTGATAAAGACTTAATAAACTATATATGGCTTTACACGGAAGCTTGAAGATTGGTGGTCGAACATACGGTGTTGTAGAATGTGATTATAAGTTCTCACAATCTATAGATGATACCGGTAAGCCGACTTCTCGTCCACGGGGAGGTGAAATAACCATAGTTATTCCCTCGACAAATGACGATGATATGTTTTTTTATAACTGGATGTTTCATAAGTCTGAGGTAAAAGCCGGAATTTTACGCTTCTGCCTTTATTCAAATGACAACAAAAGAAGTTATAAGACGGTCAGTTTTGCCAACGCCTACTGTATTGAGCTCAGGGACTACTTTAATGATCATGATGCCAAATTGATGTACACCACTATTAAAATATCGGCTCAGGTCATCATGATAGGAAGTGTCAATACCTCTCTCTTTACTAACGCATGGACCAAAGACTCAACAGACATGTTGAAATCCAATCTCACTGATTATCTTCGCAGCACAATTGCAGATAAATTAAATCTGTTCTAAACCAACGATATGTCAACAACTGTTTCAAGATTTACCCTTACCATTGACGGGATCAGGTCTGATGAATTCCTTATTGAGATAGAAGGCGATTTGTTTAAGGTAGATAATTTCGTCCTTACTCAATGTCTTCTTCAGCCTAATACTCTCAGATTCCGTATGCTTAAAGGGCCTAAAGAGACTGGAAATGAAATACAGTTTAAAACTTGTGGAAGCATTATTGGTAAGGATATAACCCTTAGTCTTGAAACAGAAAATTTTGAAAAGCTTTCCGACCTCAAATCTGAAGACAACAAGACTGAAGAAATTACCTTTAAAGGTATAATTACATCAATCAGTGGGTCTCGCTCTATGTCGGAATATGTGATTGAGGTGGAAGCTAAAACATACGATGCGCTCCTTATAGACAATCCGGCCTGCAAGTCGTTTGAAAATAAAACTTTAAACGAAATAGCAGAAGATATTGTCGATGACTACGGCGATTTGATATCGGCACAGATTGACACAAGGTTTACAGATACCCTTCCCTATACGGTCCAATATAACGAAACTAATTACCAGTTCCTACTTCGACTTGCCCAAAGATTCGGAGAGTGGATTTATAATGATGGAGAACATCTTATATTCGGCAATCTACCACAAGGTGAACCTGTAATTCTCGGCTATCCAGATAAGGATATACCTTCCTACAACGTGGATCTGAAAATTCAGCACACCGCTTTCAGTCACGTAGCTTCATCATATAATTCATACGACGCCAATCAAAAGGAAGGAGTCGAAGAGATGGAACGTGACTACAATACTTTAGCCGATATAGTGTTCAATGTAGCACGTGACCGCATGACAAAACCAACACTCCAGAATCTTCATTCAGGAGGTTTCGCAGATAGTGACGGGCGGACTACAGTTCTAAACGTATCAACAAAAACCCAAGCCCGTGGTGAAAAAGCCAGTATGTTAGTATACTCTGGCACAACCTATTGCTCTAAACTAAAAATAGGAAATACTCTTATAATACAGGACAATTTCCTACAGAATGATTTTGTCGGCAATGTGAGTGAAGTGGACCAAGACGAAATTCTCATTACTGAGCTTGTGCATTTCTTTTCAGCCGATGAGACTTACTCCAATAGTTTTGTCGGAATACCGGCAGCTTGCGATTATCCACCCTACTCTAATAGCGATATATTTCCTGTCGCAACATCATGCAGAGCAAAAGTAACGGATACTGAAGACCCGAATCATTTGGGACGTGTACGTGTACAGTTTGATTGGCAGGCTCAGTTAGATGAAAATATGATGACACCTTGGCTCCGTCTTTCTCAACCCTACGCTGGCGGAGGAAAAGGTTTCAGTTTTATCCCCGAAATTGGTGAAGAAGTCATGATTGACTTTGAAGGTGGTAATGCTGAGCGACCTTTTGTAAAAGGTACACTCTATAATGGTGTAGCTGATCCTGACGGAGCATGGTTACCCGGTGACAATCAAGTCAAGGCTATCCGAACTCGCAACGGACACACTATTGAAATATGGGACGAAGGTGAAGGAGGTTATATTCGTATATATGACAACGATAAAGAAAACTATATACTTACTTTCTCAACCGACGAAAAACTTATTAAGCTTGAATCAACCGGCAATATAGAGCTATACGCTAAGAAGGATATAATCCTAAAGGCAGGACATGATATAAGTGCATCAGCTGATAATGATGTGTTTATTTCAGCAAGTCATGATATGCAACGTACAGCAAATAATGACATTCGTGAATATGCAGGTAATGATCGTTCTGCTTCTATTGACCGAAATGATTCACTAACAGTCTCACAAAATCAATTTATCAGAGTTGAAGAAAATAAAGATGAGGAAATTACTCATAAACTTCAACTAACTGCTGAGAATATTCGTATTGAGGCTAAAGATAAACTCCTCGAATACTCATCTACTCATCACATGAAAGCCTCAGAAGATCTTGCAATAAATGCATCTAACAAGATAGATATAAAAGCATCACAAGTTAAAACTAATTAATACTGCTAATATGAAATTTGATACCGATTTTCATGTCTCAAGCACTTATAGCTTTGACTTAATCGTGACAAAAAATGACAATGTCAAATTTGTAGATTATGACAATAAAGAACGTACCTATTACGAAGCCAGTAAGGAAATAGAAAAAATAATAAATAAACTGATAACAAATAATCCTTTTGGAAAAAGAACTATTTATTTCAATGTCGGTTATGCTTCCGATAAAATCTCTGACAGAGGTTTTCTAAGCCACCTTATTGACAGATTGATATTCAAATATAAGACTGCCAATATTAAAATTATACGTGGAGTATCATCTTGAAACGTAAAAGGATAAATATTTCGCCTTTCGGCCATATTAATTATGATAATTGGTTTAATATTATATTTTACAACGTGATATGTCCACACAGCTGCTGTACAGACCAGCGCAAGCGGCTTGTGCTACCTTCCGTATGGAGAAAGACACATATTACTATCTAAATGCTGAAAAGATAATTCTTTTATAAGATAAATATACCCATAAATTAGGCCTTATTTACAAGGCTTTTAACCTAAAGAAGGTGTATACTCGCTTCTTAGCTTGATACATGTTTAATAGCATATTACCCTCACTAAATACTAACTATTATAATGAATAAAACAGATTATTTCAACACAGTAAGAAATATTGGCCTAGTGCTTGTAGTTCTATTATCTTTTAATTTTGCATTCGGTGCTACTTGGACTGATAACGGTTCTTATAGCATTTCCTGGTATAATAAAAACCAAAGCGAATTCGAAATTTCTACGCCTGAACAGCTGGCTGGAGTAGCATATTTGGTAAACAACAATTTTACCGATTTTGCTGGCAAAACTCTTAACATTACATCAGATATTAATCTAAGCGGTAAATCATGGACACCTATTGGGTTGGGATCTATGACATTTAAAGGCTCAATTGAAGGTAATAATCATTCAATTACTAACATATCTATAACTGCTGCTACATCAGGATCTCCTTATGCTAGCGGTATGTGGATTAAGCTTATGAATTCAACCATCAAAAATCTGAATTTTAGTGGTGAGCTTACTTCAGACATCAACTATATTGGTTTCATAGCTTCATCAGCTGAATATTGCAACTTCGAAAATATTGAAGTAAATTCTACTATTTCATATAACCATCCAAATGTCAGTGCAAATACTTCTTTCGAATATTCTTCTAAAATAGGAGGTATGATTGGCAATGCAAGTTCTTGTTCATTCTCTGACGTAAAAATCAATAGTCAGGTAACATATACATTCGGATCATCAAACGGAAATAATTGTTATGGAAAAATATCCCTTAATTGTGGAGGTATTGTTGCCGCTGGATCCTCTGTCAAGTTTATACGTTGTAATGCCATAAATACTCACAAATATTATATAAATGGCTATGTTACAACTTCACCGTACACTAGTGTAGGGGACTCATTTATTACTTATGGTGGTATAATTGGGGAATTAAGCAACAATTCGTCTGAGATTATAGGATGTTTAGCCGAAAACAAATATTTTTTAGGAGATCATCCTTGCGGAACTTTCGATACTAAATCTTTCAGATTTGGAGGGATTGTAGGCTGTATGAGTAAATATGATAACTCTATTCTAAAAAATTGCGTTGCGATTAATGAATCATACAATATAACGGGACATTCATATTCTTGGCAGGCTTCATGGTATCACACAAATTCTTATTTTGGAGGTGTAGCATACGAAGCGCCAAAAAATTTTGCAGGTTGTTATTCAAATAATGATGTTAACAAGACTATCAATAAGGTCGAATTTAATAAGACTTGTGAAGATGGGAGCACCTCTTTCTCTAAATCGCAAATGAATACGCAGTCTTTTGTTGATGAATTGAATTTCTATAGTCAATTAGAATTTGATAAAGATTTTTGGGAATTAAAATCAGGCAAATTAAGTATTATACAGTCTCAGTCACAAGAAGGTATAATAGAAACTATAAACGACTATAATAATTCAATTATAGGAATATATAATCTTAACGGCATAGAGGTTGGCACTTCAATTGAAGATTTAATCTCTGGTATTTATATAATTAGATATTCACATATGACAAAGAAAATTGTCATTTACTAAAGTAAATAATAATGGCTGATTCTTACGTCTGTTCTAAGGCCAAAATCAAATGTTCATTTGGGGATAAAATTTCAACCTTAACAGTATGGCCCGACAGAACAATATGGTTAACCGGAGAGCCGCAGGCAAATATCAGTGATCACATTCCACTACGTAATATTGCACCATTTGGGAAATGCCACACTGTAACTTATCCTGCTACAGGAGCGGCTACAGCTGCGAATCAGGGTAAACTTACTCCTATGCCTTGTGTACCAAATACTCCTTTCCCGTGGATGAACGGTAAAAATGACGTACTTCTAAAAGGGCAACCAGCATTATTAAAGACATCATCATGCAGATGCGTATATGGAGGAATTATTACTTTAATATATGACGGACAAGTAGACGGCACAGGCACAAATATTAAAAAGGAGAATCCTCAATCATTAGAAGAACTTGATGCAAGTGCAGAAACAGAGCTTACCCCCGAAAATTTCCTTGATGGGCTTCAAATAACATTAGATGCTGCTGGATTATTTCCAGGATTAGGTGCAGTTCCAGATTTATTAAATGCCTGTATCTCTGCTTGTCGTGGAGATTGGGCCAATGCCGGGCTCTGTCTCTTTGCAGCTATTCCTGGTATTGGCGATGTAGCTGGGGCCACAAAGTTGATGAAGAATGGAGCTAAAATGGCAAAAAAATCACAGAAAACACAAAATATAACGAAAGAACAATTAAGAAGAAAACGTGCTGAAATGGCAGGTGTTAATCCAGATGGACCCCTTAACAGTGAAATACTATATGACTCAGTATTCGATGCTAGAAGAGTGAACCCAGTACAGGGAGTACGTAGGCCAACATCTTCTACTTATCAAAATCCTAAGCAAGGTGCAAATAAAAATTGGAGTATTTTTGAAGAGGCTAAAAAACAGCTCAAAGGGAAAAATAATTTTAATAACTAATAGATTCTGTAGTCAATAAAAATTTATGCCAATTTCTACTATAGGTGCATTCTCTCCAATAAAAAAAGAGAAAACTGAACGGCAAAATATTAAAAAAGCTTTAATTCTAAGGTTTCATCTTTATAGTGCTATTACATTTCACACTAATAAAATAGAAGAATACATCTATTCTGAATCCTATAATTCAAATACTATTACCATTCCAGCAGACTATATTATAGACGAAAGAGATATAACAATGGCTATGCCATTAGGAGAATCAAATGATTCATATCTTCAAAATTTATTTAATGTTTCTCGTTCTATTAAAAATAAAATTTTAGGAGAATTAGTAAATCCTCTTTTAGAGGAATTAATTGTAAAAATTTATCTTTTTACAATAGATAATGGAGATATTCTGTCAAATATTTTTAATGTGAGTGACAAATATGATGTCGAATGCAAAATCCAAAATGAATTTTATAATATAATTTATATTAAACATCCTTTAATTAAGGATATATCAATTTGTGGAATAGGAACATACGACAAAATTACTCAAATCCCAATTGAAAGTAGCACCGATTCTAATTCTAAAACATTTCCTACCTTAGAAGATGTAAAAGAGGCCATTATTTTATGTCAGAGAACCTATGATTCTCAAACTCCTTTAGAAACATCGGTTCCATCAATGATAAACAGTGCTTATGATAGTATTTTACAAAAGATAAAACCCCATAAGAAAGATGAGGATGAGGAAAATAAAGACTACAAAAAAGTCGAAGATTTATTTAAAAAAAGCGGTTGGAAAGTAGCTGATAAAGACGATAAAGTTTTTCAAGAAGTCAGTTCAAGATTGAAGAGGCTAAGTAATGGTTTTTATTCTATCTTATATGTAAAGGAGTTATCGTATGGTAAACGTAGATATTTCTATTGTACGTGTGGTACTAATTTCACCTCGCGGGTAGATTGGACAAATAATATTCTTCAAGGAGCTACAGGATTATCTCAACAATACACCATGTCAGTTCAAAATGCACAATTGCTTAATAAAGCTGTGGAATCTAATGAACTTTATTTTATAGGACATTCTTTAGGAGGTGGGCTTGCAAGTAATAATGCAATAGTGACAGGTCGCCAAGCAATCACGTTTAATGCCGCTGGCTTGAATCCATTAAGATTAGCAGTAACAGGAAATTCAAAAATAACAGATCAAATAAGAGCTCTCTGGAATTGGAAAAAGAATTCATCTAAAAATAGAGAAGTGGCCAAACAATTAGTTCAAGCATTCATTATTAAAGATGAGATTTTGAATAAGTTATTATCTCACGTTCTCGATGAAGGAGCAATAGGTACAACTCATATAATAGAATTAGATAGTAAAATTCCTTCAACTCAGAAACATTCTTTAATGAAATTCATTAATTCAGATACTGGCCACGAGGACTTCTATGAATTAGAAGTATATTTTAATAAACTAAATAGTTCTAAATAATGGAATTTACCCTGACTTCTCATCCTTATAATCCAGCCATTCTAATATGTTCTAATATTATTGGAGAAGAAGACGAATTTCAATTTCCACCAATATATACTACTCCTACAAAATGGGGTGATAGCATAATTACATATTTGTTAAATGCTAAATTTCAATATCCTAAAGAAATTCAATTATTATTCTATTCTCCTTTAAAATGTTCTTTTTATACTTTAAAAGCAGAAGTGGCGATAACCGTTACCCATGACTTTTTGGATTTTATGTTAGGAATAAGTGGAAATGGCACTGTGATACTATATGGCTCAAATAACACTAAGCGTATTGAATTGAAAAGATGGGAAGCCATTTCGGATATATCTCTAAATAACGACATAAGAATTCTTGACTACTATAAAAGACAATATCCAAATAAAAATTTTATATCTACGCTCTCTACTTTCAATTTATACAGTTATAGATTTGTAATTGATATACATAAACCAGAAAATTATATCAAAAATATAAAAATTTCTTTTTGCGATTCGACATACAATAAAGCTCTAGAGGAATTATATACATTTTATACACCGAAAACCCTACCTATTAAGCTGTCTATAGAATATAGTATAGTTAATGACTTATTTTCAATAAATATATTCTTCAAACAGGATTTAATTGAATTAATATTTTATAAATTCTATGGTGCTCATCTAGATACTAAGACAGATTTCATCATTAAGATTGATGCGGAGAAGAAGATATATGAGTTAGCTTTGTATCGTCAGGGATTAAAAGAGCCTGTTGTTATACCGGAGTCAGCCTATCAACTTATAGTGTTTAAAAATAAATTTGAGGATTACCGTTCCGAGAACTACAATCAGCCTCGTGGGGCTTGGATATGGTAGTCTTTAGCAGTAAAAAATAATCAAAAATTAATATAATGGCAAACGAAGAATTTTACGATGATGAATTTATCATCAATCTTACAATCGATGGTACCTCTTATGAAGAGGTAGAAGTAAAAGTCACGGATCCTAATAAGACTATCCGAGACCAGATTTCAAGTATAGTGTCGGTTTTTGAACTACCAAAACTCGATGGCGGCGGAAATCCTATCCAATACTTGCTTGGACAAATTATGGATGACGGCGAAGAACCTGAAATACTGGAATTTGAAGATGAAGACGGTCGTGAACAGGCTTTGATTGACTATAATATTCAGCCTGGTGATCACCTACACCTCATATCAGTACCCATTGCCGGTTAATTAATCTCATCTGACCTGACCATGAATGAAAGTATAAATAATTTTAATCAGAAAGAACTGTCAGGACGTGACGCACGTCTGTGGAAAGAGTGGAAAGAACTCGACTCCCTTTGCGCCAAACGTAAAGCCGCTGCCGAGAATCCTCGCAAACCGTCACTGTCATACATAATACGTAGAAAAAACCTCATGGGGTTGCCTACAGAATACGAAATATGGTATAGAGTAAAATCAATTGTAGGAGTAAAAGACGGTCCGATTCCACGAGAACCTATATTCGGGTACCTGCATAAGATGAGCATCGTCTTACCCAACAACTACCCTTCTGCCGACGGCAACCCGATATTTACTTTCCGTAGCGACATCTGGCATCCAAATATCAGATATTCTGGTAGTTTCAAAGGACATGTATGTCTGACAATAAAAGAAATGGGAGTACTCGCTTCACTTAAGGATCTTGTGCTCCGTGTGGAACGCTATCTTAAATATCAGCTCTATCATGCTCAAAACACCTATCCTTATCCTGAGGACCAGAATGTAGCGGAATGGGTACGTGAGGAAGGTGAACCTAATGGCTGGACACGTTTCGGTCAGAATATGGCAGAAGATAATTCCGATAAGGGTAAATCTCCATTAAAAAACAAAGGTGAAGAAGATAAAGCAAAACCTGCTCCAAAGTTTACAGCTCGTAAAATATGATTAAAAGATTTTTATCTACTTGCTGCCTTTTGATTTGCTTTTGTCTATCGACATGGGCAAATCAAAAGGTAACAGTAAAACTTGATACTGACAACCACAGGGACTATACCGAGAACCTTGCATTCGCAAATATAAAATTTGAATATATCTACACTACAGGTAATAATGCCCGTGTCAGAGTTACAGTAGAGAACATTACTCAGAATCCACCATTTGCAATTTTGATTTTCAAAAAGCAACAGGAGGAAAAGGAGCTCAAACGCAACAAACCAAAAATCGAATTTGATAAAAAATTATATCCCGGCAATAAAGGCGAGAGAATCGCAGACGGCTGCCACGAAGGGTTTAAGAATCAGTATATCATAATTCCTGCCGAAACAGACACACTGTTTACCCTTGATGTTCCTTTTACAAGCGGAAAGAATCTGGTTCTACCTTTTTATATCGCTAAGTACAAACCAAAAGATCTGACAAAAAAAGGAAAAAACAATATATCATATACCATTCTTCAGAGAGAGATTTTTGATTTTGACATCGAAGTGCAAGGCTGGACAGAAAATGACCCGACCTACGTAGCTACAAAAAAAGCTGTCGATGGATTTATAGCTTCATTAAATGAAGTAAAATTCTGCAACAATAAGAAACATTCTCCCGGTATAAAAGCTCAACAGAGTAAATATCAAGCAACTAAAGATGATTTAATCAATGAAATCAGTTCGATTCTTGAAGATCACCGTAGTTGGATGTCTGCAGATGCTCCACATATAGCCTACTCTAAGTTACTGAAAGAAGTGCAGGCTGTAAATTTAGATACTTACATTTCTGATTGCGGACATCATAAGGCTGCAGTTTCCAAGGCGCATAAATGTGGCTATTGCTCATCTTCAGCACAGCAATTATATCATAAACTTGATAACACTTATCAGCAGCTTTATAGTGGTAAAATCACTAAAGAAAAAGCTGTTAAGATCGCTAAAGAAATTCAGAACTGCTACCAGAATAATAAGAACCGTAAAAAAGACAGCTCTTACGAAAATAAAATATCCGGTTTTTACAATCGGATTATAAATTATTAAGTCATGCGTCTTATTATAGCTCTTTTAACATCAGTCTTTGTATCTTTTACCTCTTTAGGAAAAGAGGTAAAAGATACAATCCGAACACCACAGAATGATAAAATCATACTGACTTATAATGTAACCAACGATGGCAATAATCTTTCGATTGATATAGGTAACCATCCAAGAATTATTCCCTCAGAGAATCTGAAACAAGAGTGTAAAGGTGAGTACGATAAGCTGAAAGTAGTGGCTTTTGACCGTATCGGAGACTTCGGAAAAGTAAAATGGAAAGGTATGGTTCCAAAAGCTCTGATGATTCCGGCAGGCCTGAATCATGATGCGACTTCAGAAGGCTATTATATCTTAGGAGAGAGTCAACCTATTACTTTTAGTGGCAATATTTATAATGTCGAGGATATAAATATTCCTCTTTATATTGCCATTTACGAAAAGAAACAAAACTATAAGATTGTTGCAGCAAGTCAAACGCCCCTGACTGTTAAACCCAAAAAACTAACTAACTCAAACGCGCAAAGAGGCCAACGTAATACAGAAGTTGAGAGAGTAGCCATACACTCAAGCGAAGAAGTTGAAATCGATAACACTGATATTACAAGCGCATTAAGCAGTATCGAATTAGTAAAAGAACTCCTAAGTCGTGAAACTGCGATTCCATTCTCACAGACTCTTCAGATGGAAATATACAATCTGCGCAATCTGAAGAACACCATAAAAGAACAGGAGATAGTTGATAGAATCAATGAGTTGCTCTTGCAATGTACAGAAAAAGAACAGGCTTTAAAAGCAGCCGAAAGTTCAGCGGCGCTTGCAGCTAAAGCTGAAGAAAAAGCCTTACTTGAACAACAGCGACAGGAGGCGGAGGCTCAACAGCAGGCCGCTGAAGAAAAAGCACGTGAAGAACAGGAAAAACAACAGAAGCGAACCTTATGGATGATAATAGGAGGAGTTATTTTAGCTATACTTGCTTTTATCGGTAACGCCATCTTCAAACACTTCAGAGATATTAGCAATCAGAAAAGCATCATGCAGATGCAGGAGTCATTGGCTCAGCAAGCTGCTCATGAGGCTACCCGGCGTTCACGCGAAGTGGTTTACAATAAGGCGCATAAAGCAGTCAATAAAGGTCGTGGCAAACTACGCGATACAGTTCAGAAAACAGATAAGTCAAAAAAGAATAATAAACGCCCTTCAATATGACAACTTTAATCAAGTCATATACCATTTTACTCTTACTGTTTATAACCGGTTTATGTCCCCTTATAGCAATAGGTAAGGAAAATACCAAACAAAATGTAAAAATTGTATATGAAGAAAATGCTGACGGCACTATCAACGTACAACAGATCTGTAACAAATCAGAAAAATGGATTGACCTTATTATTGATGGAAAAGAATATGGGAGAGTACATCCCAATACTACTATCTCACCAAACAAGATTGCAAAAAAATCAGTACAGTTTAACGATTTAAACGGGTCAGGCCCAGGACTTTGGAGATATAAAGAACCTCAAAAGAATATTACTGAAGATAAGCTTCAGCCAATAGAAGAACCTGCTCAATCTGTGTCAACAGCTTCTGTAGTTCCTACTGAGAAAAAAATTGCTGATACAAGAAAACCGACTGAACAGTACCAACAACCAGCTAAAAGAAATAAAAAAGAAATATCGGTAACAGAACAAATAAACCGTAACTCTTTTTTTGGTCAAGAAGCGGTAAACACATATATTCAAAAATGTGAAGCATTTAAGAAAGCTCTTGAGAGCTCTGATAATAAACATCAGTTCATTACTGATAATGATCTGAATGGATTTTTGACACTCTCCGAAATAGAACTTTCTCAAAAAAGAAATGAAATTCCTTTAATAGCACAGGATATAATCGCTTCTTCTAAAGTCTCTGAAGCGTCCCAAAGTTCTATAGTAAATCTGATTGTTGAGACGCTAAACAACAGATACAACACACGAGAACAGGCGTACAAGAACCTTAAAACAGCAGTAGATAATGTACCCCAAGAAGAGGGCTCAACACATAATTTCAAAGATGAAATACTCAATTATATCATTATAGGAGTAATACTTCTTATACTGATAGTGTGGATAGTCATCGCTATCCTACGTAAAAAGAAAAAAAATCGTCCCACTCCAACATCGGTAAAGGTTGAACCTCTGCCAGCTCTCACTTCTACCGACGACAATCAGTCAATTGTAGTAAGACGTCGTACCACATCAATTTTAAAGAAACAAAGTCTTGAAGGTGTAATAGGAAATCCAGCTTATCTTGTGATTAATGCCGCAGAGTTCACACATGATTCAGCTGTAAGGGACATATATATTAAAAATACCTGTATCAAGGAAGTCTATAATCTTTATGCTGAAGATCTGAGGAATACTGATAATCCTAAAGAGGATGGTTGTATGGTACTCGGCCGTTGGGTATATGACAATGTAAGCCATACTTATGATATCTCTCTTGAAACAGTTATTTTCCCTGGCGATGACGCTGTATTTAAAGAATATGAACTTAACTTCGGAGGAAAAATTAAACTGCGTATAGCTGATAAACTACGTAAACTCAGACGAGAAACCAATCTCCAATACGACCTGGTATGTTGGATTCACTCTCACCCCGGACTTGGAGTATTTTTCAGTAATTCTGACGATACGGTCCAAATGCAGCTCAAACATTCGCAGCATCCAAATTTCCTGGTTGCCTTTGTTGTGGATATTCTTACTTCCGATCAAGAAATGGGTATATTTACCTTCCGCAAAGACGGAAGCATGAATTCTAAAGGTGATCTTACGAAGATGTATTCTTTAGAAGAAATGTACAAATGGGCTCTTGAAAGCGATAAGGCGTCATTCAATCCAGACAATTATTATAACATACTTGCCCATGCTAAGGTAAAAACACCATCTTGTCAAGGTATAGAACTTAATAACAGCTCAATTATAGACCTAACACAATTAATCACAGACTCTTCGGCAACTGATTCCAACGGTATAATAGGTTGGGTTATCGGCACATCGCTTGAGTCAGGATATAAAAAAGAATTTGTAGTATCAAATATTGTAAAAGCGGCTGACGGGCCTACTGCTGGTGTGATAGGAGCGTTGATGAGCGTGCCTCATTTTAGCCTGCCCACAATACAGCGTTTGCTCACAGGCAAATGTTCTGACCTTTCATTTGTATTAGTCTATTCCTCCAAACAGTTGTCGCTTACCGCTATTCCGGTAATTAACAATCGGCTGGCTACCGACGAAGAATTATATAGTGATGAAACAATTGACGATTTAAAAATATGGACACGAAGAAAACGCTGAAAATCTTATTTCTGTTTATCAGCTTTTTACTATCAGGAGCAGTAGCTAATTATGCTCAGACTCCGGCAAATTTACAGTTCTGTGACCGTACCTACGGTTATGGTATCGGAAATGATTCAATAAAAGTTTATTTCAATATTACAGGTACCGACGGAAAAAGAATTTCTGATCTCTCACCTGATATGTTCGATCAGATGGCTTATTTTTATGAAGATGGCCAACTGATAGAAAAACCGGAGATTAAAAGATTAAGTTCGGGAGTAAGGATTCCTAAAGAAAATACATTTTCCATTCTACTTGATAGAAGTATTCCTCAAGAAGGAAAGGAGCAGATACTCCAATCTATAAAACAGTTTATCGATATCGCTCCTGATTCATGTGTCTTTATCTCTTTTTACGGAGATGAAGTATCCAATAGTGTTGAAGCGACTAAACAGAATTTTGATGAAATCAGAAAGACGTTTCTATTACCATCAACAGGTAAATCGTTTTATAGTGGCATACATTCCAAGCTGGCAGAGTTCTCCAAGACAACACCTGATTTCATCAACTCTATAAAAGCCACAGATTATACGCCTAATCCTCTTATTAGTTCAAAGGCAGCTGCCAATCCGGGTAAGAACTTTCTAATGGTATTTGCAGAAGGCAGTCAGAGACCGGATGATGAAGTGCTTGATTTCCTGTCAATGACAGATTATCAATCACAAAATGCCTCTACCCTACCCAAAGTATATGCTTTCTATTACACACCTGAAGGCGAAGACGCTAATATTGTAGTAACTTTAGATGGTCTCACCCACCCTCAGGACAGCACTCGAACAGTAATCGAAAATCTTAGAGGAGAAGTGGCTTCATCAGCCAACATGAATGATGTCGTTGCAAGATTTCAGACTGTCATAGAATCAGCTACCTACGACTATGAACTTAAATACTCTGCTACCCCCGAAAAGATATACACAGGAAATATAGCATACGAAGCTAATTGGGGCAAAACGAACATAGGAGATGCCACCTTTACCATAGGTTCTGCAGAAAGACCATGGCCAGAGAAAGAACAGAGTACTACAAATATATTCGTGGAACTTCTGGTGGCTATACTCATAGCTATCCTTACGTTTGCATTCTTCTTCTTTGTAATGAAAGTGATTGTACCTTTCATTGAGTCACTTTCATTCAAATCAAAATACTATAAGAAATACGAGCCTGAAGAGAACGTTCAACGTCGTATTTGCCATTACTGCAAACAGGATCTTAAGCCTGGCCAAATCATAGTAACAAAATGCAATCATTGGATGCATAAACACTGTTGGGAAGAAAATGGCTACAAATGTGCAGAATTCGGTCAGAACTGTAAAACAGGTATTCAAAATCATGTTGAGTGGAAAGAACTGTTCCGCCTCAATTCAATCAAAGAATGTTCACAGACCATCGTCGGTATCCTTGCAGGCCTGGTCAGCTGGATTCTTTATGAACTTTGCGGTCGAGGTGGATTCAAAGGCATCTCCGAGTTTATAGTTGGGCTGGTGATTAATGAAAATGACCCACAGGCCTCACTGATAGGTGACTGTGTGGCACGTACGTCATCATTTCTGATGATAGGTTTGTTACTTGGATTCTTTATTTCTCTCGTATTCCGCTACAAGGATGACATCCGCAATAAGGACTGGAAAGTAAGACTTAAAATCATAGGATTGTCAGTAGTGACAGGCCTCATAGGTATGCTGGCTTTTGCGATAGGCGCTGACCTATTCTGTCTCATTCTCACATGGACAGGCAAGACCTACATACCCTGGTATTGTTCGCTGCCGGCATACGTACTTTTCTCCATTAGTGTATCTTTAGCACTGACTATAAAATCATCTATTCCTGTAAAAAGCGCTCTATTGGGAGGTTGCTTATCAGCACTGATTGGATTCTTAGTATTATATTTTACCAAGTTCACAAGCAGTAAATATGAGTGGCTCAACATGCTTCTCGACTTTATAATCTACGGCGGTGGTTTAGGTGCTTCGCTTGTTACAGTCAGAATGTTGGCAGAAAAATACTTCCTGGTCATTCAGAACGGAGTAAAGGCAGGCCAGAGAATACCTATTCACAAATGGATGAATGCCACAGGCGGAGGTAACAAGGTATCAATAGGCATGACCGGTGAATGTGAAATCCAGATGAACTGGGAAAAAAGCAATAAAGTCGCTAAAGAACATGCCCAACTCTACATTGACCCTGAAAAAGGCTTGCCGGTCATAAAGCCTTTTGCTACAGGAGTAATTTACAATTCCCGTGCGGAACTGCCTGTTAATAGGGCTGCTATTCTGTGCAATGGAGATACTTTCAATATTGGTGATACAATATTCAAATATGAAGAAGCCTAAATTCACTCTAACACATCAAATCAACATGAAACATTTATTATCTATCTGTGTCTTGGCTGCTACCGCACTGACAGGCCACGCCCAGACTACTGAGATTGACAACTTCAATGTAGGTCCTTACACCGTCGATTACAACGGACCTGGAGATGTGAAATACCGTCTTCGTGATAATATCGATCTCTACGAATTCTTTGAACTACAAAAAGACACCACAGTCATCACCATGGCCACTGAGGTACCGGTAAACCACGCTTTTGAAATTGCTGGACGAGTTGGAGCCAATCGTTACGCATCGAAAGAGATAGGTATTGAAGGTGTATGGAAGCAAAGCTTAAACGAACAGCTCTATTTCAACGGAGGTCTGTCGCTTGCCATAGGTGCTACAAATTCTGGCAAACACAGTGTACATAGAACAATGTTTGAGATTGGAGTACCTCTTCAGATTGAATTAGGAAAGCTTAATCATCAGTATGCTTCCCTCTACGGTAGCTTTGGAATAACTCCGACTTTTTACTCAACAATGAAGGCAACCATTTGGAACGGTCAAGAAGAACAAGATGAAGTCAAGAAATCCGGTTTCATGATAGCACCCTCATTAGAATTCGGTGGCAATATACCGGTGGGAGAAATAATATTACGTATCGGTGTTTACGGCACATACAAAATCAACTGTACTACCTCCGATTATGACGTATGTAAGCAAAGTGGCCACATGTTCCTCGGAGCTAAAATAGGCATTGTTATTTGAACAAGTCGGTTTAATGACAAAAGAAAAGAAATATGAATGGGGAGAAGGTGTATTCACCCTTCTCTCATGGTTCAAGAAAGAAAAAGTTTCTCAGGCACGTGTGTTGGTTGCCGGCGCAGGAGCTCTTGGTAATGAAGTTATCAAGAATCTGGCTCTTTTCGGTGTCGGGCACATATTTGTAGTTGACTTTGACAAAATCGAAATAAGCAACCTCACACGTTCTGTTTTATTCCGTGAAAAAGATGCTTTTGAGAACCGCTATAAGGCCGAAGTAGCTGCAGAACGAGCTATGGAAATAAATCCCCAGATAAAGGTTACACCTATTGTGGGTAACTTATTTTCAGATGTCGGTATGGGACTTTACAAATCTGTTGATGTAATCATAGGCTGTCTGGATAGCCGTCTAGCACGCTATCAACTCAACCGTATGGCTATGAGGACAGGCAAAACATGGATTGATGGAAGTATTGAAAATCTCACAGGTGTAGTAAAGGTATTTACGCCGGGAATAAGCTGCTATGAATGTAGTCTTTCACGTGAAGAATTCAATATTATAATGTTACGCACCGGTTGTGCCGACGTCGTACGAACTCAGACCTCACAAGGCCGTGTTGCGACCACACCTATAAGTGCTTCTATTGTAGGAGCTGTACAGGCTCAGGAAGCTATGAAAGTTATTCATCAGGACACTTACGACGAAGAAAAAGTTCCCTTTACTACCTTACAAGGCAAAATGTGGAGATATGAAGGGCTTACGAATACCACCAATACCTATAAATTTGCTTCCTGGAAGAAAGATTGTCCAGCCCATGAATTATGGCAACCTGTCATAACCGCTCAGAATATGTCTGCAGATATGACAGTAGGTGAAGCACTGACTGAGCTTACACACATCTGTAGAGCAGATATAGCCGAAATAAATCTGATGAATAATAAATTTATTGAAGCTATAATATCTGACCGTCCAGAAAAAGAATTCAGAGTAATGATTCCTGAGTCAAAGCTTGATGATCTTATTTCTGAAAATCCAGAAATGAGAAAACTCAGTTACAGAACCTTATTTCATAAGAAATTTTACGAAAATATCAATTCTGAATTTCCTTTTCAGGAACTGAAATTAACTCAAATTGGCATTCCATATTTTGATGTTATCAAAGTGACTACTGATAAGGGAGAGTTTTTTGTAGAATTATCAGGAGATAAATCTATTTTCAACTAATGGCATTTAATCTACCGTCAGACATAAAGGTTGAGACACTTCTGAATTACTTTCCACAGAACCGTGTCTCTGTAAATCTATGTGGATTGCATAAAAGAAATGCATATAATGATATCGCTAATCTCGATGTCAATGAACAAGCCATTATAGACTTATCAGTTGCACGCCAAGGCCTGTATGATGTTCTTCCGGAAGCATTGTTCCATCCTATTGACCGTTTTGAAAATATCACAGCAAACGAATATAAAGAACGTTTTCAAGAAGAGTATGAACAACAACAGATAGAGGAAAACAATGCCCGAAACTTTTTCAGAAGTTTTGACCAATTTTTAATTGGTCTTAACCGAGTTATAGCAACTATAAAAGATTCCTACTCTGATACTAGAGTTATTTCAGAAATTATAGGTGATAGGCTTACTGAAGATTATTTAGCTAATCGCTTTATCAGACAAGCACTTGCTTTTCTACCTATATGTCGGGACATAAGAGGTGACAAAACTCTTATTACCCTGATGCTACGCAATATTCTTCTCGATGAGAATTTATTACTGGCAACTGAGAATATAAGCTTTACTATAAAGGATAGTGCTCCAAGATATAATTACTGTCTGGATACAGATAATACTGAAGATAATGACACCTACTTAGGCAATGAATTCGACGAAAACATAATAACTTTTGATATTGCCTATTGGAATGAAGAGGAATGTACAGATTCTTTTCTTCAGTTCATTACTGAAATGGAGGTATTTGAACAGTTTATTAATGATTATTTTGTGAGTATTGAATCAGCTGTAAAATTCAATATAGCCACAGACACCTTGCCGGTAAGAATCTCAGACGAAAACTATTATAATTATCTTGACTATAATACAAATATATAATCCATGTCACAAAAAGTAACCTGGAAAAAGGGTATGAGACTAAGCACCGAGGTTTTCAATGCCATGGATATGGCTCATAATGAGTCATTCCGACTTATATCCCAATTGGCATCGGCATCAAGATTCGGTCTCTTTCCATCGTCAAAACCATTTGAACTGTCAGTCAATATCAACAATAATGCACTGGAAGTTGTCTCGTTAAGTTGTCATGGCGTAACCAAAAACGGTAATATAATCGATATTGACTTTAACTCGGCCTATCTCAATACCTTTGATACTCGTATAACTATCCCGGCAGCTAATGAGAACGATACATTCCTGCTCGTAGTAAGGATGTATGACAATCAATGGCGTGAAGTAAACGAAATATATTCGGAAGCTATGTATACATTTGAGCTTGTCGGAGAGAACACCCGACTTGATGACCATAGTCTTCCTATCGGATGTGTGATAAAACAATATGGTTGGCGTTTAAATGAGACTGATTTCGTTCCTCCATGTCTCTATATAACAGCACATCCACGTTATATGGAACAACGAGAGAAATGTCTCAGAATATCCAAATCAATTTTTGACAAATGTATAGGGGCACAGAATTGTATAGCTAAATACGTTCTGTCTTGTATGGGAACAGCGGCTGCCAGTGTATTTCAACGGACTGATAAGGAACAAGACACACTAACTCCTGCACAGCTGTATGCTTGCCTTCAGCAACTTATAAGCTCTTTTCTACTAGGATGTGCCTTAGAGGACTATGTAAATCTGGAAAATCCTGAGCCATATATTCTTTATACGCAAAAACCGTTAGATTTTAAGAATCTTTATAAAGACATAGAGGCTGGTATAGCCTTGTGTAGTGAAATTGATACAAAAATTACCACAATATCTTCCATGACAATGGTAAGAGACGTCCCACCAGAGCCTGAGCCTAAACCTAAACCCAAGCCTAAACCCAAACCAGAGCCTGAACCTGAACCTAAACCAAAACCAAGAAACCGTTGGGAAGGAATTGAAATATAAGCTTTATGTCTGAATTTACCGGTATCCCATTATCAGTAAAGGCTAATCCGAAGCTCTATCTGGAAAAAGAGAAGGGAGAATTAGATAAATGTATTGATAGCCTATTGGACCTGATAGTATTCACTCCTAAGGGGTCGTTTAGTGCTGACCCGGATTTCGGATTTGAATACTGGAATTATGAATTTTCAAATCTGAATGTTAGAGAGTTCAATAATAACTATTTAGGCATGATGACTGTCACGCGCCCTCTAAACGAAGTTTCAAGAAAACAATGTGAAGACAGCCTAAAAAATAGTATTTTGACTTACGAACCTCGGTTACATCAGCCAGAAGTTAAAGTAGAACTTATTCTCAATACCCAGGCTACAAAAAGAAACATACAATCTAAGTATGAGATGAAAATAATGATTTCAGGTAAGATTGACGATGGGTTAGGAATTACAAGACCATACGAAAAACGTATCGCCTTTATGGTCGAGCCAATTGCACATAGGAAAAGCATCTGAGCATGGATAATACAATGCAGCAGCAGATTGATGAGCTTGTTATAGAATTAAAGAAAACAGGCAATAATCTGAATGATCCGGTAGCAAAGTTGATGATTACTACTTTGCTTTATCAGACCCAGAAAATAAAAGATGAAATAGTCAGAATTCCGGAACGAATTATAGAACGCTTATGTGTGACTTTCGTACCTAAGAATAAAATTTCTGCTATACCCGCCCTTTGTTTAGTACAACCGAAAGTTAAAGTCAGAAGAGATATTGTACCACATACTATATCAGATGGAGCATATTTCACTTTTAAAATCAATACTAAACAAACTTTATCATATTATCCGTTATTTAAGAATTTAATTATACCCTTGTCAAAATTTTATATTTTGACTCCTAAAGAACTACGTTCAGAAAACGGTTCTACCAAAATTCAGTTCGGTAAGAAAGGTCAAGTTTGGTTAGGTCTGGAAAGTTCTGCTGAAGTAGAAACGTTTGAGAATGTTTCATTCTTAATCAAAGGCACAAATGGTGTCTTGCCTAAGCGTATTGCAGTAAATAATGGTAACACAGAGTTATCTTTTACATCAGCTACTAATAGCGATGAGCTTTCTTTGGCAGAGCCATTTGACTCTCAACAGGTGACAGCTGATTTCATCGAAATCTTTAATTTGTGGCGCCGTCATATTAATGGCGGAGATAACAATAGTCTGATTTTTATTACAGACAAACGTCAAGACAGAGACGTTTTTAAATGTCGAGCTTATCCTAAAGTATTCCAGCAATATCTTGAAAGCAGCGACTTGGATCAATTTGCTAATAATATTTTGTGGATCTTATTCGACTTTGGGACAGATTTTGATGTTCCTGCCGAAATTGAAATTCTACCGAATATTGTGCCAGTTACGAATGTAAACATCAATAATGTTACACTGACTCAATCATCACCTATTGCTAAACTGACTAAAAACGATGGATCCTTCTTTCTTTCTGTTATTGAGACACCCTTGAGCTATCAACGTCAAGGATTTAGTGTAAACAAAGATGAATTTGTAATCCGCGATTTTGACACCTGTAGTTATAATGCCGAACTATTATATAAGGATATAAGAAATCTCTACAATCGATTTATCGACGACTATTATGCTTTTATTGATTACCACAATCTGAAAGATGGAGAGTCTGTTCGTTCACTAAGAGATATGATAAACCGGATTGGGAAAAGTGTTCAGTCAAATCAGGAGATTAAGAACCGTTACGATGAAGGCACTTATGCCATGCGTAGTGTAAATCTATCGTCACAAATAGCATCTGTAAGGGTATCGTATCTCACAACATTTGGCAGATTAGGCAATACCCCAACGGCCGGTAGTCTGATGGAGAATAAAAAAGACGCAGCTCTGGAAAAAGACGTCAGAGTTATAACAACCGCTGAATGTGGAGAAGATAAAGCTGATGCTGACCAGCTATACGAGATGCTGAGATACTATACCTTGACTTCAGACAGATTGTTTACAAAAATGGATATCGATGCTTTTATCCGCCTGCAACTTCTTAAAGAATTTGGAAAGGAAGAAGTACAACGTATCAATTATACCATTACAGTACAAGGAGCTGCCGGACCTACGAAGCTCAGAAGAGGACTCTATATTGACATTCAGTTCAAAGATACAAAAAACTATCAGAAAGCATTATCCATAGCACTTGACAGAAGGCTGAAAAACATGATTGAGGATAAGTCATGCCTCTCTATGCCTATAATTATAACTCTGATAAACCTCGAAACAATTTAACAGTACATGTATATAGTTCCTAATCCTAACAACAAACCTGATAGTGCTGTACAAGAAGTACAGATTATGCTAAATGCAATAAGAATTAACTACCACCATAACTGGAGTTATTTAGGTGAAGATGGACGTTACGGACCACAATCAGCGAGTGCAGTAAAACAATTCCAGATTTGGCGAAATATTTCTTCTCAGACAACTCCTTTTGGACCGGTGTTAGGGGATTATACTGTTAAGTGTATTAGAGAATGTTATAATACTATCCCCTCCATATCCAACAGAGTAAGTGAGGTGACACCTGATACCTCTCGTAGAATAAACTATGTAGAAGCCAGTTATAATGTAATGTCCACTGGAGTAAAAAATGCTTATGAGGCAGGCACAAGAGTGGATCAATTTACATCTTTTCTGATTAAAACAGAAGAAATTATTCTTCAACAAGCTAATAATTTGCAAAGAAGGATTAGCAAAATTCCTAAAAATCCCCGAATAAGACATTTAATTAAAGCTCTTGAAAAATCAGGTGAATTTATTAAGACAGCTACTAAAGCAGGTGTTAACGAAGCTGCAAAATTAACTTATGGCAGTCTTACAAAAGAAGATGTTATTAGATATCTTAAAGAATGTTCTCAAATAATAAACAATAGTCCTGTTACTAAATTTTTCACCAATGCCAAGAACATAATGGTCAAAATCAAAAATGCTATAAAACCATTATATGACCTCTTAAACAAGATTCCTGGACTTAAATATCTTGGGGCAATAGAAAAGTTAGCTAAAGGCACATGGTCTATGATACGTGGTGAGTTTGAAAACGCGGCAAAACTATACACGGATGCTCTAAGAGAAATAATAGAATCGATTATTGTAGATGCTTTGGTAGTGGCTGCTTTGGCTCTTGGAGGATGGGTAGCATTGGTAATTGCAATTTTAGTAATAATTGTAGCCATGATAATCGATTATTTCTTCTTTTCTGATAATCCCGGAGACTCTCTCGTTGACAAACACACTACATTAAAAACACGAAATTTAGCACAAGACGGTGCAGGATGGGCATATCATAAAATTAATGGCATTTGAATGCAAAGAATATCTGTAGTCATATTTATTTTTGTTCTGTATATCACAAATGCTTGGGCTTATAGCCCAGCTGCTGTACAAGCTTATATTGAACAACACAAAGCGATAGCACTGCGCAATGAAAAAGAATACGGTATCCCCGCTCCTATAATACTTGCACAGGGTATTCTCGAATCTGGCGCCGGCACAAGCGAATTAACACGTGCTTCTAATAATCATTTCGGAATTAAGGCAGGTTCGAAATGGAAAGGTAATGTATATCTGGCATGGGATGACGAAACACAAAAAAGCAGATTCAGATGCTATAATTCAGCTGCGGAGTCTTATAAGGATCACGCACGTTTACTGACCACAATGTCTTGTTACCGACCGTTATTTAACATTAATGTTTATGATTACCGAGGTTGGGCATACGGACTAAAAAAAGCAGGTTATGCTACTGCACCTCATTATGCACAGGCTCTTATCGGTATAATTGATCATTATAAATTATATAATATCAATGGTGGAGCAAAACTTCGTCCCGGTAAGACTGTAATCATAACAACATATAATGATGTAGAACAACCCGTATTTGACCAACAAGACATCATCTCTGACAATGAAGTAACCGAAGAAGAAAACATAGTAGCAGCAGCTGTACTCAAATACGTAATTGAAATAAACGGTATTCATTGCACTGTGATTCAGCCCGGAGAAGACCTGGCATCAATAGCCAGGAAATATGACATTGCCGTGACAGAATTATTGCAATTCAACGAACTGGCCACTGAGAACCAAGCAAAAGAAGGCAGCATAATATTTCTGAATAAGAAGAAGAAAAAATATAATGGCTCTCAGGATATGTATATAGCCAAAGAAGGCGAGACTCTACATGATGTAGCTCAAGAATTTGGAGTACAGTTGCATCAGTTAGCGAAACTTAACAATATGTCTGATTACGTGAGACTTCAAAAGGGAACACGAATCTATCTGAAATAAAATGCTCGATATAAACGAAATATTTGAGAATGGCGAACTGTTCGATGGGCATTATAAACTCCTAAAGTCATTAAGTACTTCCGGAGGCTCTGCCGATGTATGGCTTGCGATTGATATTAACACTCTTGATGAAACCGGTGACGAAACCAAAGCAACAAAAGTCGCTATAAAAATCTATCGTCCAAAGAACATTATTGATATTGAGGGAGAATACCAATTCAGAAAAGAGTTTAAGAAGGTATTCGGTTGCCATCATGGTAATATCATACAGCCTACCTACTTCTCGATATTTGAAGAAATGCCCTATCTCGTCATGCCCTATTGCCCTTCAGGGTCATCTGAAATATATGTAGGGGAAATGACCAAAGAGGCTGATTTATGGAAATATATTTACGAAGTTGCTTCCGGCTTGGCATATCTGCACGAACATACCCCACAGATTATACATCAGGATATCAAACCGGCCAACGTACTTATTGATGATAATGGCAATTATGCCATTACCGATTTTGGTATCAGTGCTGAAATGGGTGGCGCAGATATAGACTCCGAAGATGAGACTGGCGGAACCTTTGCCTATATGGCGCCAGAGAGGTTTCTTGAAGACACACCACCCATGCCCGAAAGTGATATATGGGCCTTCGGTGCCACACTTTACGAATTGATTACCGGAGATGTACCCTACGGCAACGATGGAGGAAGCAAGCAAAAGAAAGGAGCCCCTATTCCTCCGATAAAACAGGATATTCCTGATTCAATCAAGCAGATGATTTATGCCTGCTTATCATACGCACCCAAGGAGCGGCCTACAGCAAGAGGTATAGTAGACACTGTACTCAAAAAAAGATATTCTAACAGTAAGAAAAAGATTGCCTTAATCGTAAGCGTCATAGTTCTGATTGCTATAGGCCTGACATTCTACTTTACCAGTCGTAATTCTGTTAATCCTGACACGCATCTGAATTCTCTGATAGTAAGTGCCGATTCTATTGTGGCTATACAGATAAATTCTATTGAAAACAATTCAGGACGACCTTCAATAGAAAATGTATCCGAACTTGAAAAAGCAATTGTATTGCTAAACAAAGTAATTATAGATGCACCCGAGGAATACACAAAAAAAGACACCGTACTATCACATATAAATTTAATCAGCGATTTGATTAATCAGATTGAAGACTATAACTATACTAACCGTCTGGTAGAAAACGCTCAAATTACCGAAATGGAAGACAGCGTTGCTAAATATTCATTGATAAGAGAGGTTCAAATAATAAATATCAACAACTTAACACAAAAACTGAAATGAGTCAAAGAGTTACTTTAGTTGCTCTGTTACTCTGTTGCATCAGTATGTGCAGTTATGCTTTGCCTAAAGATAACTACAATACAGATGTCTGTACTGAACTGGTGAAACAGGCAAATGCCTCTTTCAAAAAAGGGAAGTACAGTGAAGCAAAAGTGCTGTATGAAAAAGCACTTGCCACAGGTGACGAATACTACGCCAAACTTTGTCGAGAAAATCTGACAAAAGTTAATAATCTTCTTGCAGGTACTAAAAAAGATACACCTAAAACCACTGTATTTACTATCTCACAAGATACTGTAAAAATCAACTACCTCGGTGGTGATTATCCTGTTCACGTAAACGGAATAAATTGGACAGCTTCAACACCAAGTGAGGAAGACTGGTGTAAAATTGAAATCAACAAAAAGACAGGAATCGTAAAGATATACTCTTCTCCGAATGAAACCACTTCGAGTCGAAGCACATTCGTTACAATCAAAAACGGTAACGGCCAAAAAAAGACTATTGAGGTTATCAACGATGGTGCGCCTGAAATACTGCGTAGTTCAGCACAGAATCTTGTATTCACCCCAGATGGAGAAACCAACGTAGTAGATATCGATGCCAACACTGACTGGAATATTGCCGATGTACCAAGCTGGCTCCGAGCTATAAAAGGAGCAAGAGATATTCAGTTCACAGCTACTCCTAATGAAGAAAACAAAGACCGTATCGCACAGGTAAAGGTCGAGACTCCTTCAAAACAGGAAATTACTATTAACATAATTCAAGGCGCGACACTTGATTCTCTGGCTTTCTCCAAGAATAATCTTCAGTTCGGGCCTGACGGAGGTGATGAATATATACACGTATACACCAATGCCGATGATTGGAGATTCGGCGATTTTCCTCACTGGTGTCAGTTGGAAAGAGTCAATGACAATACTATTCGTATACATTGTACTCCTAATGAACCAGTTGATATGCCTCGTGAAGCAAGTATAAATGTAACTACCGGCACTCAACATCTTGGTATCAACGTATACCAAGATCCCAAACCCATTGTACACATTATACCTACCGACGGAATTGGCGGACGCCACATTTCATTCGGCTTTGCTGCTGGTTATGCTCATCCATTTATAGCAGCGAAATCTTCTTCTCCTTATACGTTTAGTGCAGTAAACTATGCACAAGGAAATGAGAAGGAAGAAGTTTCATATAAATCCTCTGCGGGCTTTACATTAAATGCTTTTGCTGATATTAGATTATATAAAAATCTATATTTGAAAGCTGGAATAGATTTTATATATTATAAATATCGGAATGAATTAAGTGGAGTTATAAATAAAGTTAGTCAACAAACTGCACAATACTATTTACGTGGAGACGGCTTAGCAAGTTTCAAAGAGGAATATACAAATACTACCTTAGAGATACCTGTGCTTGCTTCTTACCGAATACCAATCTCTGCAAAGAGTCATATACAATTTAACGTTGGTCCTGTACTGAGTATTGGTCTTTCATCGAATATGGATTTTTCCGGTAAATTTAATTCTGAAGAGATGAAAGCCTATAAAATTGTAAATGGGCAATGGACAGATAAACTATTTGATAACTATCTTCATCCTTCTCATTTAAATTATTCAGGCAAATTTGATATGTATTCAGATGATGTTATTCTGAACTGGTATACATCTGATGGAGCAAATGGGGGTGAAGAAGACCCATATCATTTTGATGCTGCACCATATAATAAAATTAATTTTGGATTAAGATTTGGATTAGGATATGAATATATGGGTATCGGTGTAAATATATCTTATCAATGGATAATTTCAAATATGGCCAATAGTAAATATTGGAATGGAGATAGATGGACAATTTTCAACTATGGCACACAACTTATGAATGGTTATTCACAACATAATAACTTTTTACTTATTACTCTTGGTTATACTTTCCGATATTAAAATAATTAAAAAAATTAATATTTATGAAACTAACAAAATTCATGGCCTTCTTGTCAGCATCACTGCTTTTTATCACCTTTACTTCATGTTGTAAAGATGATAAAAATGAACCTGGCATAGTAGATGAAAGTCGCCCAATTGATGAGGCCATAGTAGGCAATTGGTTACTTGCCTCTTCAACTGCTGAAGAATGGACTGTTTACGAGTTCACTAAAGGTGGATTGGTATCATCGGAGTGGTTCGTAAATAACAGCCTCCTTACGGGAAGTGGGACTTACTTCACCAATAAGGGAAATGCAACGTTAACTGGCACAATCTTTGACGATCGTGGTAAGCAGATACGGCTGGATTGGGAAATGACATCTTCCCAAATTTTCCAAGTTGATTTGAAAATCTTTGGTGGTCAAGATGGTAACCAATTGATTGGAACAACCTCATTATATAAAATATTAGGTAGCCAGGAATATACAACTGGTACAAACCTGATTCCTGATTATAGAGGTTATACTGGTACAAAGGATTGTTCAAATTTCTTATCATTAGATGAAGATATTATAACAGCAAACGTATCCTCTGGAGAAATAGAATGTATAAACGAAGGCCAAACATTCATTACATTTGATACACCAGTAGGAAAAGCAGTTCTAAAAATAACAGTAGTACAATCAGATGAGCCACTCCCTTTAGCTGAGAACATCTTAGGGACTTGGGTAACGGACTATACTACTAATGGTTGGACTTGGGAACGTGATACATTTGGTCCCGATGGATATTACTATGCTCAGTGGAGTCGAGAAGTCATTCACCCGACTTCTAATGAAAGTGCACAAGGCACTTATACAACAGATGAAGCTAAAAAAATTATATATGTTCAAGCTGAAACACCTTATCATAAAAAACTCACAGCAGAATACAGAATCACACAAATAGACCGCTATAGTTTTAATACAGATATCTATTCTGGAGGAGACAAAACACAATCCTTCTATTACCAGAAAGTTTTAACCACTGTTTCAATCGATCCAACTTTCACAAGTCAGCCAGATTATCAATCCCTTGTTGGTAGAAGTAGAATATCTGGCTATAATTCACACGATACTAAAGTAGCCACTGTAAATCCAACTACTGGTTTAATTACAGCTATCTCACCAGGGATAACATATATTGATGTTATAACTAATCAAGGAACCGCAGTAGTGGAAGTTGAAGTTGTAACTAAAGCAATTCCTTAGGAGTCCCAAATTAATTACAACAATAATCTCTTGTGCTGGTTGAAGGCATTCTGAGAAAGTCTCCAACCAACACTTAATCTTATGAAAGATATTAATAACCTCACAGAAATCGGTAAATTATTCGATGGACGTTATAAGCTATTACGGCCATTAAGTTCCGAGGGAGGCACAGCCGACGTATGGCTCGCATTGGACACGAATACTATAGATGAGGTATTTGATGAAACTACCAATGACATAACTTCATTGGAAGAAACCGGTATAAAAGTGGCAATCAAAATTTACCGCCCAAAGAATGCTTTGGATATAGGCGAACAAAGATTCCGGGAAGAATTCAAAATAGTATTTAATTGTCATCATACCAATCTCGTACAACCTATTAACTTCTCTATCTCTGATGGACTCCCCTATCTTGTATTACCATATTGTAAAAACGGTTCTTCTGAGAATTTACAAGGGAAATTAAAAAATAAAGAAGAAATATGGAAATACATAGCTGATGTATCAGCAGGATTAGCCTATCTACATGCCTTCAACCCGACTATCGTACATCATGACATAAAGCCTGCCAACATACTTATAGATGATAATAAAAATTATGCTATAACAGATTTTGGTATCAGTTCACACAGAGGTTTTAATCGTGAGGGGTATGATGATAATCATAGTGGCACCATGGCCTATATGGCGCCCGAACGTTTTAAGGATGCTTACGAATCAATTCCAGAAAGTGATGTATGGTCTTTAGGTGCCACTCTATATGAACTTGTAAGTGGTAAAGTACCATTCGGAGAAGATGGAGGACTGGAACAGTTGCAAAGTGGGAAACCTATACCCCCTCTGCCTCAAACAGTTCCCAACGATATAAAAAATCTTATTAACGATTGTCTATCGTCAGACATATCCAAACGTCCGACAGCAAGTGAGATAAATAAAGCAGCTTTATCACAGACCTACCCTATTAAAGATAAAACTAAATATTACATAGTCGGAGCTCTTATTGGCATAGCAGTTATTATCAGCTTAGTTCTATTTTTACTACCGAAATCTACGGTAGAGGAAAAGATTCCAACTATCTCAGACGAAGAAAAATTTTCACAGGCTATGATACTGGTACAGTCAAACAATGCTGAAGATTTAAAATATGGTTTGACCATACTTGACACGCTTGGCAACAAAGGCTTTATACCAGCTATCTATGAGCAGGCTTACACCTATGGTTGGTATTCTGATAGTATCTCGGTAAAAAGAAAACAACTATTAGGAATTGATATTTATCCTCAGGGTAGTCAGGAAGCTTTTCTTCCAAAATCACATCTGACAAATGCAAAGGCAATTGGACTTTTTACACGCATCGAGGAGTTAAAAGACTCCAATTATGCCGCCATAAATGGTAATGCCCTGTATCGGTTAGCATGTTACTATGTAAACAATAACAACATGTTCAAACGTGACACAGAAAGAGCTAAAAACCTTTTAAAACAGTCTCGGTATTGGGCCGAGCAGTGTGGTGATACTACACTTCTACGAAGAATAAACGAAGGATTCAACACATTAAAATGACATATTTATCCTCAAAAATGAAAAGAGTATTTTTATCATTTATCCTAATCTTATCGAGTTTAGTCGGGATGGCACAATTGCCTAACTGGGTTATAAAGCCTACAAACGACACTGTATTTGTAAAAATAGACAACCGACTTATCCAAAGTAATGAAGGTAATCAGTCTACACTTTGGACAATGGAAGGGAAGAAAATTTTTAATACAGACAATACAATACTTCCATTCAAAGACGATGTAGCGACTATAGTACCAAAAGGGAAAAATACTATTATGGGTTTCGTAGACTCAAATGGTAAATATGTAACACTTCCTAATCCAACAATAGCCTACAATAATCCTTATTTTGAAAATGATTATCTTCTCTGTAAAGTAGGTGATGAATTTGTCTATTACAAAAAAGATGGTAGTAAGGCAGACCTACCGGAAGTTGTCAAGGCATATCCATTTCACAAAGGTTATGCCCCCTACTTCACTTATGAAAATATTAAAAAGAAGAAAGATGGTCACTATGGCTACTATAAGTCAAATGGCCAAACTGTAAAATATAAGATAGCTAATAGCAACGGAGAGGTAAAAGAAGTTGACCCTAAAGAAATCTCATTTCTGTCAGGCATAGAAAGTGGCGGAAACGCAATAGCAGTAATCAAAAACAAGCTTTATTGGTTCGTACCTAATACTGAAACTTTTGAACCTCTTTTATGGGGTGATGAGAGTTCTGAGAAAAAACGTCATTTGAGTTTGGCTGAAAACTCTGAGGAATATTTTTTCAATCTTCCTACTGATTCCATTATCGTTATCAAAGCCAAATATGGAAAGAATCAGACCGCTATACTGCGCTTTAACCAGGAATTAGTTCCTACTTTATTCTCATTTGAAAATAGAGAATTAAAATTTGAGGAAACACCAGTCACACCTACTAAGTATAACTCAATCCTCTCTTCTTATAGATACAGAACTAAACCAAACGGTTATGGTATTGCTACAAAAGCAGAGGATATACTTCCTGAACAGTTTGACCAAGTCGGCCTTATGTATGATAATAAAGCCTTTGTTAAACTTAATGGTAAATGGGGAGTAATAGAAATCAAACCAGATGCCAATTTCACCCTGCGTATTAATAAAGGAGAAGACGTAGCGTTCAGACATCAGAAATTCGATACACAAATCAGACTTGATTTACCTCCTAGCATTTCTGCAAAAGATGTTCGTATCGATATTCCTGACACTACCGGATGTGTAATCGACAAAACATCACGCGAAAGCAAGGACACAGAAAGTGGAAATTATGTTACCTACAAGTGTGTTCTCAATATTCCGAAATCCCTTCCTGATACAATAACTACTATCACATATTACCCTGTTACGTTAGACTATGATGGTGTTTCTTTATTTCAAGTTCCTATCTCTATCAAAGCTTGGCACTTGAAATACTATAACGTCGATCCAATTGAGTCAGAAACATCTATTACTAATGGAGTTGCCTCTTTCACTCTTAATATCAATGCCCAACGTAACGTTGGTGAAAGCGATTATCCTTTTGATGTAAAGATAGAATCTGAAGCAGCCAAAGTAGAGTACGAAAAATTATCAGAAACAAGATACAAATGTCTGGTCTCTGATCTTCAAGAAGGGAATAATAACCTCAACATCATAGTTACAGAAAAAGGTTGTCCTCCTTCTGTATTCCCATTTGAAATTTATTATACTAAACCTGCTCCACGCCAGAAGAAGAAAGAGGAGGTTACAATCCGTAAAAAAGCTCCCGAAAATAACAAACAAACAGTGACTCCACGCCTTGAAATATAAGATATGCCTTATTTAACATATTCTGCAACTGCAAAGAGTCTTTATCACGAAAAAACAGAAGATGCCTACAACGTTGGCGATAATTACATAATTATCGCTGACGGAATGGGCGGGGAATGTAATGGAGATGTCGCCTCAAAAATAGCTGTAGAGACCATCTTAAATATTCTAAAAGCAAAGTCTATAGAAACCTTGACAACTGAGGAAATCCAGAAACTGATGTTTACTGCAATTGCCGAGGCAGACAGGCATATTCTTAATTACATAAATCAGAATCCTGAGTCGTATGGTATGGGTACTACCATATTACTTCTCCTGTATGTTCACAGCACCTTATATTTGGCCTGGTGTGGCGATAGCAGATGTTTCATTTATCGTAAAGGAATATTGAAGTCACTTACAAAAGACCATTCTTATGTCCAGGAGCTTATTGATAGAAAAGAGATTACTGTCGAGGAGTCTTACACTCATCAAGATAATAATCTTATAACACGTTACGTGGGAGGTGGAGAAGACACATGCCGTCCTGAGTTTACTTCTGTTGTCTGGCAACCAGAAGATATCATAATACTTTGTAGTGACGGCTTATCCGGATATTGTAGAGATGAAGCTATCTGTAAAAAAATATCTTTCAATACTGATATGCCTAATCTTCCTAAAGAATTGATGGAATTAGCAATTCAACAAGGAAGTGACGATGACATTACTATAGTCATTCTATGCCAAAATGAAACTGCTCTAAAGACTAACTCCAGTTCTTTATTTAAATGGTTTAAGAGGATGATATCTACAACTGATTAACCGTCAGACATATCCAATACTCTATATTATATTGATACTTAACTAATAGAATTAATTTCTACAAAAATTCTCAGTTTAAAATTATAACCAATTGATTGGATTGGACTGTCCAGAAAGTTTACTCACTTTCGGGGCAGTCCAATCTTAATAAATAAGTAGGTCCTAAAGTTAATAATATATTTAACCGATTTTTCTCCTCCTTATTAGTAAAGATATATAGAAAAATAAGGTTTGTACTTATTAAAGTTATAAGATTAATTTTCAATAAGAAAAGTTAGGAGACAGGTAAATATGACACAGAAAGAGATACAGGATAAGGTAAGAGGGTCGCTGGTTGGTGGTGCCTGCGGTGATGCTTTGGGTTATCCAGTGGAGTTTGTTTACTCGTATAATGAGATAATAGGACGATATGGTGATGAAGGCGTGCAGGAGTATGATATGAGGTATCCGTGGTTGAATAAACAGGAAGGCCAGCCGAAGGCGCTGTTTTCTGACGATACGCAGATGACTCTGTATACGGCTGAGGCTTTGTTGGAGGCTGAAAAGAATGAGAGACCTCTGCTGCCGACTATTTGTGATGCTTATCTGATATGGTTCGGACATCAGGCAAACAGAAATGTGGAGGCTGGGTATAAGTCAGCTTTAAGTGAGATTGATGAACTTAATCAACGTAGAGCACCTGGCAACACATGTATGTCGGCTTTGCTTTCAATATATAGAGAGGAAAAGGCCCATAACGATAGTAAGGGGTGTGGAGGCGTTATGCGTGTTGCACCGATAGGGCTGTATGGAGCTACACACGGCTGGCCACTTCAGGAAACAGCGCGTATAGCAGGAGAGGCTGCCGCTCTCACACATTTGCATCCACTAAGCACTTATTCATCGGCTGCCTTAGCTGTAATCGTACAGGAGTGTGTAAATACCGAGCATGTTAATACGGAAGTTTTCAAGAAAATCATTGAGACTACCCTATCCGTAATAACTGAGGTATATGGAGAGCGCGCTTCCTCAATAAACGAATTTGTCGATATTATTCGTAAGGCTGTTCGGGTTGCTGACATCTCATTACCTGACTGGAAAATAATCGAGAACGGTCTCGGTGAAGGTTGGGTTGCCGAAGAAACCCTCGCCATTGCTGTGTTCAGTGTATTACGTCACATAGACGACTTCGGTACTTGTCTCACGTGTGCAGTGACTCATGGCGGAGACAGTGATTCTACAGGTGCCGTTGCCGGTAACATCATCGGCGCCATAGTAGGCTATGACGCTATACCCACAAAATTTACCACTCCCCTCCAGCTACACGAACTGATAACAGACATGGCCGACGCCCTTGTAAAGAAGTAAAGACGGAGCTACTTACTGCCTACAAAACTACCACTAACTGAAAGGAAGGTAAA